>NC_022600.1:4409804-4724791 GCF_000484535.1 Gloeobacter kilaueensis JS1 | reverse complement strand
AAATGTTTACACCTAAACTTATAAATGCCTGGACTAGCCAATCTAGTGAGCAATCTTATCCAAAGATCTCCGATCCGTCCATCCTAAAATTTCAGGTGAATCATCGAGTACCGGAGGTCAAGCGCGCCTGATCCGATCGAACCGGTGGCTGCTTTGTGAACTACTTTGCATAACGGCTGTAGCTCAGATATAATGCGAAACGCTGTTTGAATGAAAATCCATGAGAAGAACTCTGGAAGGCACCACCCGCAAGCGCCAGAAGACTTCCGGCTTCCGCGCCCGGATGCGCACGCCTGGTGGTCGCCGGGTGCTCTCGGCCCGCCGTCGCCGGGGCCGCCACCGCCTCGCCATCTAGTCTTTGCTGCCCAAATGCCATCGTCTGCGCCGCCACCGCGACTTCGAGCAGGTGCATCGGCGCGGCAGACGCCACAGCACAGCCCGGTTGCACCTTCTGATTCTGCGGGATGACGGTGGAGCGTCGCGCATCGGTATCACCACCAGCCGCAAGGTGGGCAATGCGGTGCGCCGCAACCGCTGGCGGCGGCTCATCCGCGAATCTTTGCGCGAGGTGCTTCCGAAAATCGCCCCAGGATACAAAATTGTAGTGGTAGTCCGCTCCCAGCCGCAGGAGGCCGAGGTTCCTGCTTATCTGGAGGTGCGGGCGGAGGTCCACAGTCTTCTGCTTACAAGCGGTGTACTGGCAGAAGGATCGACCGGAGCGTAGTTTAAGAGGACAGGCGAGTGGCGATTCAGGAAGAGGTGCAGTTCGAGGGGCGTCCGAGTATCGTCGATTTTGTCGTCAACACCCTGCTGTTGGTGACGATCATCTGGTTGCCGCTCTGGGTGGGTTCGCTGGTGCGCCTGCTGTTTGTGCGCTACCGGATCACCAATCGCCGGGTGACCGTCGAAGGCGGCTGGCTGGGCCGCAACCGCAGCGATGTCGTCTACCGCGAAATCAAGTCGGTGCGGGTGATCCCCAACTCGATCATCGGCGGCATCTTCAACTACGGCGTGGTGCTCATCAACACCAAAGACGGTACCCAGCTCGAATTAAAAGCGCTGCCCCGCTTTCGGGAGCTGGCGAACTATATCGAGGAGCGCATCGATCGCCGCCAGGCCAGCGCCACGGCCAAATAGATCCGCTCTCAAAACGCCTGAAACTGGTAGCTCTGGGTAGCAGGCAGCACCGCCGGTGGGGCGTAGCCGAAGTAGCAGTGGTGGATGTGATCGCCGATTGCGTTCAGTTCGTTTTCTTTTTGCAACAGGTAGGCGACAACACCGGCACGCTCGATTTCTTCGAGGGTGCTGTAGACCAGTTCACTCGCCAGCCTGCCGCTCAGCCGCTCGGCCTCGCCCGTGTACGATTCGGGCCGACTTGCCGAGAGCAAGCGCAGCAAGTTGTGCAGTTGGGTTGCAGCAAAGCGCAATGAGCGCGGAAAGTGCGGATGGAGCACGAGCAACTCGACCACCGAGCGCGGGGCTACCGTTGCCCGATAGAGCTTGCTGTAAATTTCAGAACCGCTCACCGAGCGCAGTAGCGACAGCCACCGCTGCACTTCGATCGGTCGCTCGGGCAATGGCGTCTGGGGATTGATGTAGTGGTAGCGCACCTGCAGGATGCGGGCGGTCTGCAGGGCGCGCTCGATGTTGCGCCCGAGCCGCAAAAACCGCCAGCCCGCATCGTGCAAAATCGTGCTGTCGATCAGGTTGTCGATGAGGCACGACTGCTCCTTGACTTTTTCATAAAAGCCCAGCGCCTCGGCATCGACGTCGCCCTCCCAGCCCGCTCCCCGCAGTTCGAGGTACATGCGGTTGAGGGTGAGCCACAGCTCCGAAGAGATCTGATCGCGGATGCCGCGAGCGTTCTCCCGCGCCTGGGTAACGCAACTTAATATCGAGCTGGGATTGGTGCGGTCGAAGGTGACGAACTGCTCGACTTCTGCAGGCTTGACGGTCGAATAGCGCTGCTGGTAGGCGTCCATCTCGCCCACCACCTCCAGGATCATCGCCCAGCGCTGGCTGGGTGCGCCGTCCTGCTTGCCGGTGTCGAGTTGGGTCTGGTAGTAGTCGGCGACGATCCGGGCCGTGTTCTCGGCGCGCTCGATGTAGCGCCCGAGCCAGTAGTGATATTCGGCGATGCGGCTGAGCATGGGTATCAGATTAATCGATCTGCTCGGCGCGCTTTTGAAAACTCTCCACGAGGAGGCATTCCTTGACAGGCCCAATTGCCATCGCTACTATATACACGTCACATATATCCAAAATGAACCTATGTGGCATGAATATAAAGTGAGGCCGAATGTTCTTTCCGCCCAATGAGTCAGGTTCTACTCAATTCACAGCACCGATGTTTCACATCCTGCTTTCGCTGGCCGACGGGGAGAGCCACGGTTACGCCATCTCAAAGGAGATTGAGCAGCGCACCGGGGGAGCGATTCGCCTCGGCACAGGAGGCTTCTACCGGCTCATCAAACAGATGCTGGCAGCCGGGTGGGTGGAGGAAGCCGGGGAACTGGCTGATCCGCGAGCGGGTGGTCTGCGCAAGCGCTTCTATCGGCTTACCGCTTCCGGTCGGCAGGTAGGACAAACAGAAGCAGAGCGCCTTGCAGCTCTGGTTGAACTTGCCCGTCAAAGACAGTTCCTGGCAGATGGGGAGGCTATGGGATGATTTCTATCGACTCGAAGCAACTTGCCCCCTTTCAGCAGTTCTACTTTTTTTGTCTGAAGTTGCTCCCGGACGAGTTTCGCTACGAGTACGGTGAGCCCATGCTGGAGATGTTTACCCAGCGCTATCAAGAGGAAAGAGTGCGCTTCGGCTGGACCAGAGCCTGGCTATGGCTCGATGCGTTGCTCGACCTTGTGCGGGTAGCAGTGCTCGAACATCTGAGTTTGCTCTGGCAGGATTTAAGTTTTGCGTTGCGCATGGTGAAGGGTAATCCTCTTTTTTACGCGATGATCGTGGCTGTGCTGACACTAGCAATCGGGGCAAACACGGCAATCTTCAGCGTGATCAATGCCGTGCTGCTGCGTTCATTCCCCTATCCCCGCTCCGACCAACTGGTTTTCATCTGGGGGAACTCCGCGTCCGACCCTTTTAATGTCGTCTCGATGCCCGATTACCTGGACTGGCAACGACAGGGCCGGGTATTCAGCGGCATGGCCATCTTTAACATCTGGTCCGGCAACCTTACAGGTGCCGGCGAGCCGGAGGCTCTAGATGGGGCTATCGTCTCGGCCAATTTCTTTGGAGTTCTGGGTATCCAGCCGCAACTGGGCCGCACCTTTTTGCCGGAGGAAGACACCCCCGAAGCGGATGGACAGGTAGTGGCTCGGCGCTGCCGAGAGATGGGTATCCGGTTGGCGCTCGGAGCCACTCCAGCGGATGTGCTGCGATTGGTTCTCACCCAGGGCATGACCCTCGCTCTGCTGGGTCTGGCGCTCGGTCTGGTGCTCGCGCTGCCGGCAATGCAAAGCCTGACGAACTTGCTTTTCGCTCCTGGTACCCTCGACTGGTTAATGGTAGTTCCTGTGGCTCTCGCGCTTTCGGCAGTTGCCCTTATAGCCTGCTATCTACCCGCTCGCCGGGCCACCCGCATCGATCCGGCTTTCACCCTACGCGGGGAATAGTCACCTGCATAAACCCAGTGGTTCACCAGAAGCTAGGATATGGGCAGACTGAATAGTGGCCCCTGAGCTATGCCCGTCACCGATCTTCTCAATTCTCTCACCCAGTTTTTAACTACACCCCCAATTGTCGCCACTGCTCTGGCCCTTACTGGGACGCTTACTGTCCCGTTTCTTAATGTGTATTTGAACGAAGGCGTCAAACGTGCATCTGAACGATTGGTAACCAATGGACAGTTGAGTATTCTTGCTGTCAAACCTGTTGCTGCAACCCGAGCCAGACTGCTGCAGGATCGCAGCCTTGCAATCATTCTCAGCTTGCTGTCCTTTATTCTCTCAGGAATCTTATTCTTGAGCGCGATTGTTCCACAAGTAAATCCTTTATTACTCCTATTTGCAACTGCACAGGCAGTGCTATGGGGATATGTATCCTCTGTTGCTCTTACAACAGCCTTTAGCTCGGTCGCTATTTTTCAGCCAGAGGTTTCTATCTACTTAAGCGCCAAAGGCTCTATCATCAAAGATCAAATCAGAGCAATTATGGCTTCCCCAGGAAACTCTGTTCTGTGGGACGAGGGAAACATTTGGGCTTATCGCATTCCAGGAGATATTCTTCGAGGCAAGAGGATGATAGTCTTTTCTATTGATGATGATAAGGAAACGATCCTAAAAGTTCGTGTTTCAGCTATAGCAACTAAAAGTGGAGATATTCTCAAAAATACCGGTGCAGGCATACTGACTCGGGATGTCTTCGATATACAGAGAGTCATAAGCGCACTTTATGCATGTAGTGTTGCAACAGAGACTCAAAAAGACACAACAAAGCCCACTCCCCACACAGGTCTCCTACATGCAAAACCCTATCGAGAGAAGGAAGTTCAGCAGGCTCTACACAATGTAGAACAAGCAGTGCAGCGACTGACAGCCAATGGAAAGCTGACGGAGGAAGATTTGAGTCGCTTATTAAGCAAGGAATGATCTACCTTGCGCCTCGCTGTGGATGCGAACGTCCTGATTGCCGAACTACCTCGCGTTCGAGGACGCAAACTCGTCAAAAACCCAGGGCTAAATCTATTTATTGCTGCCAAAGCGTGGGAGGAGGCTGTTTATGAATTGCCGGGAAAAATTGACAGAATTATTCGGCAGAGTGGCATGAGTTCGGCGGATGGGAAAGCTTTTCTTGAGGCATGTCTCGCTCTGGTACTGGAAAGGGTAGAAATTGTTGAGCAATCAAGTTATCTGAACTGGAGAGAGCAGGCTCTTCTGCGTATCCCCCGCGATCCAGGTGACTGGCCGACGGTGGCACTTGCACTTTCTCAGGACATGGCTATCTGGACCAACGACCAGGATTTTTTTGGATGTGGATTGCCCGTCTGGACAACGGAAACTCTGCTGGCTTTTCTGGAGTCGAATTTGCTTTCCGATACTCCGTAAATACTAAAGCTTTGTGGGAGAATGACGAGCTTCTGCCCGTGCAGTACTCTAAGGTTCAGCCGGACCCGCAATCGGTTCTACGACCACTGGGCAGAACTGCCCCCTACTTAGGCTTGGAACGCCTGAGCAGCGTCTCGGGGAAAGCAGGGGGTTGTACTATGCTGAGATTGAGCCATTCTGCCGACGAACCACTTACACCGTCACCATGCAGCGCACCATCGACAAGCAAGAAGTGTTGAACGTCCTCAAGCCCGTGCAGGATCCGGAGCTGCGCCGCTCGCTGGTCGAGATGGAGATGATCCGCGACATCGATATTCAAGGGGGAAACGTTCACTTCACCCTGGTGCTCACCACGCCTGCCTGCCCGCTCAGGGACATGATCGTTGAGGATTGCAAGAAGGCGGTCCTGAGTCTCGACGGTGTGCAGAGCGTCGATATCAAAGTGACGGCGGAGACGCCCAGGGCGAAGGGTCTGCCGGATCGCCAGGGGATCGCGGGGGTCAAGAATATCATCGCCGTATCCAGTGGCAAAGGCGGCGTCGGCAAGACGACCGTGGCGGTCAACGTTGCCGTCTCCCTGGCGCTGGATGGAGCCCAGGTGGGCATCCTCGACGCGGATATCTACGGGCCGAACGTGCCTTTGATGCTCGGTCTGCAGGGCAGCCGGATGAACGTGCGCCACGAGGAGGGGGAAGCTGAGATCTTCGAGCCGCTATTTAACTACGGCGTCAAGGTCGCCTCAATGGGCTTCTGGATTGGCGAGGATCAGCCCTTGATCTGGCGCGGCCCGATGCTCAACTCGGCCATCCGTCAGTTTCTCTATCAGGTCGATTGGGGCGAACTCGATTATCTAATCATCGACTTGCCTCCTGGTACGGGGGACGCTCAACTCACGCTCTGTCAGGCAGTGCCACTCGCTGGAGCGATCATTGTCACCACGCCCCAGACCGTCGCTCTGCTCGATGCGCGCAAGGGATTGCGCATGTTTCAGCAGCTCGGGGTGCCGGTGCTCGGAATTGTCGAGAACATGAGCTACTTCATTCCGCCGGATCTGCCCGATCGCAAGTACGACATCTTCAGCAGCGGTGGCGGCGAGCGGACGGCGCGGGAGTTAGAGTTGCCGCTGCTCGGGATGCTGCCTCTAGAGATGCCCGTGCGCGAAGGGGGCGATCGCGGGGTGCCGATTACCCTCGCCCGAGCAGATTCAGTTTCCGCCCAGGCTTTTCGCAAGCTCGCCCAGGTGATCGCAGGCAGAGTCTCGGTGGCTGCCCTTAGCTAGTGGCGGGCAGTCGAAAGAGCGTGCGGGCGTTGCGGGCTGTCAGTTCAACGATCTCTTCGACGCTTCTGGAGCGCAACTCGGCCACTTTCTCGGCGACGTGGGCGACGTAGGCGGGCTCGTTGCGCTTACCGCGCTTGGGGACCGGAGCGAGAAACGGGCAGTCGGTCTCAATCAACAACAACTCGTCGGGGACGACGCTCACCGCCTGCTGCAGCAGTTGGGCATTCTTAAAAGTAACGATGCCGCTGAAGCTGACGTACATGCCCAGATCGACAAACCAGCCGGTTTCTTCGGGAGTGCCGCCCCAGCAGTGCATCACCCCGCGCACCGGCCCGGCGGCCTCTAAGATTCTGCGGGTGGCGAGAGCCGCGTCGCGGCAGTGGATGATGACAGGCAGGTCCAGTTCGCGGGCAACAGCAATCTGGGTGCGAAAGGCTTCTTCTTGGGCCTCGGGATTGTCGGCCTTAAAAAAGTCCAGCCCCGTCTCGCCAATCGCCACCACCCGCCTGTCCGAGCGGGCGTAGTCGCGGATCTGCTCTGCCAAGGCCGCGTTCCAGCGCTCGCCAACGTCAAGCGGATGCAATCCGACTGCCAGGGCCAGCTCCGGATAGCGGTCGGCCAGCGCCTGCATACCGGGAAATTCTTCGGGTTTGACGCAGGCGTGGACCAGTTGTACCACCCCGGCGGCCCGCCAGTTGGCAGCGACCGCATCGAGGTCTGCACGAAAATTTTCGTAGTTGATATGGACGTGGGTATCGATCAGCCCCGGCAGTCGCAGCGTCACCATCGAATTTATTGACTCTTCTTCACAATTCTAGCTTTGCGTAGGCTTCCTCACGGTGCGCAGGGGTTGGGGGCACAGGCGTCGCGCTACGATGAGGAAGAATTTTGTCGCGGATGTACACTCAGTCATGCGGATTCCACCAGTCGAGCCAGAGAACGCCGACAAGCAGCTGAAGACCGTTTACGACGCCATACGCAAGCAGTACGGCACCGAACTCAACCCGCTCAAGGTTCTGGCGCACCGGCCCCAGATCATGCGGGCGGTGATGAACCTGTATGGCGCAATTCACGCCCACAGCGAAACGGTCACAGACGAACTCAAAGAACTGATCAGTCTGCGCATCGCCCAGATCAACGGCTGCCGCGACTACTGCGTGCCGATGCACACGTTCATGCTCCACAAGCAGGGCACTGACGAGGAGAAGATCCGCAATCTGACCCGCGCCGCCACGAGCCCACTTTTCAGCGAAGCGGAGAAGGTGGCCATCGAGTACGCCGAGCGGATCACCGTTCCTTCGACCACGGTCACTGAGGGTCTGTTCGAGCGGCTCAAAGAACACTACAGCGAAGACGACATCGTTGAACTGACGGCTGTGATCGGCACGCTCAACTTCTGGACGAAGGTGATCGACGCCCTCGAGATCCCCCTCGACGATGTCTTCAAGCACCAGCCAGTCTCCCAGCCTTCTTGAGCCATTGGGGACGAATATATCTTTGGTGGCTGGCTGAAATCAGCCGGTCTGCGGGAGGATCTTGCTACCCGGAGCGTTAGTTTGTCCGGAGGCGGCACCTCTCCGAACCTGTCGCAAGCAGGTATATCTCTAATTCAGATAAGACAGAAAACAGGAAGAAAGAAGATGAGCACCGTTGCAAAAACTTTTAAGATCGGCGGCGATCTTGAGGTCAACCGCCTCGGCTTCGGCGCGATGCGGCTAACCGGACCCGGCGTTTGGGGACCACCAGAAAATCCCGAGGAGTGCAAGCGCGTCCTCAAGCGGGCCGTGGAACTGGGCGTCAATTTCATCGATACCGCCGACAGCTACGGACCAGCCGTGAGCGAACCGCTGATTGGCGAAACACTCGCTCCCTATCCACCGGGCATCGTCGTCGCAACCAAGGCAGGTCTGACCCGCACCGGCCCAGGAGCGTGGCCACCGCTGGGCCGCCCCGAGTACCTGACCCAGCAGGTGGAAATGAGCCTGCGGTGGCTGAAGTTGGAGACGCTTCCCCTATGGCAATTGCACCGTATCGATCCGAAGGTGCCGATGGAGGAGTCGCTGGGGGCGATTGCCGAACTGCAGAAGGCGGGCAAGATTCGCCACGTGGGCCTGAGTAACGTCACGCCCGCCGAAATCGAGTGCGCTCGCAAGGTGGTCGAGATCGTGAGTGTCCAGAACCGCTACAACGTCGGCGACCGTACCCACGAAGATGTCGTAACCTACTGCGAGCAGAATAACCTTGCCTTTATCCCCTGGTATCCCGTCGCTGCCGGCAAGCTGGCAGAGCCCGGCGGCAAGCTCGATGAGATTGCAAGACACCACGGGGCGACCGTCGCCCAGCTCTCGATTGCCTGGCTCCTGCACCATAGCCCGGTAATTTTGCCCATCCCCGGCACCTCCTCGGTCGCCCACCTCGAAGAGAACATGAAGGCAGCAGAAATTGCCCTCTCTGAAGACGAGTTGCAGGCTATCGAGGCGGCGGCGAAGGCATAAGGTAAGGTCAACTTGCAACCAGCCCTGGCCGGATCACCGTCTCGCTGAAGCGCTCCATCTCCTCAAGTTGGGGACTGAACTGCAGCAGCAATAGATCGACTCCGGCTTCGGCGAAGCGTTCGATCTGAGAGCGCACCTGATCGGGGGTGCCCACCAGGCCCGTGCGCAGCCCCCGGTTGGAGACCGAGTACTCCTCGATCGACATCTGCCGCTCCAGTTGGGTACCGGCGAGCCACTGCTGGTAGTTGGCGTAGCCCGCAGCGCTGTGGCGCACATCTTTGATCCGCTCCAGTTCGGCTTTGACTTCGCGATCGTGTTCGCGCACGATCGCGTAACCTGCCACACCGAAGCGCAGGGGCGGCAGTCCCAGTGCCTCCCGGCGAGAGCGCAGATCGGCGATCTTTTCTGCCACCCGCTCCGGCGGATCGCCGTGCATCAGATAGCCGTCGCACCTAGAGGCGATAAGGTTTTTAGCCGCCTCCGATTCTCCTCCGGCGTAGAGCACAGGCCGGGGCTTCGAGACGGGCTTGGGCTGCAGGATCGTCTCCTGGACCTGGTAGTAGCGGCCTGCATAGGAGAAGTGATCTTTTGACCAGACGCCATCTACCACGTCCAGCCACTCGGCGGTGCGGGCGTAGCGGTCGTCGTGCTGCTCGAAGTGGACGCCGTACATCTTCGCTTCGTCCGCCCACCAGGAGGAGACGACGTTGAGCGACAGCCGCCCGCCTGCGATGTGATCGATGTTGGCTGCCTGCTTGGCCAGCAGCGCAGGCAGATGAAAGGTGGGCCGCACCGCCACCATCAATTCCAGCTTTTCGGTCACAGCCGCCAGTGCTGCCGCCGTGGACCAGGCGTCGAGGGCGGGAGCGGCGACACCTTTGATGTCGTTGAGGTTCAGCTCGGCAATGAGGGTCAGATCGAAGCCCAACTGCTCGCTTCTGCGGGCGAGGGTGCTCACGTAGGGCCAGTCGGCGCGCATCCCTTCGTCCTCGACGTTGCGCAGCCAGCCGCCAAACACCGGCAGCCAGTAGCCGAAGCGCAGCGGCTCAGTGCCCATACCCCGCCTCCCTTTCGAGATAATCGACCAGGCGCACGAAAGGATCGAAGCCGAGTACGCGCGGCCCATCGGCGACGAAGTTAGAAAGGGCGTTGATGTCGTAGTAGTAGATCTGCCCGTCGCGATCGTCGGTAAGATACTCGATTCCGCCCACGGCAATCCCGGCGGCAGCCATGATCCGCTCGAGCTGCTCGATGATCGCCTCCGGCGGCTGGTAGGCTTCGACTTTGAGGCCCGCCTTCGGCGCTTCGACCGGACAGGCGGTTTCGAGGGCGCTGCCGTCGGTGGTCCGGCAGATGTCCGCCGGGCAGAGATCAAAAGTTTCGCCGCTTAGATAGACCCGGATTGCGTAGAGGAATTTGCCGTCCACCACTTCGACGCGGGTGATGTGGCCACCGCGAGCCGGAACGAACTCCTGCACCAGCGCGACGCTATCGAGGCCCAGATCGAGGCTGCCGGTCCGGGCCGCTGCGGTCAGCGCTTCGAGGCTGTCGAAGCGCATTACCCCAGCTCCGCTGCCCCCGACGTTGGGCTTGAGCACCACCGGAAAGCGCAACCCCCGCGTCGCAGCCGGAGCGTCCTCGGCCCGATGAATGACGTGGGTGTGGGGAAAGGGCAGACCCAGCGAGCGCAACAGCGACAGTTGCAGGGCTTTTGAAATCTCGTGGCGAAAGGCCCGCTCGCCGTTGACGACGCGGATGCCCTGCAGTTCGAGGTGCGCAAGCCAGCCCAGGGTGTAGAAGATGTGGTGCCCACCGCCGCGCCGGTACGCCGACGGGCTCATCCGGTTGAAGACCAGGCCCACGCCCCGCTCCGCCGCCAGGTTGCCCGGATCGTAGAAGCGGCCCTCGGCGGGTAACTTGAGGTAGGCCGTTCCCCTGCGCTCCAGTTCGGCAAACAGCGGCGCAAACCAGCGGGGGTGTTCGTAGTAGATGGCGAGCGCTCCCTGGGAGCGGCCAGAGTGGATAGCGGCGGCGGTGGGTAGCGAGAACAAGCGAGCCTCCGTGACGTACTCCCGACGCTCATCCTACGGATAGAGCGCGGGCTTCTCCAGCCTTTCGGCTTTCACGTTTTATAGTGAGGCGAACGCCCAACCCCACTTTCTTGATCAGCATTCCAGAGTGTACGTCGCGCGGCAGCTCCACCCCACAATGGGGGCAACTGTGCCAGCGATCCGACAACTGTTTTGAAACACGCTTCAAGCACTTTGCACAATGTTGAGATGTTCCCGCCGGATTGACTTTGATGACTTGCTTACCAGCTTTTTCAGCTTTGTAAGGCAAAATTTCATTCAAGAATCTAGCGACCCCAGCATCAGCAAAACTTTTGTTCAGTCCCGACTTCGCTGATTGACCATTCGCCAGGAATCTACCCTCTTCATCCTGCTTTGGTTTGCATCGGCACGACAGATTAGAAACTTTCAAATCTTCAACAAACAGTACATCAGCGCGGTCTAACAGTTCACCTGCTGTTTCAAAGTGCCACTGACGACGTGTACGGGCGATGGTTTGGTGAAGTCTGCCGATGCGTTGACCAAGCTTGCGACATGCTTTAGAACCCTTCTTGCGCAGGGCAAACTTGACTTGCAGTTTTGCCAACTTCTCTTCAGCTTTGCGCAGGAACTTGGGCGATTCGTTGGTAAAGCCGTCAGAACATGCCACAAAGTACTCCAGCCCCGCATCCACGCCCATGCTATTGGCTTCTGTTGGGACAATGTTGATAGATGGGGCGTCAGGCACAGAAACATCTTCTAAAACTAGCTGTACATACCAGCCATCGGGCTTTTTTGTCACTGATGCTGTTTTGATGAAAAAGCCATCTGGAATTGGACGGTGTTGAGTCAACTTGACTTTCCCTAACTTAGGCAGAGCAATACGGTTACCCATGAACGGTTGAGCACTGAGTTGCGGGAAAGTAAATGTGCGATAGCGACCCTTGCCTTTAAACCTTGGCTTACCACTCCTGTTTGCTTTGCTATCCCCTTTCAAGTACCGGGCAAAGGCGAGTTCGACACGTTTTACCATGTCTTGCAGTACATGGGCATGAATATCTTTGTACCATTCGCGTTCTTGCTTAAGAGGTACGAGAGAACGCTTCTGGCTGTAGTAGTTGGGCGGTTCTTTGAGTTTTGGTAAATGGCATAGGAGCGGACAAGCGTTGATTGAACAACGGTTCCTCTCGTACCAATCAAATCGTTCAGCGAGCAAATAGTTGTATTGATGGCGCAACATATCCAGCCACTTGTCCATGCGACAACGCTGTTCATAAGTTGGCAAGAGCTTGTACTGGTAAGCAAGTAGCATAATATGGACATTATATCACAAATGCAGTTGAGGATGCGATTCTTCCCGACGCTGAATCAAAGATTACAGCGCGGGGCTGCTCGCGTAAAAGCTCAAGTAGTCCGTGGCTAGAAAGAAAGCCTTGGTACGAACCGTTTACGACACCATCCATATAAGGCAAGCAGCGCTGACGATGCTCGTGTTCTCGTACAGCGCAGGCTATCAAAATATTTGTATCCAGGAGCAGCTTCACTGATCACGCAGGGCGGCAATGCTGGCAACGATGTCTCCAGGAGCATTGGCATCGAATACTGGCAATTCGTTTTCGATGCTCAGGCGTGCGGAAGCTTCTGGCCCGGTAGTTTCGGAGCGTGCATCCTTTGACCGCTGCAATATCAGTTCTGTAAGCGTCTTACACCGTGTGGCTCTAGATAAGGCGGTAGATGTACGCATCTTCAAAACATTGCTGCCTTTTGAAACAGAGACGGTAATCAGTCCCCCGTTGATCTCACTGTTGATCCTGATGGCGATGAGCGTTCCCGCAGCTAACCCGGCCTGCAGATCATCCTGCACCTGCTGTGGGAGAAGGAGCCTTCCTTGTTCATCCAAATGCGCTCTGTCCATATCCAGATTCTATCTCGATGCTGCTGCAGAATATCCAAGGCCAGCTAGCTGGCTTTGATAGATATACCATTCTACATAAAGATGACACCAGATGATGCTATCTTTAACGCGTCGATTGGGAGTCTATAGCGTGCGCACTACCATCACCATCGACGATGAACTTCTCGCCAGGGCTGCTGAGTTGATGGGTCCGTTGGAGCGGTCGGCTCTGGTGCGTGAAGGGTTGAAGGCGCTTATCGAGCGCGAAAGTGCTAAGCGGCTGGCGCGACTCGATGGCACGCAGCCAACCTTAAAAGCTGTGCCCCGCAGGCACCAAGAAATGGACTCTTGATTTTAGTAGGTACATCGATGTGGGTAGACCACCTGCCCATGGGCGATGTCTGATACGGAAAACTGGCCATAGACGCTCCTGAGCGCTCTGCTGCACGAGAAGGGGTCTGCAGGTGGCCCCGCAAGTCGCAAAGGCGTAAAGTTCAAAGACAAGGATTTAGGGTGGGTGCGATGGTCAAAGTGCTGGTACCGCTGGCGGAGGGCTTCGAGGAAATCGAGGCGGTGACGATCGTCGATGTGCTGCGGCGCGCCGGGGTTGAGGTGACGGTGGCGGCACTGGCGGAGCGGGTGGTAACAGGCTCCCATGGGATTGGGCTTATCGCCGATGCTTTACTTTCGGAGATTGAACCGGCAACTTTCGATGCGATCGCCCTGCCGGGGGGGCCGGGGGTGGCACAGCTCAGGGCCGATGGGCGCATCCGGCAGTTGCTCGTCGAGATGCAGGCCGCTCAAAAATGGACCGCCGCCATCTGTGCGGCTCCAACGGTGCTCTCCGATGCTGGGCTGCTTGCAGGCGTGCGGGCGACGAGCTACCCGGCGCTGCAGCCGGAATTGGTGGTGGGCGAGTATCTGGAGACGAGCGTCGTCGTCGATCGTCGGATCGTCACCAGTCGCGGGGTCGGCACGGCTCTGGACTTTGCACTGAAGCTGGTGGCGCTGCTGGTGGACGAAAAGACGGCAGGTGTCCTGGCGCGGGCGATGGTCGTGGTGGATCCTGCTCCGGCGGCGAGCACTTAGGATAGTGAAATGAGGTTTGGGATCGACGCGCGTGCTCTACCGCCGCTTCGGTAAAACAGGTCTGCAACTGTCTGTCTTCAGCTTTGGGGCCATGCGCTTTCTTGCCTCCAAAGAAAATGCGATTCGCACGGCCCAGGCAGCTGTAGATCTGGGGATCAATCATCTTGAGACGGCGCGGGGCTACGGCGAGAGTGAAAAGTTTCTCGGGGCGGCCTTGCGGGCCGGTCTGCCCCGCGAGCGGGTCTACATCACCACCAAGATCCCGCCGCAACAGGACGGGAGTGCGATGCGGCGCGCGATCGAAGAATCCCTGAGCCGCCTGGGGATCGATCGGATCGACATTTTTGACCTGCACGGCATCAACAACCGCGAGCAGTTCGATCTGGGGATGGGCTGTCTACCGGCGATTCGCAGGGCGATGGACGAGGGGCTCATCGCTCATCTGGGTTTTTCGACCCACGCGCCACTCGATCTGCTGCTGGAGACGATCGCAACGGGCGAATTCGAGTCGGTCAACCTGCACTACTACTACTTCAATCAGCGCAACGCACCGGCAATCGCCCTCGCCCACCAGCTCGACATGGGCGTGTTCATCATCTCGCCCACCGACAAAGGCGGCCAGCTGTTCAATCCGCCCGCCCGCCTGGTGGAGTTGTGTGCGCCCTACACGCCCATCGCGATCAACCACCGCTTCTTGCTCGCAGACCCGCGCATCCACACCCTCAGCCTCGGAGCCGCCCATCCGGGAGAATTTGCGCCGCACCTGGCCGTAGCCGATCAGGGCGGGCCTTTGAGCGAAGGCGAAAAAGCCATTCTCGAACGGCTTGAGCGCCAGTACCAGCGGGTGCCTTCTTTGTGCGAGCAGTGCTACCAGTGCCTGCCCTGCCCGGAGGACATTCACATTCCGGAGGTGCTCCGGTTGCGCAATCTCGCCCTGGGATTCGAGATGAACGATTTTGGCCGCTACCGCTACGCGATGTTCGGCAACGCCGGTCACTGGTTTCCGGGCCGCAAGGCCAACAGCTGCACCGACTGCGGCGACTGCCTGCCGCGCTGCCCGGTGGGGCTTGAGATTCCAGCCCTGCTCAAGCAGACCCACGCCCTGCTCTACCAGGGCGAACGCAAACGTCTTTGGGGTTCCTCCTCATGAATCAGACCCATCCGCAGTATCACAGGGACCGCCAGACGATCAGCCAGTTGCTGCGCGAGGAGGCGAGCGACTACAACCTGGCGGAACTGGCGCGGCTCATCATCCGCTACCGGGGCTTTCCGGGCGCGGCTGATCTCCAGAACGATCTCAAAGCCCTGCTGACGAACTGGCAACTTACCGAGGAGGCACTCTTCGAGCGGACCCGCCACATCCACATAAGCCGCCCGGTCTACGGCAGCAGCGACGCTTCGCAAGAGGACTGGCTTTGATATGCAGCTGGTGCGCTGGCCATTCGGGTTCTGCCTGGCGCTGTCGCCCTTTGTCTTTGTGCCGCGCGACTTTGAGCGCTGGCCCGCCGGTTATCGGGCTGCCATCCTCGCCCACGAGCGCATCCACCACCGCCAGCAGCGCGCCCTCGGGTTGGTGCGCTTCTGCCTTCTGTACGCCCTCGATGTGGGCTTTCGCTGGCGCATCGAGCGGCTGGGCTACGAGCGGGAGATGTGGGAACTGGCCCGCCGGGGTCTCAAGATTCAGCCGGAGCGCTACGCCCGCGTCGTCTCCTCCCATCTCTACTGGGGGATGATTAGCTACAGCGATGCCTGCGATTGGGCCGAAAGTTGCGCGGACCGGCTGCAACAAAGTTGACAGAATGGCACCGCCGTTATCCACTAGGATATCCACCTGGATGTAAACTTGGGTCCAGGTATGGCCGATCGACGGTTTTATTATTCGGTATTTATAAAAATACTGTTGTTATCTCCCCTAAACACCTCTAAAACGCCTATGACCACGCTCGCTTCCCGCACTATCCGCCCCAAAAGGCTCGCTGCCCGTCCGCAAAAGCTCTGCTCCTTGCACAGCAGCACCGTCAAACAAACGATCAAAGTCGAGATTTTAACGGTGGCTGAGCGCATCATCCGGGCAGAACTTGAAGTGGAACCGGATCGCTATCGCGGTCCCGAGGCGCTGCTTGCCGAGCGGCAGCCCTTTTTGCTGCTCAACCGGGCCGAAGTATACAACCAGGCAGGCGAACTGCTGCTCAGCGAGCCCCACATGGCAGTCGCCAAATCCCTGGTCGCCGCGATCTGCGAAGTGAGATAAAGGCTTTACTCAGGGCCGCAGCACGCTCGTCCACATCCGCCGCCTGCCGTCCCAAAAAGGGGCGAGGGTGCGGCCCAGAATATTCGGTCCCCAGTACTTGCGCGAGCCGTCCACCGTAAAGACGGTGATCACATCGCCCTCGCCCAGTAGAACCGGCTTGTTGGCCAGGGCGAGGCGAATGCCCTCGCTGCCCCCTTCGCCGGGCGCAAAATCCCAGAAGGCACCTTCGAGGGAGCCATCGGCTTTTGTAATGACTACCCGAACGGGGTAGGGCGTCTTGTTGCCGATGCGCACCTCCCCCTGCCGCGACGGTTTTGGCTGCGCGGCGACAACCTGACAGATAAAAAGTGTTGCAAGGACGGCACACAGAAGGGCCGCGTGTCCTGAACTCACCCGCGACATAGCGCGCACAGATTCCCCGATGCCTTGTAGATTCGATTCTCGCCTATTTACAGCTTAATTCAAGCGTCGGCAGGAGGAGTTTCGCGCCGCCGCACGACCGTCTGGATGCGCAGGATGCGCAGGGCGATCTCGACGGCTGCTTCGAGGGCGCAGGTCTTGACCGCCAGCGGATCGACCACTCCGGCGGCGCGCAGATCGACGATCGCGCCGCTCTCGCAGTCGATGCCCAGGTGAAGGTTGCCGGTGCGCGTCTGGGCGGCCTCCAGCTGGGCGACTTTTTCGAGGGCCGAAAAGCCGCTGTTGATCGCGATTTGTTCGAGGGGCCGGGCGAGGGCAACCGCCAGCGCCTCGATGCCGTAGCGGGTCATCCCCTCGGTGCAGCCCGCCAGCGCCTGCACAGCGCGGCGGCTCGCCCACTCCGCTGCCCCGCCGCCGGTCACCACCCCCGAGCGCAGGGCCGCCTGCAGCGCCCCGCTGGCATCGATGGCGATGCGCTCGCTCTCAGCGGCGATCTCAGCGCTCACCGCCCCGACGACGATCGTGGCCAGGGGCAACCCGCCGCCGTCGCTCAGGTGTACCCGCCGACTGTTGCGCTCGTAGCGGACGGTCGCCTTGCCGAGCAGGGGCGTCAATGTTGCTGGACCGGCGGTAATTTGCCGCTGGTAGACTGGCCCGCCGCCGCAAAAAAGGCTGACCCGCTCGCTGTCGCGCCGCAGCACCCGCTGCAGAGCGGTGATCCTGGCTTCGGCTAAAAGCGGCTCTGCCGCCGGGGCGATGCTCTTCTCGCAGACTAAAAGCACCACTCCCGCTTCGCTGAGCGCCTGGACCTGGCGGCGCAACTGCTCCTGGGTCTCAAGGAAGCGGCTGAAACCGCCCTCGGTCCCGAGCAGTTGGGAATCGAGGGGTTCCGCCTCGAAGTGATCGGCCAGCACCAGCACAGCGCCGCTCTGGAAAGAATTTTCGGGTGGCGGGGTGAGGGGCTGCTTGGAGATGGCGACACCCGCCAGCCAGCGGTGGCCCGCTGCTCCAACTTCGCTCAGCACCAGCTTGCCCAGCGGTACTTTCCCCGAGCCCAGCGGCTCGACGCCGATGTGGCGGGCGGCTTCAAAGACGACCCTCGCGATCGCCTCGTCGCCGCGCGCCGCAATCCGGGCGACGGCAAAAAGCCGCTCGTCCTCGAAGCCCGTGAGGGGGAGGGCCGACTCCTGCAGCGCATCGAGGGCCGCCTGCAATCCCAGGCGCAGACCGGCGATGAGCGGGTTGATCGCGATGCCCTGCTCGACGCGCTCCAGAGCGGCGTCTAAGAGGGCTCCGGCCAGCACCGTAGCTGTCGTGGTGCCGTCGCCCACCGAGCGGTCCTGGGCCTCGGCCACCTGAATGACCAGGCGGGCCGCCGGGTGCTGGGCGTCGAGCTGGCCGAGAATTTCGATGCCATCGTTGGTGAGCGTCAGCCGTCCGGCCTCATCGACTAAAAGCACGTCCAGCCCCTTCGGGCCGAGGGTGGCAGCGACGACCTCGACCACCGCCCGCACCGCCGCAACGTTGGTGCGCAGCACTTTGAGGTAGCTTTCTGTGTTCACACCAACAGTTCCTCGAAGTCCTCGTCCTCGGGCTCGACCAGTTCGCGCATCTGCTCCCAGACCCGGTAGGTGACCCAGGGGTCGAGGGCAGCGTAGGCAAGCTGGCCCTGAGAGAGCGGGCGGATCGCCCAGTTGCTCGCCTGGTAGTGCTTTTCGAGATCGATGCCCAAAAAGTGCTGGCTGAGGGCCTTGAGCGAGTTGCGCTCCAGGTTGCCCCGCCGCTGGGCCGGGATCGAGCGGGCCATCTGGAGGGTGCAGACCACCGAGCGGGCCTGGGCCGCTCCGCCCAGGTAGGCCAGATCGTAGGGGGCGTTGTGGATAAGCTTGACAATCTCCCAATTGCGCATCGTGATCTCGACGAACGGCCTGATATCGACCAGAAAGCAGTCGATCACCCAGACCACTTCGCTCTGGCCGTCCCAGACCTGCAGCAGCGAGATCCGGCTTTTTTTGGCGCTGAGCTGGTGGGCATGGGCCGTCTCGGTATCGATGGCGAGGACCTGCCGCTGCTGCCAGCGCTCGATGAGATGGGCAAGCTCGCTCGTCTCGGTGATTACAACAAAGGGAACCTGGTAGCGCCGCATCGCTGAACGGGTGTCGTATTCTACATACCGTATCACCTGCCCGGATGGACATCGCCCAGCAGAACGGCGCGGGCGGCCCCGCTCACCGAGGGCAGGTTGCCGGGCCGGTTGGAGCAGCGCAGCCAGGCGAGGACGGCGAAGGCGATCGCCTCTTTAAAGTCGCTGTCGATGCCCACCTCGGCTGTCGAGGCGACGGTGGCAGGAGCGAGCCGCTCCCTCAGCCGCCGGACCAGATAGCGGTTGCGCACGCCGCCCCCGCCCAAGAAGACTTCTGCCGGGGCAGTGGGCAACCAGTCACCGTAGGCGCGAGCGATCGATTCGACCGTCAGTTCGCTCACCGTCGCCAGCAGATCCGCCGGTGAGAGGTGCGCCGCCTCCGCCAGCAGTTGCCCGGCGCGGGCGTAGCCAAAGGACTCGCGTCCGGTGGATTTGGGGGGCGGCAGGGCAAAGTACGGATCGGCGAGCCAGCCTGCAAGCAGGCGGCTATCGACCTGCCCCGCCGCTGCCAGCGCCCCGTCGCGGTCAAAAGGCCGGCCTGTCAGCTGCTGGGCGACAGCGTCGATAAGCAAGTTGGCCGGTCCAGTGTCGAAGGCGAGTACCTGCTTTGGCGTCGCCCCGGCGGGCAGGTAGGTGACGTTGCCGATGCCTCCCAGGTTCTGGATGCAGCGCGCCCGCTCAGGGTGGCGCAGCAACAAGTAGTCTACAAGGGGTACCAGCGGTGCCCCCTGGCCCCCGGCGGCCATATCGCGGCTACGAAAGTTGCTCACCGTCGTCACGCCGGTGCGCTCGGCGATCCAGGCTCCTTCGCCCAACTGCAGCGTGTGACCGGGGGCAGAGCCTGTGGGCGGCTGGTGATGGACCGTCTGGCCGTGGGAGCCGATGCAGGCAATCGCCGCACCAGATAGACCGGCAGCTTCGATCACCTGCTGGGCGGCCTCGGCAAAGGCGATGGCGACATCGCGGTGGAGGGCGCTGATTGCGCCGACGGACACAGCTTCGCCCTCGGCGACGGGCAACAGCCGCTCGCGCAGACCCGCCGGATAGGGAACCGCGAGTGTGGCCAGCGTCTCGACCTCCGGCTGCTCGGCGCTGCCCTCGATCGCAATCAAGGCAGCATCGATTCCATCGAGGGAAGTGCCGCTCATCAGTCCGATTGCCAGCGCTGCTGCCACCGCCACCTCTAGGACTCGAAGCTGGTGAGCAGTTGCTGCAGCACATCCTGACGCGCCGCCGGATTCAGGTGGTGCAGATCGACGGCACCGCCGGGCAGTTGCACCGTCAGATATCCGTAGCGGTTGGGCCGGGCAAGGATAGCGCTCAGCACCTCCCGGCGCAGGACGTTGATGCCCAGAGTGGAGCTGCCATCAAGTGCATCGAGGAGCTGACAGAGGGTGTACACCTGGGCGCTGCGGGTCGCACCGAGACGGTCGGGACTCATCGTGCGGCTGTGGCCCGCTTCTGGTAGAGGTAGGGCCTGCGCGTAGCTGAGGGAACTGGTGTCGATCGTCACCTCCGCACAGAAGCGCCGGAACGTATCGCTCAAGGCGGTGGACCAGAGCACGAGCAGGTGGGGTGCAGCGGCAGGACCGAGGGTATAGAGCGTGTTGACCAGGCGGAAGCCGGTGCGGGTGACTGTCTGGCCTGCCAGCGGCAGGTAGAGGGCGGGCAGAACCGTAGCGGCATCGCCGGTGGGCCGCGCCAACCGCAGCTTGATCGTCAGATCGTCGATCAGCTCCTGGGCCTCCTCCTCGATCAGCACGCCCCGATCGAGGTCGCGCTGCAGGTAGATATCGAAGAACACATCGAGGCCAGAGAGGGTCCGACGCCTTCCCACCAGCGGATCGCGGGTGGCAAGCAAGGCCAGGAATGTCCACTGGATTGCCTGCTGGGCTGTGGCCGCCGGAGGGTCGATATCGATGTCGTAGTAGCGGGCCAGATCCGCGATCGCTGCAATCACCTCCGGCTGGGTGCCGGTGTGGCGCAATTGCCGGGCACCGTAGAGGGCGAGCTGCCGACAGTCGCCCCCCGTCGGTAGCCGCTCACCGCCGGGAGAGGCGAGCATCCCAAAGATCAACTCCTCGCGCCGGTCAAGAAAGTCGGGCTGCAGCGCCCCCCCCCTGCGGCGGCCCCGATGGACCGTCGCCCGCTCCGCCTGCAAGAGCATCTGCGCCTGCAGCCAGATCGCCTGGGTGCGCTCCGTGGGGCCGGTCAGATCGCTGTCGTCGCCCGTGTAAGGCAGACTGTTGCAGAGAATGAAACTCTCGACATCGGCGCGCTGTTGCCAGTCCCCAGGCTGAAAGCCCTGCCAGGGATCGGCGGGAAGTGGTTTGGGCACAAATCTCGACACTGTTGCGATGAAGCGAGCACACTCTCAGTATGGGAGGGGGCAGCGCGTATAGCACGAAAGCCCGATCAAACTTGAGGAAACGGGGAAGAAGTACGCAATAGTTTTTGCTTCTTAAGCCTTTTGAGAGCTGTTGCATTTTTTGCTTAAGAAACGTTACTCGAAACCATCCCAACAGCGGCGCTGCCGCCTGTTGTAGCCTGGTTGTGTTCTGGATAAAGGCGCTATGACCACCTGGGTGCGCTGGACCAATGGCAGTCTGACGAGCCGCCTGCTGGGCGGGGCGGGGCTTGCCGGTACCCCTTTGCAGTCGTGGTGGCAGGACAGTCTGCTGGGCAGATTGCAGCAGCAACTGGCGCGCTACACGGCCACCAGCATCGTCGGGCGGATCGCCGAACCGCTGGCTATCGCTGTCTTCTGTCTGCTGCTGGTAATCTCGCCCTTCGTATCGACGCCCACGATCGGCGCGGTGCTCACAGTCTGTCTGCTGCTGACGGTGCTGCTTTTCGCGGTGCGGCCACGGGCACTCTCGCCTCTGGCGCTGCCGGTGCTCGCCTTCTGGCTGAGCGGGCTGATTGCGCTGGTCGCCTCGCCGCGCTTTGTTCTCAGCCTCGACGGCTGGGTGAAGATGACCCTTTATATCGGCAGCTTTGCCCTGGCTGCCCACCTGTTGCAGCGGCCCCTCTACCGGACGCTCGCGGTGATGAGCTATCTGCTCGTGAGTCTGCCGGTCTCGCTCTACGGACTGTGGCAGTTCCAGGTCGGCGCACCGCCCCTTGCCACCTGGGTCGATCCGGAATCGACGCTGGCGGATGCCACCCGCGTCTACAGCTTTCTGGGCAATCCGAATTTGCTTGCGGCCTATCTGCTCGCAGCGATCCCGCTGGGGGCAATCGGCGCTGTCGTCTGGCGCAACTGGATTGCAAAAGCCTTCGCCGCCACTGCTGCAACCACTGGAGCGCTCTGCCTGGTGCTTACCCTCTCGCGGGGCGGCTGGATCGCCCTTGCCGTCTCAAGCGCCCTGCTCGCCGTGCTGCTTCTGCAGCGGCTCAGCGGTCGGCTCAGCCCCCAGTGGCGGCCCTGGCTGCCGGTGATTGTCCTCGTATTACTGGCAATTGGTCTGCTGGTCGCCGTGGTCGCCGTGCCCTCCCTGGGCGAGCGGGCCGCCAGCATCTTCAGTGGCCGCGACGATTCGAGCAACAACTTTCGGATCAATGTCTGGGCGGCGGTGATCGACATGATCCGCGCCTACCCGCTCACCGGCATCGGTCCAGGAAACCGGACCTTTGAGGCGATCTATCCGTTTTTTCAGCGGCCCAAGTTCAACGCCCTGAGCGCCTACTCGATCGTGCTTGAGATCGCTGTCGAGTTGGGCATTCTGGGGCTTGTCGCCTTTGGCTGGCTGGTGGTGGCAGCGCTGGTGCAGGGTTTTACGGTCTGGCAGCGCCGGACCGACCCCGCCGGAACGCTCTGGTGTGCGGCTGCCCTCTGCGGGCTGGTGGGGCTGGTGGTGGACGGCTTTACCGATACGGTCTGGTTTCGACCGGCGGTGCAGATCCTCTGGTGGCTCCTCTGCGCGCTGATTGGCTCTGAATTTTTGCGCAGCACCCACCGAGACGATTTCTAGCCCTTGGATCTCACTCGCTTTGGCCCGATAATCGATGCTCCAGACATTGAGCGGGAGGCAGGTGAAATGGCTGAGCAGTCAGAGGGAAAGCCCAAAGGATTTGGTAAGGCAACCGAACCCGCCAGGCCCGCGACTCCCAAAAAAAAGCGGCGGGCAGCCCAGCCGCGTCTTAGCGACGAGGAGTACCAGGCCCGCCGTCGCTACGCGGACGCAGAAAAAAAAGGCGAACCCACCTTCGAGATCTTCGTGCGCGAGAGCGCTGAGGCAGAATGGAAGCCCTCCGGAGCGATCGCTGTCTCCTCGAATCTCATCGAGCGGGCGATCTTCGACTCCGAAGAAAAGCTGCGCCAGAGTGCGCGCCGCCAGTACGCTTCGCTGCGCAAAGTAGAAGGTCCGCTCGAATACGGCTTTCGCCGCAAAGAATTTCCCGACGACCCGATTCAACTGGCCAAGCGGCCCAAAAAGCCTCTGTTCAACCAGTTGCGCTCGTTTCTCGATCAAAAATTTGGCACCAAACAAAACAAGAAGAAGTAGTTCAGGCCACCCCAGCCGGAGAGGCTTCGCGACATCCTCAACTCCAGGGCGGGTCTATTTCCGGCTTTACGATGCCATTGCCGGAACAGCTTCTCCAGGTAATTCTGAACAATCAACTACACTGAATTAACTGGATCAACGGCAGATCCTATGTTTCCCGATGCCCTGCGCTGGACGATCCGAGACCTCGAGGCAATGCCCGACGACGGCGGCTGGAAGCGCTACGAAATCGTCGATGGAAATCTCTACGTGACCCGTGCTCCTCATATTCGCCATCAACGGGCGGGCGGCAAGATTTTCTTCGAGCTAGAATCCTGGTCCAGAAAGGCGCAGTTGGGCGAACCTCTGCAAGCGCCAGGGATCATCTTCACCCCCGACGATGCGGTCATTCCCGATGTCGTTTGGGTAAGCAGTACCCGCCTTGCTGAGGGCATCGACGAAGCCGGGCACCTGATCGTTGCCCCTGAACTCGTCGTCGAGATCCTGTCTTCTGGAGAGCTGAACGAACAGCGCGACAGAGAAATCAAGCTCAAACTCTACTCCCTGCATGGCGTGCAGGAGTACTGGATCGTGAGCTGGCAGCGCGAAACTTTCGAAATTTACCGCCGCACCGAAGCCCGGCTTCAACTTGTCGGCACCCTGCTGGCGGGAGATACGCTCACCTCACCGCTGTTGCCGGGGTTCAGTACCTCTGTAGCGGAAATTTTTCGTTCTTAAAAAATACGAATTGGCCAGGTAAGATCAATTTAGAAAACAAAGAGTTCTTTGCTCTCCAAAGCGTTGAGCCACTGATAGTTTATAGAGATAAATTCTCGTTGTAGTGAACGTTTGGTACCTTTAGTTCACTATAAGTGAAGATTCTTAATACTTGTACTTTACTTTAGAATTCGTACCGCTTAACCATTGGATGAATAACTGGTAACTCAACACCACGTCAATTATTATAAATGGACGAGCAAAGAGAAGCGTCCTTCGATTGTGCGAATTAGCTGAACATAAGAGCCGTCCACTAAGTCAGGCACACCGCTCTCTTTTCTCAACCATATTGCTGAACTAGTTTTTTCAATAACCCACCAAGACAGGACGCCTTCAGAATTATAAATTTGAAGTTTACCTTCAGGGATCCTTGTTACAGTGGGAAATCGAATTGAGCGGTCAGTAGCCATAAATGTACCAAATCCTAAATTTTCTCTAATAACCTGAAGTACACCCTCAATTTCAAGAGCTTGAATATTGGTAATAGATCGAAAAGAAGTGACCGTTAACATTTGAATATTGTGAGATGCCAATACTTTTTCCCAGTCAAGCTTTCTTCTGTTCACTACTACTGTGGTAACGCAAGGAACATATAAAGTTAAAGTCTGTGCTTGTTCAAACGAAATACCCAATTGCGAAGCCAAAGCACGAGAACAACTAGCTTGAGGCTCACCATACCGAAAGGCTTTAACCTGGGGTAATATATGGCCCTCAAAAGAATGAGAAGCTAACTCAACTTCTATAACAAACCAGTGAGAATAATCCTTTGCTATAAGGGCTAGGTCAGGTCTATAAGCCCGTTGCTCATACAAAAAACAACCGTTGAATACTATACAGTAATAATTGCTATAGATACAAGAGAGCGCTTTAATTACAGTTTCTGTAAATTGGTTTTCATTAGGCTCGTCAGGATCATCCATACAGTACAAAGAGCCAGGCAAGCACTCACCAATAAAAATAGTTCTCATGCTTCATTCCATGTAATAGTTGCCATTCCCTGTAGCTCGATTTCCTCATCTCGCAAACGACTAATCTCGGGAATAGTAGCAACAAGAGTATAAATTATGGCAGCAGATTTTCCACCTGCAGGCCGAAGTACACGGCCTAACCTTTGGATACGTTGTCTACGAGTAGCAGTGCTAGCAGCAATGATGCCAATTTCTGTCTCAGGAACATTAAAACCTTCGTCAAGCGCCCGACAAGTAACCAAAATTTCAATTTCTCCGCGTCTATATAACGAAAGCATACTGACACGTTGACGTAGAGTTAGCTTAGAATGATAAATGCCTGCTTTAAAGTTATACTTCTCAAGTACTTGGTAAATTATATTGCAAGCTTCAATATCTTCATGAAAAACAAGAACACGCTTACCACGATGTGCTGCCACTAGACGTAAAGCCAAACGTACTCGATTTAAACTTAGATTAAGAACTCTAGTTCTCCGAAGTAATAGTGAGACAGTCTCTTGTGCCTCAATTCCATATCGTTGAATTGAGCGAGCAATAGATTTCGTTAATCTGTCATATTCTTGTTTCCGATCTTCTTCAAGCTCAAAGACTATGTTGTTTAATGTGAATGGAACTATTACTCCATCCTGCAGCGCATCTCTATAAGTGTACTTATAGATGAGCGGACCGAGCGCTGGAATTAAAGTCTCATTCAAACCATCATCATAAGGCCGCTCAGGTGTCGCAGATAATCCTAAAGATGCAATCTTTGGCAGTAATAACACAGAACTAAATGTAGGGCTTGCTGCTTTATGGCATTCATCAACTATAAGAAAACATGGAGAACTATCAACTTTATTCTCTAATTTAGAGGCGGTATTAAGCACCGCCAAATTTATGGTTCCCGTTCGGAGTCTTTTAACTTTTTCTACTATGTAAATTTCATCCAATGCCAAGTCAAAGTAATTAGCTGCCTCCTCCCACCACTGGTCAAGCAGGGCAACTGTAGGAACAACAATTAGAACAGTGTTGGGCTGCAGCTTATCAATACATGCAAGAGCAAAAATGGTTTTCCCGCCGCCTGTAACAACGCTAACAATTCCTTTGTGGGACGCCTGTTCCCACTGGAAAAGAGCTTTCCTTTGCCACTCTCTAAGAGGCACCCTAGCCACAAACGATCTTACCCGTTATCATTATCGCTAAAAATAGTAGTTTCCAATTCACCTGCTCTTATTGCACTTGCAGCATTCTCGATTTTCACTACTTGCACTCTAAGTAAATCATTTTTCAAGCGCCTGATACTATCTGTATTAACTCTTGCAGTTAGTTGTGAAACTCTATACTCAGCTATTGCATCATATAGATATTGTTTAATGCATTCATTAATAGCCTCCGTAGACTCTAATTCATTGTAATAAGGATGCAGGCCATTGATAATGACATGGATCGTCCTTGGTTCTGCGCCAGCAACAATCGTCAAATGAGGTTCAAACTCACTCTTATTCGATAGAGATATAACAACTTTAAGCTGCGGCGTTAAGTCCACTGTTGCCATTGTATCTGATGGTACCAATGCAGCGAGTTGAGATTGATTGTTGGCTTGAATAGTTTGCAAGGGCGGGAGTAAAGAACTACTGACAGCATCTTTCATCTCAGGACTTTCAAATTCTCTCTTTAACCCTTGAAACAAATCGTTTAATTTCTCAGGTGTCCAAGGTTGTCCACGCGAGCCCCTTCGCTTTTGGGCGTAATTCCTGTAGTCCTTAGTTTGCTCATCTAGCAACTTTACGAGTTGTTCTTCCTCATCGTCTTGAAACAAAATTGTATCTTTTGTGTGGGATACCTGAAATCCGTCCAGTTCAAGTAAACCAGTAAGACGCTGGGCCACCAAGTTATTAGCTCCCTCATCCTCAACACCACCAAATATACTCTGCGGTTTCCATGCATTGGGAAAGCCTTGGATTTGCCTACGGTTTTGAAATAGCGAAAAACCACCGAATTTGCGACCGCCTTTTTTTAGCACGGCGAACCAACCACGTATTGATTTCCCATTTATCATAGTCTCAGGAATCTCTCTCATCATCGGTTTGCCTTCGGGATCCGTGTCGTATTCATATTCATCAGGAGGTTGAATCTCTTCATTGTTGTAAATTAATTTCAACTTACCTTCTTTCAAATCAAATCTGTACATTGAGCCTAAGTAATTCTTAATCGTTTCTTCAGTGCGTCCTTGGATGTACCTCTGCATCTCAGAAATTATAATCCTGGTGTAATGCTCATTGGTACTTACTTCTCTAAGAGATAATGGAATCTTCGCTTGGCTTCTAGCCACAGCAGCAACATCGACTTCGGCTGTCCATTCTTGCCCGCTAGCCCATTCACAAGTCTCTATTCTCCATCTTTTCCCAATCCAGCAAGCTGCAGTTTTCATGCCCATACCGTACTTCGAACGCCCTTTGCTATCAGGTGTTGGACATGCGATTCTTAATGCATTTACTAGATCGGCATTTGTCATTCCTATTGAGTTGTCAGAAATGGAAATTTCTCTCTTAATTCTATTATGATCAATCTTCACCGTTAGTGGAGTTCCCTCATTGAGCAGCACATCATCAATGATAGACTCATAATTCATCCGTGATTGAGTGGAATTGTCAATAAATTCGGCTAACGCATACCACATTGTGTAACTCAATCGGCTGTAAGCTTCAATTGCACTTGGCCCAATTTCTAGTGTTGTCTCTGTAGCATTCTTTTCCATTTTTCCCCTCACAAAGATTGAACTACTAAATCACATTTTCCTCATTTGGTTGTTACCTGACTGCATCAAAACGTCCTTTCGAGCCTTCAACATATCCTGGATCTACTTCTATACTTATCCAGTGTCGCTTAAGCTGTTCCGCTGCAAAACCTGTAGTATTTGAACCTGCAAATGGATCCAATATGATGTCACCTGGTAACGTGAGAAATTGAATAAAAAATCCAGCTAATTCGATTTGCATCCTTGCTGGATGCGATTCTAAATCGTGCTCTTTGCAGTATTCTCTATATTTACTGTCCCAAGCGGTTCCAGTCAGTTTTAGCAAAGCTCCTGGTATCTTTGAACTTTGTTCGCCAACCTCAATAACATTTGCTGAAATAGCCCCCCCGTGATCTGTAAGGAAACCATTTTCTGAAATAACATGCCCAGAGGGTCTTTTTCCAGAATTATATTTTTTTTTCTCAAGTAGCTTTTTCATTGATGTGCTATATGGCGTTAAAACTCTCCTATTATCCGCCTTTGGCGAATCCACAGAAGACATCCACCACAAATGGGTATATGAGTCCTTTAATCTTATCCGCTCTATAGTTACCCACTGTGCAGGGCTAGGGAGTCTTGCTGGATTGTGGCAAATTATATGCTGGCATAGATTGAGCTCAGCAGCTTTTTTAAAAGCAAGTAGTGCTTCTAGAGGAAGAGTGGACATTACAGGAATACCTTCCTCCCAAGCATTCCCAACCTCAATCACAATCGACCCGTCTGGTGCCAGTAATTTTGCCAAGCTGGGAGCCAATCCCTCAAGCCATTCAACGTACTTTTCCCCAGATTCGTTTCCATACCGCTTCTTGGTGATTAAGGGGAAGGGGGGAGACGTAAATATTAAATTAACCTTCCCTTGCAATGATTGAATTTCCGAAAGCTCTAAAGCATCCTCAGCTTTTCCGATGTACATGCTTCCTAGGTCAGTCCTATATGAAAGCGACACCCTGTTTTCATTTTTCAATACCACTGATTCCTCCACTATATGCATAATGCAGCCAAACCTCACACAAACAAGTGGCTTTGTTTACTATGTCAATAACAGTTTTGCGTACTTTTTTATGGAATTTGAGTTGGCAAATCCCTCGAATGAAACCCTACTTGATTGAGCTCTCTACATGCTTGCTGTACTTCATTTCTTCTGCGTAAACCATGGTCTGCACTTTAATATATGTGAATCTTAGAATCTGGGGACTTGTATGTGCTTCGGATCTTTGCTCTCTAGCAAAAGGCTTGCTCCTACAATGGTCTCTCGTACAGGTAGTTCATGCACTTGTTTCGTGACCATTTTGCCGACTTTTCCTAAACTATGAAGCCTGGCAGTCTTTATACTATCAATCTGACGCTCAAACCTGCACTGTACTCTTTCGGTAGGTTTCATAGTGTCAAATACCATTCTACTCGCCTAACTATACACTATCATTGCTTAGTGGTCTAGTTAGCTACTTCACTAGTTGGCTTGCCAATGCCCTCGCAAAATGATAAAAAAATAAATACTAAGATTGGTCTAATGGCAAGGGCATGAGGATGCTGGTACGAGTAGTTATTTAAAGTGAACTTTTGCCATTAAATCTTATTTCTGTGATTGCCCACTAGAGGCCCACAAGTTGGAGTGAACGCAAATCTGTCCCCGCAATTTTCAAAAATTAAGCCAACTCACTTTGCCAGTTCGCCCTCGATCGCCGCTATCAGTTCCGGCGACTCGGGGGCGACGCCGCTGCGGAAGCGCCCGACGATTTCGCCCTGCCTGCTAATCAAAAATTTCTCGAAGTTCCAGGAGACATCCCCGGAGGGATTGGCTTTTTTAACCAGGCGGGCGTAGAGCGGATGCTGCTCGTAGCCGCGAGCATGGACCTTGTCGAATAGCTCGAAGCTCACGCCGTAGCGGCGGTCGCAGAACTGGGCGATCTCAGCGTTGCTGCCCGGCTCCTGGGCTCCAAAGTCGTTGCACGGAAAGGCAAGAATGCGCAACCCGGCAGACTGATAGCGCTGGTAGAGCTGTTCCAGTCCAGCGTACTGGGGGGTGTAGCCGCAGTAGGAAGCGACATTCACAATCAGCAGAACCTTGCCTGCATAGGCGCTGAGGGAGCGGTTCTCGCCATCTATAGTCTTGACAGAAATATCGGAGATAGTAGCACTCATCGGGAGCAGGCCATTGTCACAGCCTCAAGATAGTACCACCGGCAGTGCGCGCCTGCAGTCAGATTCTGGACCGGTCAAAAAGGGACAAAACCGTCGGCTGCAAAGCTGGGGCTGCCATCCCGGCGGCCCATCTGATAGACGACCTTTGCCAGATTCATCGTCATATTCGTAATTTTGAGCGAGAGCAGGGGATCGAGGGGCTCGGTGGTCTCAAGCATCAACTTTTCAATCGAAATGCGCAGCTCTTCGGGCATTTCGCTCTGTTGTCTAAAGTTCGCCATATCTGCCTGGTCTGAAATATGTTGTTAGGTAAAGACTAGCTCTCATCTATCCCGCTTCCCATCAGCCGGGGGAGGCAACTGGGGCTCCTACCCTCAGTAGAGCAAAAGGAGCCATTCGGTCAGTACAGCTCATACTTGAGGAACGTACAGGGAAGCGCACCATTGAAGATGGGCAGGCGCTGAGCGGGCCGCAGGCCGATCTGTTTGGCCAGTTCCCGGTTGGCTGTGAGTACAAAGGCGGTCCAGCCCTTGAAGCGCTGTTTGAACACGTCGCCGATCGTCCGGTAGAGGCTGCCCAGGGCGCTCGCCTCCCCCAGGCGCTCGCCGTAGGGCGGGTTGCAGACGAGCACGCCCTGGGGGGCGGGTGCTTCAAGTTGTGCCAGTTCCCGAACCTGCCAGTGGATCGCTGCTTTGAGGCCGCCGCGCCGGGCGTTGTCTTTTGCCAGCTGCAGTACTGCTCTGTCGTGGTCGCTGCCGGCGATTGGGGCGCGGGGCCGCTCGTGCCGCCGCGCTTTTGCCTCGCTCTGTAACCGCTGCCAGAGGGGCCGGTCGAACCCCGGCCAGCCCTCGAAGCCGAAGCGGTCGCGCCCGAGACCAGGGGCGATGTCGAGGGCCTTGATCGCCGCCTCGATGGGCAGGGTGCCGGAGCCGCAGAGCGGATCGACAAAAGGGAGGGCCGGATCCCAGCCGCACAGGTCGATCAAGGCGGCGGCGAGGGTTTCTTTGAGGGGGGCGATGCCCATCGCGGGCCGGTAGCCTCGCTTGTGCAAACTCCCCCCCGAGCTGTCGAGGCTGAGAATGCAGCGGTCCTGGTAGATGTGGGCGTTGAGGCGCAGATCGGGCCGGAGCAGATCGACGCTGGAGCGGCGAGCGTCGCGCTCGCGCTGCTGATCGACGATCGCGTTTTTAATCTGTAGGGCCGTGAAGTGGCTGTGGTTGAGTTGGGCGTTGCTGCCGGTGACATCGACGGCAAAAGTGGCGCTGGTATCGAGGTACGGCTGCCAGTCGATGCGGCGCACCTGCCGGTACAGTTCCTCGCGGGTGGTCGCTCGAAATTCGGCAATCGGCACCAGCACGCGAAAGATCGTCCGTGCCCAGAGATTGACCCGGTACAGCATCTCCAGATCGCCTGAGAAACTCACACCGGCAAAACCGGGTTCGATATGCGACGCTCCGAGCTTTTCCAGCTCGGCGGCGGCGACCGCCTCAAGACTCCTGGCGACGGTGGCAAAGTACTTCTGCACAGCACCGCTCTAGTCGATCTCGACGCGACTGGTGCGCTCGCGCTTGAGGGCGGAGCGGCGACGCTTCGCTTCGAGGATGCGCGCTTTTGCTGCTTTTGAGAGGCGCGTCGGCTTGCGGGGCGGCTGGATTTGCTGCCCACGGGCAAGCTTTGCGGCCATGCGCTCGAAGGCCACCTCCCGATTCTGGTGCTGGGAGCGGCGCTCGGTGGCGAGCACGACCGTGCCGCTCGGCTTGTGAGTAAGCCGCACACCGCTCTCGGTCTTGTTGCGATGCTGGCCGCCGGGACCACCGGCGACGACAAATTCGAGGGCGCAGTCGCGCTCCAGCGACGTGCGGTCCGTGGGGTACACCGGGCGGTTCTCTTCCATGTTCTCAAGCTAGCAGATGCCCCGCGCCTCCAGCACACGGCGCAGGGCGGTGGTGTTCTCAAACAAGATGCCGTCCATGCCTGCGGCGCGGGCTCCGGCAATGTTCACTGGCCGGTCGTCGATGAGCAGACAGTCCCGCTCGCCGGTGGCGTCGATCACCGCCTGATAAGCCTGGGGGCTGGGTTTGCGGTGGCCGATGTCGCAGGAAATACTGTAGCCCTCAAAGAAGCGATCGAGACCCAGGATCTCGCGGGCGCGCACTGCCCAGCGGCTGTAGTTCGAGAGCACCCAGAGTCTGTAGCCGGAGGATCTGAGTTCTTCCAGCAACAGCTCCATGCCATCGACGAAGCGGTAGGCCGAAAAGAAAATGTGCTTAAAATCTTCGGGCGAAAGTAACGTCAGGCCGCTGTCCTCGCGGTAGAAGCGGGCTAAAAAACCGGCCTCGTCGGTCAGGCCGGTCTCAAATTCGATCCAGCTGGTGGGATGTTTGACCTTGAGCAATTCTTCGAGGGTGGTCTCCAGGTAGGCGGGCACTTCCCGATAAAACGGATCGACGATCACCGTGTCCATCAGATCGAAGACCAGGAGCGGCTTCGCCATGATCGTTCGACGGCTAAGGTCTGGGGGTCGGTGCGTTCTGGCTGCGGTTGGCCGTCTCCAGGACAGCCGCCAGTTCCGTCAGGCTCACAAAGCCCAGAGCCCAGGCGACGAGCGGTAGCTGCCGCTCGTCCTGGGCTCGACTGGCTGCTTTGAGGACTGTGCGATACTGCTGGTCGCTCAACAGATCCTGCAATTGGGTCAATGGGCACCTCCGCCACCGGCCCCAAGTTTGGGCCGCTTCAAGAATACGACAACTGCCGAACAAAGGATGAGCGCCGCACCGATAAAGAAGAAACAATCGTTGTAGCCCATCGTGTAAGCTTCGCGACGCACGATCGTGTCGAGGGCCTTGATCGCCTGCTCCTGGGCACTGGCAAGGTCAGCGCCCCGGCTGGTAAAAAACTGGGTGAGCTGGTTTAGCCGCTCCTGGGTCTGGGGAGCGTAAAGCGAGATTGCCTCGCCGATGCGCTCGGAGTGGAGCTGTTCGCGCCAGGTGAGCAGGGTGCTCAAAACGGCGATCCCGATCGAGCCGCCGAGGTTGCGCATCATGTTAAACAACCCCGAAGCGGAGCCGGCCTCCGGTCCCGGCGGAATTTCAGAGGTGGCGATCGTCGAGAGGGGTGTGATGATAAAGGGCTGGCCAATGGCGCGCACCAGTTGCGACCAGATGAGCTGGTCGTAGCCGGTCTGGCTCGTCATGTAGGCGTTCATCACACAACTGACACCGAACATAAAGCAGCCGAACCCGAGTAGCCAGCGCGGGTCGATGCGCTGCATCAACTTGGGCAACAGCGGAATGATCACCAGTTGCGGTAGGCCCGCCCACATGATCACAACACCGATCTGCATGGCGTTGTACCCCTGGATCTGGGCCAGATACAGAGGCAGAATGTAGACCGAACCGTAGAGGCCCAGCCCCAGGCCGACGTTGACGACGGCACCCAGGCCAAAGTTGCGCAGGCCCAGTAAGCGCAGGTTGATAAAGGGCTTTTTGCTCGTAAATTCGATCCAGAAAAACAGGGTCAGGGCAATCGCTGCGACGATGGCGAGGCGCAGGATGAGGTCGTTGCCGAACCAGTCCTTGCGGTTGCCCTCCTCGAGCACCACTTCCAGCGAGGCGAGGCCCACCGCCATCGTGAGGATGCCGAACCAGTCGCCCTGTTTGATGAGGCCCAGCTGCATCGGCTCCTTGTCCATCGTGAACCAGACCGAGGCGATGAGCAGCGCGCCGGGAATCACGTTGAGATAAAAGATATACTCCCAGCCGTAATTTTCGGTGAGCCAGCCGCCCAATGTCGGGCCGATCGTGGGCGCAAAGGTGGCGGTGATGCCAAAGAGGGCGAGGCCCACCGGCTGTTTGGCGCGGGGCAACTTGGTGAGGATGACCGTAAAGGCCATCGGAATGAGCACGCCACCTGTAAACCCCTGCAGTGCCCGAAAGACGATCATTGAATTGAGATCCCAGGCAAAGGCGCAGCAGACCGAGAAGACGACGAAGAGCGCCGCGTTGACCAGTAGATAGTTGCGCTTGGAGAAGACGATGCCAAGCCAGCCGGTGAGCGGAATGACGACGATCTCAGCGACCAGGTAGGCGGTCGAAATCCAGGAGCCTTCGTCGAGGGAGGCGCTCAAAGCCCCCTGGATATCTTTGAGTGACGAGTTGGTGATCTGGATGTCGAGCACTGCCATGAACGCACCCAGAAGAACGCCTGCGACGTTGATCCAGGTTCTGAGAGACACCTGATCGCTCTGGCCTGTGGGAGTGGGCTTTGTTGCAATGCTGCTCGCGGTCATAGCCTGGCGCTCCTATTTGACCTCGACACTGCTTGTGACCGATAGACCAGGCACGAGCAACGGCTCGTAGCCGCGCACGCTCGCCGGATCGAGCACGATCTTGACCGGCACCCGCTGAACGATCTTGGTGAAGTTGCCGGTGGCGTTGTCGGCGGGCAAGAGGGCAAAGGTCTGGCCGGAGCCGGGGGAGAAACTATTGACTCTGCCCTCGAAGGCTTTGCCGCCCAGGGCATCGACTTTCACTTCGACTGTTTGACCGGGGCGCATGTGGGCGAGCTGCGTTTCTTTGAAGTTGGCCGTCACCCAGACTTGATTCTGGACGACCGAGAGCAGGGGCTGGCCGGGCTGGACGCGCTGGCCCGCCTCGACGGTGCGCTTGCCGATGCGTCCGGCGATAGGGGCGGCGATGCGCGTATACGAAAGCTGCAGCTGGGCGTTGCGCACGTTCGCCTCGGCCTGCTGGACAGCGGCGAGGGCGGCCTCGTACTGGGCGCGGTTGACATCGGTCTGGAGGTTGGCCGCCCGCGCATCCTGGAGGGAACCCTCCGACTGCAGCAATCCGGCCCTGGCGTTGGCTACTCCCTGTCTGGCCTGGGCAAGGCGGGCCTGGGCCTGGCGCACCCCTTCGGCTGCCGCGTCGCGGGCCGCCACCTGCACCTGGTAGGTGGCGCGGGCGGTGTCGAGCTGCTGGCGGGCGACTACGCCTTCTTTTTCGAGGTTCTGGTAGCGCTCGTAGTCGAGCCTGGCTTTGGTCAGGTTGGCGTTTGCCTGGGCGAGTTGGGCCTGGGCGGCTGGAATCCCGGCCTGAGCTTCGACGACCACCGACTGGGCGGAGCGGATCGCCGCTTCAGCTGCCCCGACGTTGCCCCCGGCGGTCGTCTGCTGGGCACCAGCTCTACCGGCAGCAAAGGCGATGTTCGAGCGGGCCGTTTCCGCCTGACGCTTTGCCACCGCCAGAGCCGCCTGCGCCTGCTGCAACTGCACCTGATAGTCGCGAGGATCGAGCAGCACCAGCGGCTGACCGACTTTGACGGGCTGGTTGTCGTCGATGAGCACCTTCTGCACGGTGCCGTTGATCCGGGCACTCACCGGATGGATGTGGCCGCTCACGTAGGCGTCGTCGGTCTCCTCGTGGCTCGATGCGTACTGCCACCAGTGAAAACCGGCGACACCTGCCGCCGCCAGACCCATGCCCAGCCCCGCCAGCAACAAAATGCGCGGCAATCCCTTTTTGAGCGGACGGGTCGGTGCGTCTGCGGCTTCTCTTTCGGTCAGCTCCGCCGGTACCGTCGCTACCTTCGCGTTCTTCATCTGAACTCTCTCCTTGGTAAGAAGCGAGACTAATTAAGAGGGCGTTTATTTAGAATGCTAAATAAACAGGCAAAAAAGAGGGGCATGACGACATCGGGTATGTGCCGGGTCCATCCTGCAAAATCTTGTGCGCTCATCTTTCCCCCGCTCAATCGACGATTGCTTAGCATACGTAAATTATACAGGCAGAATAAATGACAGCGTATTAACTGTCAAGTTAATTGGCGAGATTGGCGATCGTCCGATCGAGCAGGCGGCTTAATAGGGCGCGCTCCTCCTCGGCGATCCCAGCCAGGGTCTCTTCTTTGACCCGGCGCACCACAGGCGGCAGCTCGTCCATCAGTTCTTCGCCCTGCTCGGTAAGAAACACGCGCCAGATGCGCCGGTCGCGGCTGTCGCGCTCGCGGCGGACCAGACCCCGCTCCTCCATCCGGTCAAGCACGCCGGTGAGGGTGCCGCCCACCTGCTGCAGCCGCTCGCAGATGGCCGAAGTGGGCAGACCGTCCTCCTGCCACAGGCAGCAGAGCACGACCCAGTGAAAGGGGGTGATGCCAAACGGTTCGAGCCGGTCTTGAAAGCGACGACTCATCAACTGCGAGAGAATCCGCACTCGATACCCGAAGCCGGTGGGAGCGAGAATATCCTTCCACTCTTCGAAGAATGCCTGCCGGGAAGGTTCTCGGGTGGTCGTCTCCATGCCTTGCTAATCCAATTACTTCGTGTGCGTAATATCAGTGTAGCAAATAAGCTCCCCCTGTCAACGCCCTGCGCAGGTGAATTCAGGGGCTGAGCAAATCCTTGCCCAGGTAGGGCCTGAGGACGCGGGGCACGCTCACCGTCCCATCGGCGTTCTGGTAATTTTCGAGGATGGCGGCGAAGGTGCGGCCCACGGCCAGACCGGAGCCGTTTAGAGTGTGCAAAAATTCGGTCCCTTTTTTATCCGGGTCTTTGAAGCGCAGTTTGGCCCGGCGCGCCTGGAAGTCGAGAAAATTCGAGCACGAGGAGATTTCGCGGTAGCGCTGTTGGCTCGGCAACCAGACTTCCAGATCAAAGCAGCGGGAGGCGGAAAAGCCCAGATCGCCCGTACACAATTCCAGCACCCGGTACGGCAACTCGAGTTTTTGCAAAATATCCTCCGCGTCCGCTACCAGGCTTTCGTGCTCCGCCTCGGAGTGCTCGGGGCGGCAGAATTTGACCAGTTCGACTTTATGAAACTGGTGGAGGCGAATCAGCCCCCGCGTGTCGCGGCCATAGCTCCCGGCCTCGCGCCGAAAACACGGGGTGAAGGCGCAGTGGTGAATCGGCAGCTCAGCGGCGCTCAAGACCTCGCCTGCGTAGAGGTTGGTCACCGGCACTTCTGCCGTCGGAATCAGCCACAGCTCGTCGTCCTGGCAGCGGAAGCTATCTTCGGCAAATTTCGGCAACTGCCCGGTGCCAGTCAGGGCAGTGGTATTGACTAGATAAGGTGGCAGCACTTCGCTGTAGCCGTGGGCGCGGTGGCGATCCAGCATGAACCAGATGAGGGCACGCTCCAGCAGGGCTCCGTCGCCTACCAGCAGGGCAAAGCGGGTCTGGGCCACCTTTGTTGCCCGCTCGAAACCCAGAAGCCCCAGCTTCTCGCCAATCTCCCAGTGAGGCAGGGGCTCGAAATCAAATGTGCGCGGCTCGCCCCAGCGGCGCACTTCTTTGTTTTCTGTTTCGTCTTTGCCCACCGGCACCACCGGCTGGGGAACATTCGGCAGGGTAAGGAGCAACTTCCCAAACTGCTCGTCCAGGGTGCGCTCCTGCTCCTGCAAGCGGGCAAGGCTGTCCCCCAGATCCCGGCCCTGCTGCTTGAGGGCGAGCACCTCCTGGGCGTCCGCCGCCAGGCCGCTGCGCAGCAGCGCTCCTACCTGTTTGCCGATCTGGTTGCTCTCCGCCTGCAATCGGCCCACCTCCGTCTGGCTGGCCCGCCGCTCCCGATCGAGCAGCACCAGCTGCTGCACGGTGGGACCAAAATCGTCCCCGCGCGTATTCAGCCGTTCGGTGAGCCACTCCGGCTTGTCGCGCAGCAGTTTGGGATCGAGCACAGCACCGGTCCTTTATTCAGTACAGCAACTCGGCGCGGCCAGTGGTCTTGAGCCAGTTCTGCGCCTCGATATAGTTGTCGGGAGCCAGCCGGATCGCCCGCACCCAGGCGGCGGCGGCCTTTTCGTAGTGGGGCTCGGCCCGCTCGGGGTGGCCGTCTTCTTCGGCCTTTGCTCCCCGGTAGTGGTGGATGACGGCGATGTTGTTGAGCGCCTGGGGCAGGCGGGGATTGTCTTCGAGGGCCCGGTCGTAGTAGACGAGCGCTTCGTCGTGCTGACCGTTGGCGGCGTGGATGAGGCCGATGTTGTAGAGAATAAACGAGCGATCGTAGGCGTCCTCTTCGAGTTTGAGCGCCTCGTTGTAGTATTCGAGGGCCTCGGCGTAGTCGCCGTCCGCCTGGGCAGACATGCCGTCCCGGTAATAGGCAAAGGCTTCTTTGGCCTGGCGCTTGACCGGCATCATCTTGAGGATCATATCGGCCATGACCGTGAAGCTTTTGTCGATGAAGTTGTCGTTGCGCTGGCTTCTGGGCATTGCTGTTCGCTCGCTGGCAGGCTCAATTGCTCACCAAGATAACATCGGCGGCAACGGCCCACCAAAAAGCCAGGTGCCTCTTCTTTCGCAGTGATACTGGAGCTGTTTAATAGAAGCAGTGTCCTGGATGCTGGTCGTGCGCCCACCCACCCGCAATCCCCTCAAGCTGGCCCGTTCTCGTCTGCTCGCAAGCTACATCGCCGTCACCGCCGCAATCATGGCGCTGCTGGCTTTTGGGTTCTATTCTTACGTGCGCAGCACCCTGGTCGAGCGCATCGACGACACGCTCAAGCACGTCGTCCAGCTCATCGAGCACTCGATGGTGATCGTGCCGGAGGCCGATGGCAGGCTCCGGGTCGATCCCGATCGGGTCTTTGCCGGTGGCGACGACGATCCGACGATCGAACTGGATCTGATTTATCTGGAGTGGTTTGATCCCCAGGGCCGCCCGGTGCGCTCCACCGCCGTCTTTCGCCGCCCGGTGCCCCTGACGCGCGGCCTGATTCGAGCGACGGTCGAAGTCTCCCCCGGCCACAAACTGCGCCAGCTCACCGTGCCAGTGCGCCGGGAGGGCCAGCTATTGGGCTATCTGCGCGTCTCTCACCAGTGGTTCGAGGTCGATAAACCTGCCCAGCAACTGTTCTTCGATCTGCTCTTTGGCCTCAGTATCGCGATGCTGCTCATCAGCGCCGGGGGCTGGGTGCTCACCGAGATGGCCCTCAGGCCCATCCGCGAAGCCTACAACCAGCTCAAGCAGTTCACCGCCGACGCGAGCCACGAATTGCGCACGCCCCTTGCCGCCCTGCAGACCAACGTCCAGGTCACCCTCGCCGACCCGGAGCCCTCCGCCGAGAGTTACCGCAAAAGCCTCGAAGTCTCCGAGCGTCTGACCCGGCGCATGGGCCGCCTGGTGGGCGATCTGTTGTTCTTAGCGCGCAACGAGGGCCAGGAAAACGCCGAGGGCCAGACCGACTGCAACCTCACAGAACTGCTCCAGCAGATTGTCGAAGAACAGATGCCCCTCGCCGCCGCCGCCGGGCTGAACGTCTCGATCAAGACCAGTGGGCCGGTGATGGTCGTCGCCAACCCCGACCAGATGAGCCAGCTTTTTACCAATCTGCTCGGCAATGCCATCCGCTACACCCCGACCGGGGGCCAGATTGCCCTCACAACTGGCCGCGAGGGCAAAGATGCCATTGTCACCGTGAGCGACACCGGCATCGGCATCGCCCCCGAGCACCTGGGCCGCATCTTCGAGCGCTTCTATCGGGTCGATACCGCCCGTGCCCGGCAGGCGGGCGGCACCGGCCTCGGCCTTGCCATCGCCAAGACGATCGTCGAAAACCACCAGGGCCAGATCTGGGCGGAGAGCGAACCGGGCAAAGGCACGACCCTGCGCGTCCGCCTGCCCGCCCGCCCCGGCGAACGCCGCGCCCAGAGCGAACCTGCCGCTGGTGCGCTGCCCCTCGAAGGTTGATTTCTCCCCTAACTTGCTGCCCATGCCCGATAATGTGAACGGGCGTTCCAGCCAACCGGGCCGACTGGTACTGCTCCGGGCACCTTTATGAATCTTCTGCAGCGCAAGTCCCGCACCTACCACGATCCGATCCACGGGGCGATCAGCCTTTCGGGCAGCGATCCAGCTGAGGCATTGCTCATCGGCCTCATCGATGCCCCCGAATTTCAGCGCCTGCGCCGCATCCGCCAGCTCGACGTTGCCGCCCTCACCTTCCACGGTGCCGAGGGCTCGCGCTTCACCCATTCTCTGGGTGTCCTGGCCATCGCCCGGCGCATCTTCGACCGGCTCGCGCCCCGCTATCCGATGCTCGCTCCCTTTCGCACGGTCGCCCTCTGCTCTGCCCTTCTCCACGACGTTGGCCACGGCCCCTTCAGCCATGCGAGCGAACACATCTTCAACTACGACCACGAGCAGTGGACCCGCCGCATCCTCTGCGAATCCACTCAGATTGCACAACTGCTCGACGCCTTTGACCCCGGCCTCAACCGTCAGCTCTGCGCCGTCTTGAATAAGACCCACCCGATCAGCGCCCTCTCCCAGCTCATCTCAGGCCAGCTCGACTGCGACCGCCTCGACTACCTCGTGCGCGACAGCTACTTTACCGGAGCCCGCTACGGCCAGCTCGACCTCGATCGGATCATCCATGCCATCGACTTCGACCCGCCCACCCAGACCCTGGTCCTGAGTGGACGCAAGCAGATGGTCGCGATCGAGCACTACCTTGTCGTCCGCCACTTCATGTACTCCCAGGTCTACTACCACCCGAAGAACATGGCTGCCCGCTTCATCCTCCAGCAGGCGCTCGCCCTCGCTGCCCGCTACGCCCGCAGCGGCGAACTGGAGATGGACGAGCAGATCAAAGCCTGGCTGGTCCTCGACATCGAACAGATGCCCCTCCAAACCTACCTCGCCTCCGACGACATTCTCTTCACCTACCACCTCAATCGCTGGCGCAACCATCCCGACCCGATCCTGGGCGATCTCTGCCGCCGTTTCCTCGACCGCGACCTCTTCAAAGCGATCGAAGTCACCGACTTAGCCGACCTGCACCGCGAATTTGTCTACAAGCGGGTCTGTGCCGCCGTTGCCGCCTTGGGCTGGCCGTCTACCCACTACTGCACCCTCCAGAACACCCAGGCCAGGGGCTACACCCTCTACGAACAGGGCATCTTTTTGCGCGATGGAGCGGACCTGCGCGAACTGGCCGACGCCTCCCAACTGGTCCGCTCCCTCATCCAGCCCGAGACCCGCGTCTGGCTCGTCTATCCTCGCGAAGTCGAATCCGAAGTACGCAAACTCCTTAGCAAATAACCCTTGCTATTTGCTGGAGCCTACCTGCCTGCGCCGTCGAGCCTTGATCGCCAACAGACCCAGAACACCAAACCCAAAAGCCGATCCACCAATCACCGGCTCAGGCACTAATGACGGGGCGAACAAGATGCCTGTCGGATTAGTTAAGTTTCCGTCCTGCTGTGTAACGAACTGGCCCTCGAATGCACCAGTGATACCATCAAATTTCAGGATACTACTGTTTCTAGTATCAGTAACATAAAGATTGCCGTCTGGACCGAAGGCAAGATCTGTCAAAGTAGTGTTTTGAAGAGTACTAGTTGCAAAAATTGATTTGAACGCTCCAGTTGCGCCATCATAACGCAAGATTGTGCTCGCTGAGCCAACAACAAATAGATCATTGTTAAGGCTCGAACCTCCAAAAGCTAAACCTCCTGGACTTGTAAGTTCACTGCTGGAGGCAAAGGTATCAAAGACATTTGTGGAAGGATTGTAGCGAAGGACGCTATTGGACGTAAGATCACTCACGTAAAGAGAGTTATTAGCAAATGCAACTTGTAGAGGCTGAAAGCCTTTTGGGCCGTTAGTTAGAGTATTTATTAAATCGCCTGTAGTCGGGTTAATTTCCCGTATATTGCCAAAAACTCCATTACTGGCATTTCCAATATCTGACACAAATAGGTTTCCATTGTATGGGGAGAAGGTGACGCCAATTGGTTGATTAAGTTCTAAGCCATTCGCCGGGCCAGTTAGTACGCGCACAAAGACTCCAGCTTGATCATATTCCAAAACATTTGAGGAGAAACCGTCAATTATAAAAAAGTGATTGTCTGGACCTCCGTAAGTAAGGTCTGGACTAGAGAAAATAGACGTACCGAAATTGCCCAAGAAGGTACCAGTACTAGCATTATATTGCTTAACATCTCCATCTCCACCAACATACAAGCTAGTTGGTGAACTTACTTGAATGGTCAATGCTTGATCGGGGGATGAAAAAGCTTGTGGGGATTGGATAGCATTTTGTAGTAGTGATGGTGAGAGTCGAGAGGCCGCTGCCATTAATTCTTTGTTGCTAGCCTCTAAATCAGAAATGCTGAATCCAGAAGCTGGGGCGAGTTGCAAGCTAGATACGACGACACAAGATAGGCCCAAAAACAGTAAGCCACTTACTCGCATCTGAATCAACTCCTTTAGACGGTTTAGCGATGTAGTACTGAAGAAGTATACATCATCACGTACAATAAGGTAAGAGCCAATCAGAAAAGTTTCTGATAGCAGCACCGGCTAATCTTCTCGAGTGCCTCCATTAACTGCCTGCCATTCCGGCTCTCCATCAAAGCGTACATAAAGCTCAAGACCGAGATTTGGTAGCCTCAGGATCTGTGCATCGGCTACCCTCTGCCATATAATTTGTTCAGTGCTTTGAATGCCCTCTTGCCCTCCACCTAAGCACGAGACAAGCTGACCGTCTTTACGGTACTGGTACCGCGTTAGCTTCAATGTTTGATTTCGCTTGTCAAACTCAAGGTTTGTTAGTCTGTCTTGCAAACAAATACCGCTAGTCCGTTGAAGACCTACAAGCTGTGGATATAAAATAGTAAATACCGAATTACCATCATGAACCCAGCGCCAAATAGCTGTATCGTAGTTTGTATATGACTGGAAAGTGTCGTAAGTGGGCCCATTTGATATGCGAGGAGTAACCATCTTACTAAAAACCATCCCATCCAATGCAGGGGCGAGGACATTTTCCAGTTGCTTGTGTTGTTCGCGGGCGGCGCGGTATTCACTCAGGCGGTGGGATTCTTGCCAGAAGATATTGTAGAGGCTAATGGCACCGATCAAGATGCCGGGCATCAGGGCCAGGCCGACAACGGTCTCGGTGGTGGTGACTCCTCGTCTGTTGCGGCGCATCGGTCAGTTGCTCCTCTGGATGTCGATGTAGCGCACCTGGGTGGCGATGCGGGTGATCGGGTCGAAGGCGGCGGTGGCAACCTGGGTGTTGTTGGTGGCAAAGTTGGGGGTGATCTGGGGGTTGGTGGTGAGCGGGCGGGCAGTGGCCCGGATGCGGATGATCGGGTAGGTCTGGCCGACGATTGTTTCGGGTTCAGTGAATAGATAGACGCTCAGCCCTGCTTCCGGAAAGTCCTGCTGCATCTGCCTTGAACCGCCCTCGTTGTTGATGTCGGCGATGGCGTACTGGATGGCGGCGTAGAGGGTTTCTCGCTCGATCTGGTGGGCGGCGGCCTGCTGGTCCTCGCGCACGATGCTGATGTTGTGGGCGTTGTTGGTGAGCATCAGCGGAATGGCTCCGAGCAGTAGAAGAAGAGAGATTGCCAGCGATACCATCGTCGGGTAGGTTTCCTGTCGTTATTGGCACTGTTCGGGGCTTGCCGGAATCTGACTGATGGCAACAGGGGGCGGGTTGCCGTCGCTGATCGCGGGACCGGTGAGTTTGTAGCGAAGAAGTTGGGTCACCTCTGGCAGGCGGCGGTCGTAGGGTTCGTTGAGAATGACGCCGCCGGTCTGGCCGTCGCCGCTGGTAATCACCTGGGCAGGTGTTTGCCGGGTGATCTGGGCGGCAAGCGCCTCAGATTGGGAAGGGGGAAGGTTGTTGTGCAGTCCAGCCACAGCTGGATCGAGGCAGCCCTCGAAGCTGACGGTGGCAGTCTGGGCGCTACCTTCGGCCAGAGGATAGGTGCCCGCCAGACTGGAGGCGCGAAAGCTGGGGTTGGCCCAATTGGCGGCGGCCTGGTGGCTCGCCAGGCGGTTGAAGTGGGCGACAAAGCCTGAGAAAGTGTAGCGGGATGCCGATTGCAGAGGCATCAGGCGAGTCTGGACGACCAGCGGCGTGAAGGCAAAGATCGCCGCCAGGACCGAGAGGGCGACCAGCAGGCCGACCAAGGACTCTCCCCGCACGTTGCGCATACCAGAGATTGCCATTTGCCCAACACTGGAAGCTGTTCCCTATTCAAGGCCAGTTTGGGGAAATTCGCAAGTGCTCTGTTTATCTGTTTTAGTCAGAGGCAGAAAGTAGAAGTTCTTACTGCGCCTGCGGTGCGTCCCCGTCCGTCCGGGCCAGCCAACTCGCCGTCACCTGTTCGATCTCAGCGATATCGATGGGTTTGCTCATGTAATCGTCGCAACCGGCAAGGAGCGCTTTTTCGCGGTCCCCCTGCATGGCGTGGGCGGTCAGAGCAATGATCGGGATCGGACGGGTAGAATCTTGTGATTTGAGGACGCGAGTCGCCTTCCAGCCATCGACGACCGGCAGCGAAAGATCCATCAAGATGAGATCGGGTAGCTGGCTGGTTGCCAGCTCGATTGCTTCGGCACCATTTTGGGCGACAGTGACCGCGTAACCGTTGCTCTCGAGGATGCTCTGGATGAGAAGCAGGTTGTCGGCAACATCCTCAGCCACCAGGATGCGCTTTTGAGTCATGGTCAAGGTTCGAGGTTCCTTCTTATCGTAGATCGAAAGCCAGAATGCAACTTCGCAAATCTTAGTAACGTTCAGGTGGCGAGGGCGAACCGGAACGGCTGTTGCCGCCCGGAGGCTGGGAGCAGCGCTACCTGTAAGTTACAGATTTTAGTGTGTTCCTGCATCTTCGGGCTATTCTGCCTGGGGTGGGCCATAGGACTGTTCCAACCACTCTTCGATCAACTCGTCCATCTCCTCCAGTACCTGCTCAGAAAGCGGAGCCTCCAGATGCTGCCGGCACCACTGGCCCACCGTCGTCACAAGCCGGATGCGGAGGCGCTGCAGGCGACGGCAGACGGCGTCCTGGCGCATCTGAAACTGTCCGGCCAGTTGCTGCTGGGTCCAGTCCTCGCCGTAGTACAACTTCAACAGTTCCTGGTCTCGGGCTTCAAATTGGGCGATAGCTGTCGCGAGGATCTGCCGCAGCAGCCGGCACAGCAACCGGCGGCGGCGCTCGTCTTCGTCTAAGACCAGTCCCTCCCAGAGCGAGGGCACGCGGTTTTGGGGCAACTGCTCCATCCAGTCGTCCATCTGGGGGTCCGAAGAAAACTCGCTGCTCGCCTGAAAGGTCGGGAAGAGGTACATGCGCACCGCATTGGCGCACTCGATGAGCCATTGGCGCAACTGCTCCGGACTGCTCGCCTGCCCTGCTACCCTGGGCATCCGGCGGCAGTATTCCTTCCAGAGGCGCTGCCACAGTTGCGGGTTGGGCTCGTGAAGCCGGGATTTGGTGGAACTCGGAATATAGAGGTCTTTGAAACAGAGCCAGGCAGTCAGCCGGTGTTCGATTTGATCGGGGTTGTAACCCGTGTGGACAAGTACTTCTTTAATCCGCCTCTGGCTCACCTTGCGCAGGAGCGACCAGGGCGAACAGATGTTGAACTCGCGCTGCTGACGCATCGCCTCGACGATGTTATTTGAAAATACTACATTTGCAAAATTCTTGAAGCTGGCACCGCAGGAATGGTAGCCTTCCAGAATGCGCTCGATCCGAGCCATTGCAATTTGAAAGTAGTCCTCCAGGCCATAGCGCGTATTGCCGAAGCGGCTATGATAGCGCCTCGCCACCTGCAAGCACCCCTCCTGCAAGTAGGCGCTCAGGTGGCCCAGAGCTAGCTGTCTCGCTACCGATGGCTGGGTGCGCCAGGCATCCAGCCAGTAGTTTATCCAGAACGCCTCTTTTTGTTGCCCGAGCTTTTCGATGCTGATGAGCATACTGCGGCGCAAGCGGGGATCACAGATCCAGCGCGTGGATGCACCGTCGAACCTCAGGAAAGTCGAGAAGACATCGACAGGATCGCTGCGTGTCAAGGGGGGAACTCACTTTGAAAACAGTATCGCCAGCCTGGATCTCCAACGTTAGAGCCTGTAGCCATAGGATGCAAGGGTTTTTCACATTGAACCGGACGGTTAATGCATCTGCATCGTCAGGCGGAGTCCTCTGCGCTTCAGGCCCGGCAGGCTAGGATGAACGGATGAACACCCCACCGGTGGATCGAGCGATTCGGATTTTGCTCGCCGACGATCACCCTGTCGTCCGCCAGGGATTGGCGGCGGTGATCAGTCGCCAGCCCGGTATGGCGGTGGTGGGTGAAGCCAGCAATGGCCACGAGGCGATCGCCCTTTTTCGGCGGTATCTGCCGGCGGTGACGCTGATGGATCTGCGAATGCCGGATATGGACGGCGTCGAGGCGCTGGTTGCCATCCGCACCGAGTTTCCCGATTCGCGGATTATCGTTCTCACGACCTTCGACACCGACGAGGACGTGTATCGGGGATTGCGGGCGGGGGCAATGGCCTACCTGCTCAAGGACGCCCCGACCGAGGAGCTGATCGAGGCGATCCGGGCCGTCCACGCCGGTCAAAAGCGCATCCCCCAGCAGATCGCCGCCAGACTCACCAGCCGTCTCAATAATCCCGAACTGACTGCCCGCGAATTGGAGGTGCTCAGGTTGGTCGTCCAGGGCAAGAGCAATCGCCAGATCGCCGTCAGCCTCTTCATCGGCGAGGGCACCGTGCGTGCCCACATGAACAATATTCTTTCTAAGATGGGCGCTCAGGACCGTACCCAGGCGGCGATGCTTGCCATCCGCCGGGGACTGGTGCGGCTGGAGTAGTTATTTTTGGGCCTTTGCTGTCACTGGGGCGGTCGTTTTGCGCTCGCGCCACCAGATAAGCAGGGCGCTGGCGTTGAAGATGCTCGAATAGGTGCCGGAAAGAAAGCCGACGATGAGCGCCAGGGCAAAAAGGCGGATCGTCTCGCCGCCGAAGATGGCGAGGGGCAACAGCACCAGTTGGGCGGTGACGGTGGTGTTGATCGAGCGCACGAGGGTCTGGTTGACCGAATCATCGACGATATCCGGGAAGGTCTTCTTGCGGCTCTGGAACTTGAGATTCTCGCGGATACGGTCATAGACCACGACCGTATCTTGAACGGAGAAGCCCACGACAGTGAGCAGGGCAACGACAAAGAGCGTATCGACCTCGACGCCAAAGAGCAGTCCGAGAATCGAGAAGATGCCCAGAAGCACCAGGACATCGTGGAACAGGGCGATCGAGGCGCAGATGGCGTAGTCGAATTGAAAGCGAAAAGCCAGGTAGGCGAGGATGCCGACAAGGGAGAGGCCCAGGGCCAGCAGGCCGTTGGTGAGCAATTCCTGGCCGATCGTGGGCCCCACCGTCTCGATGCGCTCGATCTCGAATTTGCCTAGGCTCGCGCGCAATTGTTCTTGAAGTTTGGTGCGCTCGTCGGTCGAGAGCGAGCGGGTGCGGATGGCGATATTTTGATCGCCAATTTGCTGGATGTTGGTGATGCCCAGTTGCTTTTCGACGACCGGACGTACCGCCTCGATTGCGGGCGCTTTGGGGCTGAAGCGCAACTGGACGAGGGTACCGCCGGTAAAGTCAAGCCCGAGCCGCAGCGGCGCACCGAGGGTAATCCAGGAGATTACCATCGCGATGAGGCCGGCTACGATCAAGGCAGCGGAGAGGGCAAAGTAGAGATTTTTGGTCTTCGAGATCTTCAGTTCCATCAGCGCACCGCCTTGGCCGGAACGCCCGTGACACCAAAGAGCGCGGGTTTGCGCAGGTTAGAAAAATTGAGCATCGTGAGCAAGAAGGTGCGCGAGACGGTGATCGCCGTAAACAGGTTGACCAGAAGGCCAATCGCCAGGGTGAGGGCAAAACCCTTGACCAGGCCCGTTCCCAGAAAAAAGAGCACTGCGCAGGTGATGAGCGAAGTGACGTGGGCATCGAGGATGCTCGAAAAGGCGCGCTGGAAACCTGCTTCGACGGAGGTAAAAAGCTGCTTGCCCGAGCGCAGCTCTTCTTTGGTGCGCTCGAAGATGAGCACGTTCGCATCGACCGCCATGCCCACCGAGAGGATAAAACCGGCGATGCCCGGCAGGGTGAGGGTGACCGGGACCAGCTTGAAGATGGCGAAGGTCGTCAGCCCATAGATGACGAGGGCGACATCGGCCACCAATCCCGGCAGCCGGTAAAACGCGATCATAAACAGGAGTACCAGAATCGTCCCGGCGATGCCGGTGTAGAGGCTCTGGCGCACCGAGTCCGCTCCCAGGGTGGCGCTTACGGTCCGGTTTTCGATCACCTCGACCGGCACCGGCAGGGCACCGGCTTTGAGCTTGATGCCCAACTCGCTCGCTTCCTGGGCGCTGAAGCGGCCTGTGATCACTGCCTTGCCGCCGGTGATGCCGCGATCGACAAATTCGACGCCGACCGTGGGGGTGCTGATGGGCTTGTTGTCCAGAAAAATACCCAACCGGCGGCCCGTACCGGCCAGCTCGCGGGTGATCCGGGCAAATTTATCGCCCCCCGGCCCGGTAAATTCGATCCCCACCTCCCAGCCCTGGCCGCCCTGGAGCGCCTGGGGAAAGGCATTGGTCAGATCCGTGCCGCCCAGGTCGGTTTTTTCAAATTTGCCCCCTGGGACTTCCTTGCGAAATTCGAGCTGGGCCGTGTCGCCCAGCAGGCGCTCCGCCTGGGCCGGATCTTTGACCCCCGGCAACTGGACAAGAACTTGATCGCTGCCTTTAAGCTGCACGAGCGCCTCGGAGACGCCGAGGCCGTTGACGCGCTGCTCGACGACGGCGGCCACCCCCTTCATCACTTCAGGGGTGACCTGTTTGACTTTTTCAGAAGGCTTTGCCTGCAGCGTCAGCTGGCTGCCCCCCTGCAGGTCGAGGCCGAGGATCGTCGGCTTGGTGGCGATGATCAAGATCGAGCCCACGATCACCACCGCGACGAGAAGCAATAACCAGGTTCTTTGACGCATAGCCGGGCGCAACAGTAACGCCACTTATCCTAGCGCTCAGGTGATCCTGCCGCCCAGCACCTCGCCCATTCGGCCCACCCGCCACTCCAGTACCAGAGCCAGAGCCGGCTTGACAATCAGGCCATCGATGAGCGGATTGTACTCGAAGCTGATGCCGTCTACGAACAGGGTGCGCTCGTCGTCGAGGGCGCTGAACTGGTGGGTGTGTTCCCAAAAGCGAAACGGGCCCCTCGCCTGCCGATCGACAAAGCGAAAAGGCGGCTCCCAGCGGACGATCTCGACCTGCCAGTCGATGGGCGGCAAGGGCGGCGGCAGATCGATCTGGACGGTGAACTGGTCGGGGCCGTCGATCGTACCCGGTCCTACCACTCGCAGCGGCGGGTAGGAGGGCCAGACTTGCGCCAACAGCTGCGGGTCGGTGTGGGCCTGCCAGACAGCGGCGAGGGGACGGGCGACAACACCGCTCGCTTCGACGTATTCCATCTAAGAAGCTCGATCTTGGGGATTTTGCTGGAGGCTGCGGGTGTACCAGCGCAGGAGGGCGCGCGCCAGCCGCCGCGAGGAGTGGCGGATGGTCGTACCGGCATCGTTCTCATCCATCACGTTCGCCATCACCAGCTGCAGCCCCATCAGCGTCAGATTGTCGCGGTCGATCGCCACCGGATAAGATGCCTGCTGCTCGTAGCGGCGGAGGCTTTCGAGGTTGCGGGTGGGCGGGTCGCGGTGAACGAGCACCGCCTCAAAAAAAGGCCCGCCCGCCGCCCCTTCGAGGGCGCGCACGTGGTCGCTTACGGCGTAACCGTCGGTCTCACCGGGCTGGGTCATGACGTTGCAGATATAGATCTTGCGCGCCTTGCTCACCCGGAGCGCCTGAACGATCTCTGGTACGAGCAGGTTGGGGGCGATGCTGGTGTAGAGCGAGCCAGGACCGATGATCACAAGGTCCGCATCGACGATCGCCTCGACCACCTGCGGCAGGGCGCGGGGTACCGCCGGGCTGCAGCCGATGCGCACGATCTGCCCTCCGGCGTGGGAGATGTTCGACTCGCCCTCGATATGGCGGCCATCGTCGAGGTCGGCCCAGAGGGTCATATCGTCGAGGGTGGCAGGCAGAACCCGGCCCCGGATGGCGAGCACTTTGGAGCTTGCCTCTACGCCCTTTTCGAGGTCGCCCGTGATCTCAGCCATGACCGTGAGAAACAGGTTGCCGAAGGAATGCCCCGCCAGCCCCTCGCCGGTCTTGAAGCGGTACTGAAAGAGTTCGGTGAGCAGTTTTTCTTCGTCCGCCAGAGCAGCGAGGCAGTTGCGCAGGTCACCGGGGGGCAGTACGCCAAATTGCTGGCGCAATCGGCCACTGGAGCCGCCGTCGTCGGCGACGGTGACGACGGCTGTGATGTTGGCGCTGTAGCGCTTGAGGCCGCGCAGCAACGTCGAAAGACCGGTACCGCCCCCGATAGCGACGATTTTGGGTCCACGGCTGAGGCGGCGATGCCGGAAGAGCCGCTCGACAAGGTCGTCTTCGCCCTCGGGCACCAGCACTTCGGTGATCGAACCCAGGGTGAAGCGCAGGCCCAGAACGACGAAGCCGATACCGGCCACCAGCACCAGCGGACCACTGATGTCGTTGGGAAGGATTTCGGCCAGCCCCCGCACCAGTCCCCAGAGCACCTTGCTGCTGTAGAAGATAGGTCTGAGGTCCACCCAGATCGCAAGCCCCAGGCTGGTGCAGACCGTACCGAGCACGATCAAGGCGAGCCAGCGCTTGACCCGCATCCCCGGATAGAGCCACTTGCCGAACTGGGTGGTGAGCTTGCGCAGGCGCAGGGCGCTGATCACAGGCTCACCTCCTGCAGCCGGTTGGCGACAAGATCGCGGTGGACTGTGCGGCAGGCGGTGCCCTCGGCTGCCAACTCCTGAGCGAGGCGCTCGACGAAGGCAACCGAGCGGTGCTGACCACCGGTGCAACCTACAGCGATCAAAAGCTGGCTGCGCCGATCGCCCCGGTACTGCTGCAGTAAAAAGCGCAAAAATTCGAGCAGCGATCGGTAGGTCTGCTGGGCCTGTTCGGAGGCGAAGACGTAGCTTGCCACCGCACTGTCGAGGCCGCTTAAGGGCCGGAGAGCGCTCTCGTAGTACGGATTGGGCAAAAAGCGAATATCGAGGGCAACCTGGGCGTCGGCGGGCAGGCCGCGCTTGAAGCCAAAGCTCATCAGCGTCACCGGCAGCTCGGGCGCTTCGCCGTTGACGAGCGCGACGATGCGCGTGCGCAGCTGGGCCGGGCTCAGCGCACTGGTGTCGATCACTTCGTCCGCCCAGTCGCGCACCGATTCTAGGGCGCGGCGTTCGTGGCGGATAGCCGCAAGCAACCCCTCGCCGTTGAACCAGGGATGGGGGCGGCGCGAGAGGGCGTAGCGCCCCAGCAGCACCTCCTCCGAGCAATCAACAAACAGGTGCAGCGCCTGACGGGAGGCAGTGCGCAGGGCAAGCCGCGTTGCAATGAGCGCCGCTTGAACGTCCTGGCCCGGCAGCGTTGCCAGGCAGAGCGCCAGACGGGGATTGAGCGGCGCATAGTTCTGCACAAAAGCGGGCACCAGTTCCGGCAGGACGTGGTTGAGACACAAAAATCCAAGATCTTCGAGGATACGTGCCGCTTCGGAACGGCCCGCTCCCGAAAGCGAGGTCAAAACAACAGTATCGGCGGCGGAAGATGCTTGAAAGCCCGTCATAGTTGCACTTTCACTCGACAGCTATTGTACGGTATCGGGCCTGTTCTCCTTTAGGGGAGGGAAGCGCGAAGGCGGGAGAACCAGTGCTGCTGCAACTCGCACTTTAAGCTGAAAGATGCTCAGCAAGAGGTTTATAGCCTGTCCAAGCCACACCGCACAGCGGTCGTAGTAAGAAAAATGAGTGAACACCCCGCTTTTAGCAGATCTATGATAGATATAATAAAAGGTGGTTAACTTTAGTTAAAAAACATTTCGCTTGAAAAAACAAGGATTACAAATGCCGCGCGTGCTTGTGATTGACGACGATCCTGCCATTCTCGAGTTGATCGCATTCAACTTGCAGATGTCCGGCTACGAGGTGGTGGAGGCTCCGGACGGCATCAAGGGCCAGGCGCTGGCGCTGCAGCTGTTGCCCGATCTGATCGTGCTCGATCTGATGCTTCCTCAGGTGGACGGTCTGACGATCTGCCAGCGCTTGCGCCGCGACGAGCGCACCTCCGAGATTCCGGTGCTGATGCTGACGGCTCTGGGCCAGGTCAAGGACAAGGTGAGCGGGTTCAACGCCGGAGCGGACGACTACCTGACCAAGCCCTTTGAGCTGGAGGAGCTGCTTGCCCGCGTGCGGGCGCTGTTGCGGCGCACCGACCGGATGCCCCAGGCGGCCCGGCACACCGAGATTCTCTCGAAGGGGCCGATTACGCTGATCCCGGAGCGCTTCGAGTGCGTCTGGTTTGGCCGGACGATCAAGCTCACCCACCTCGAATTCGAGCTATTGCACTGCCTCTTGCAGCGCCACGGCCAGACCGTCTCCCCCAGCGAGATCCTCAAAGAAGTCTGGGGCTACGATCCAGACGACGACATCGAGACGATCCGCGTTCACATCCGCCACCTGCGCACCAAGCTCGAACCGGAACCCCGCCATCCCCGCTTTATCAAGACCGTCTACGGAGCGGGCTACTGCCTTGAGATCTCGGCAGACCAGACGATGGCTGAACCCGCCGAATAGGGCAGTCCGATTTTGCCTTGCTTATAGGTGACATCCGATACACTGATGAGGGGGCGAAGCGCTTTCTGACTCGGTAGAGCAGGAAGTCTTCAGTATTTTTTTCGCACGCTCGGGCAAAATACTGTGTTACTCAATTAAAGACTAGATGCTGGCTGAACACGAAATTCTGAACTGTTTGCCTTTTGGGCTGGTGGTGACCGACCGTCGTGGAAAGATTCTGCTCTGGAACGAGGCTATGGCGAGCCTGACGGGTGTGCGCGCCCCCGAAGCGGAGGGCAGCTGGATTTACGACTGGTCCCCGGAATTGCCCCACAACGGGCACGGCAGCGTCTGCTGGCAGACAACCGCTCAGCAGCACCTCCACCTCAACGTGCTCACCGCCGAGAGTGCCCAGGGGCATAAAATCTGGACTTTTTTGCAGGAAGCCCATCAAGAACTCGATCAGGCCCAGGCCGACTTTGTTTCGACCGTCTCCCACGAGCTGCGCACGCCCCTCACCAGCATCAAAGGTTTTATCGATACGCTCTTGCGCTCGGGCTCCCAGCTGAGCGAGGCGCAGCACCGCCGGTTTTTGCGGATTATCAAAAATCAGGCCGACCGTCTGACCAGGCTGGTCGAGGACATCCTCACCGTCTCCAAAATCCAGTCCGGGCGGCTCAAGAATCTGCCCCAGCGCCTCGAACTCGCAGAAATTGTCGATCGGGTCGTTGAGAATCTCTCACAAAAATTCACCGGCAATCCGATGCTGACCGAGTTGCCCGCTGACCTGCCGCGCATCTGGGCCGATCAAGACCGGCTTGAGCAGATTCTCACCAACTTGATCGACAACGCCCTCAAATATTCTGAGGCCGGTTCGCCGGTGCAAATCAGTGCCCACGTCGATCCTGAAGATCCGAACGTCCTCTGGATTGCCGTGCGCGACCGGGGCATCGGTATTCCCGAGGGGCACCTCGATCAGATCTTCAACCGTTTTAGCCGCATCGACTCGCCCCTGACCCGCGAGCGGGAGGGCACCGGCCTCGGGCTCTACATCACCAAGTCCCTGGTCGAAAGCCTGGGCGGGTCGATCAGCGTCGAGAGCCAGTACGGCGTCGGCAGCGTCTTTACGATCAGCCTGCCCGCAGCCCACCCAGGCGAGGACCGCTTAGATGCTTGAGCGCCCTATCCAGCCGCCGCTCGACTTCGAGCGGATGGAAAGCGAGTTGCGCCATCGCTTTGGTAGCCACCGGGACCAGGACTGGGCACTGCTGTACATCGATCTTTCTAATTTTCGTCTTTACAATCAGATCTACGGGCGAGTGGCCGGTGAAAAGATGCTCTCCACCCTCCAGAGCACCCTCGATCGCTGCGTGACCGGCGGTGGCCTGCTCTATCGCCTGGGCGCACAAGAATTTCTGGCTCTCGTCGAGGGCCGCCGCGCCGAGGGGCTGGCCTGCGAGATCTGCCTGCAGTGGGAAAAGGCGTCGCTCGGTTTTTATACCCGTCAGGACCGCCAGCGCGGCTTTCTGGTGGGTACCGACCGCCACGGCATCGGTCGGCGCTGTCCGCTTGTCACCGTCAACATCGGTATCGTTCCGGCGGCTGGCCGCCGGGAGTGGTCGCTGGCGCAGCTATTTTCAAGCGCCCTGCAGACCAACCTCGATGCCCAGGCCAACCAGTCCTGCAGCTACTGCTTCGCCAACCCGGAGGCTCACCTGCAGGCTTCGTCCGTCGCAGATTCTCTCTCCCACCGCGTGCTGGTGGTCGAGCCCGACGCTGCCCTGGCCTATCTGTTGCAGACCACCCTTGAGATGCGCGGCTACGAGGTGGTCGTCACCAGTTCCGGCCAGGAAGCCTTCAAGCTGGCGGTCACCAATCCGCCCAGGGTGATCATCCTCGATCTATTTACCTCCGATCTACCGGCTGGACCCTTCTTGTGCCAGGAGTTGCGCCGCCAGCCGGAGCTGGAGAAGACATTCCTCATCGTCGCTGCCACCAACGCCGACCGCGAGGAGTCCCTCGCCGCCGGAGCGGATCTGTTCGTACCCAAGCCCTTTGAATTGAACGAACTATTGAGCTGGATCGACCGGCTCATCGAGGAGTCGGCCAAAGTCGCCGACTTGCCCACCGGCGATCCGGCCTTTCGGGGGTTCCGGCGCTAGGAGCGCACCAGGCTTTTAGCGCGCAGATCCGCGAGGCACAGGCGCATCTGCTCGGCCATCTGCTCGGCCTGGGCATGGTAGCGGCGACCGTGGCCCGGCAGCACCCACTCGAAGCGGTAGGGGAGGAGTTTTTCGACCGAGCGCACCAGTTCGCTGCGGGAGTACCAGCAGTAGTCCCAGAAGGCCACCAGCCGCTCACGCGCCGCCGACCAGGCAATGTGATCGCCTGTAAAGCAAAATTTCTGCCGGTACAGCAGCACCGTATGGCCTGGGGTGTGGCCGGGTACGGGCAAAATCACCACCTCCGGCGCAAAGGCAATTGCTGCGTCGCCCTCCAGGACGATCTCGACGGTGCGCGTGTCGGCGGCAATATCGGCTGTGTGCAGAATCCGCTCACAGCCAAAGTGCTCTCGAAAGCGCTGGTGCTCGGCCACGTCGTCGCGGTGGGTGAGATAGAGATAGCGCACGCCCCCCAGCTGCTCCAGGCGCTTGATCAGGGGTGGGGCGAAGCGGGGCGAATCGATCAAGATGTTGCCCTCGGGCCGGAGGATCAGATAGCTCGCCGCCCCGTAGGACGCCTCCGAGTGGTAGCCGCAGTAGAAGACGTTATCGGCGACGGGCAGCGGAAAAGTGGCCTGGACAGCCTGGATGTCCTGGGGAGGGTGAACCGTACCGATCGAAGCGGTCGGACAGGCAAGCAGCGCCTGCAGCGCCTGCTGCCGCTGCAATTCGCTGGTCGGTTGGTGATAGACCGCCGATTGATCGCCTGCTTCGCAAAAGACCTCCGGGGCCAGCCAGCGGCAGGTGTCGCAGTCGATGCAACTGCTATCGACGTAAAACTCGCCCTCGCTATTTTGAGCCCTGCGCCGCCCTAGTTTTGCCATGGCCGCCTAGCTCCCCCAAAACTCCAGGATAGCTGAACGGCACACCCGCTCTTAAGATAGAAAGCGACGACAGACACCACCTATGAAATTTCTCGTTGCGATCGACGGTTCTCCGGCCAGTGAACACGCCCTCGCCAGGGCGATCGATATTGCCCGTCCAAGCGGCGCTTCGCTGCTACTGCTGACGGTGGCCGAAGTCGATAGCGGCGCGTTCTGGCCCGGTGTGCTTCCTACCGGCGAACCGGTCTATCAGGGACCGCCCCTCGTCGAACTGGAGGAGGTGGCGAGGGCGGTCGGTGAGGCTGCCCTCGAAAAGGCCCGCAAACTTTGCGAACAGGCAGAACTTGCCTGTGAGACCCGCCTCGAATTTGGTCATGCCCGCGAGACGATCTGCGAAGTTGCCGAAAAAGAAAAGCCGGACGTTCTGGTGATTGGCTCGCGCGGTCTGGGTGGAATGCAGCGGCTGATGCTCGGCAGCGTCAGCGACTACGTGCTCCACCACGCCCACTGCCCGGTGCTGGTCGTCCGCTAAATTTACAGCACTGCCTGGGGGATGGGATGGCAAACGATATTCTAAAAAAACAGCTCAACTCGTAGCCAGGTTTTGGAACTTTTTAAAGTGTTATTTGGCCCTGGCAAGATAAAGGAATGGAGAGCGGAGATCGATCAGTTATAGTTTTTTTGTTGGTCTTGAGACATGGTATTATCCCAAAATATTGCATACCGCAACGGCTTTAAGCAAACCCAGGCCATCTCTGTGAATGGTGTGGGTTGGAATGCCTACCGCAATATTATCTCAGAGCTGCCCGAAGGCCGCTCCGTGCGCGTAGATTATTACCGGGGAACATTGACTCTGATGAGTCCTTCGAGGAAACACGAAAAAGCAAATTCTCTGCTGACAAGATTAATTATCGCTATTTGCGATGAGCTAAAGTTAGATGTCGAAAGCCTCGGCTCGACCCTATGGCAGAGTCAGGCTGCCGATAGTGCCATCGAACCAGATAGCAGTTTTTATATTCAGAACGAGCAAGTGGTACGCGATAAAGAGACGTTGAATCTTGATAGCGATCCACCCCCGGATCTGGCTGTCGAAGTCGATATCACCAATCCCTCCCTCAGAAAACTGCCTATCTATGCGGCGCTCAAAATTCCCGAAGTCTGGATCTACGACGGCAGGGTACTGCGTATCTTTCACCTGCAGCAGGGGGCTTACGTTGAAGCGCAGACGAGCCTCGCTTTTGCGGCGATCCCGGTTCGGAGGTTGCCTGAATTTTTAGAACTGGGCCAGAGTGAAGGTATGAGCGCAGCGGTAGCGGCAACCCGCCGTTGGGTCCAGCAGCTTCTCGCAGGCGGAGCATGATTTTCTTGCATTGGATCTGGAGGCCCTATGCTCGCCGCCCTGCTGTTTGATCTGGACGGCACCCTGAGCGACACCGACCCGATTCACCTGCGCGCCTGGCAGGACATGCTCGCTCCCTTTGGCCTGTCAGTCGATGAAGAGTTCTACCGCACCCGCTTCAGCGGCAGGCGCAACCCGGAAATTATCCAGGATCTATTGCCCCAATTGCCAGACGAACAGAAAGCGGCCCTGGCGGAAGACAAGGAAGCCCACTTTCGCGAACTGGCCCGTGGTCTGCTGGTGCCGCTAGCGGGAGCGCTGGAGCTGATCGATTGGGCAAAGCGGCGGCAACTGGCCTGCGCGCTGGTGAGCAACGCTCCCCGCCCGAATGTCCACTTTATGCTCGAAGTATTGCAGTTGCAGACCGTCTTCGACGCGGTGGTTCTGGGGGACGACCTGCCCCATGGCAAGCCCGATCCCCTGCCCTACCGGGTCGCCCTCGAACAGTTGGGCGTCCACCCGCGCCAGGCGATCGCCTTCGAGGACTCGCCCTCCGGCGTGCGCTCGGCGGTGGGAGCGGCGATCCCGACGGTCGGAATCACTTCTACCCAGAGCGCCGAAAAGCTGCGGGAGCTGGGAGTGGTGCTGGCGGTGCCGGATTTTTGTGATCAGCAGCTGTGGGCACTGCTTGTGGCGGCAGCGTCCGGGTGAGGGCGAGCTTCCGCTTTTCAAAGGGCAGGGTTGGTGGAACAATCGATTAAGAAATTCGTAGTCAGAATCATGCCCAAGATCCGTGCTTCGGTTCGTCTTTTGAGTGGTCTGGTGGCGTTGAGCGTCGCTCTGCCGGTAGCTTTTCCTCTCCCCGGCTCTGGGGCTGAGACAACACCGCCGCCTGCCCAGAACGCTCCTACACCGGCCTGGGTACAGCGCAGCAACGAAGATGCCCGCGTCTTGCTCGCTGTGCTGGCGCGCTTCGATCCGGAAGAATCGGCGGCGTTTGGCGTCGAGGGCATCGACGAGCGGATCAGCGATCTCAGTTCCGGCGTGGACGAACAGCGGATCAAGGCGCGCACGGAAGCGGCAGGCACCCTCAAAAAACGGCTTGCCGCCGAGAAAGATCCCCAGGTCCGGCAGGATCTCGAAATTTCGATCCAGGCTGCCGAACGCCAGAATCGGGGCGATGCGCTGGAGAAAAAATACAACCTGCCCTACTTCAAACCGGCGCGACTGGCGTTTTTTGGGGTGCGCGGCCTGCTGACAGACCAGATTGCCCCCGAGCGCCGTCCGGCGGCCCTCGTGCGCCTCAGGCGCTACGCAGGACTGGAAGCGGGCTACACACCGATTACGGTTCAAGCCGAGAAGCGCATCCGCGAGAAGCTTGCTGTGCCCGGCCTGCGCTATCCCAGTAAAGCCGAGGTCGAGCGGGATCTGGCTACCGCCGATGCGCTGGTGGCAGGGATTGCGCCCCTTTTTGATCAGTACAAGATTACCGGCTACCAGGAAGCGCTCGCCCGCTTCAAGACGCAGCTTGCGGCCTATCAGGCGTTTATCCGCAAGGAGATCCTGCCCAAAGCCCGCAGCGATTTTCGCCTGCCTCCCGAACTCTACGCCTTCGCCCTTGAGCGGGTGGGCGTCGATATTCCGCCGGAGCAGCTGATAGAGCAGGCCCACACCGCCTTTGCCGCCATTCAAAAGCAGATGCAGATTCTCGCTCCCCAGGTGGCAAAGCAAAAGGGCTACACCGTCACCGACTACCGCGATGTGATCCGCGAACTCAAAAAAGACCAGCTCACCGACGACATCATCCTCGCCCACTACCAGCAGCGCTTGGCTCAGATCGAAGCGATCATCCGGCGCGAAAATCTACTCACCCTGCCGGATCGGCCAGGGATCATTCGCCTTGCCAGTGCCGCCGAGAGTGCCGACGCCCCGGCACCCTACGAGACTGGGCCGCGACTTATCGGCAACAAGGGCGAGCGGGGCGAATTTGTGCTGCCGCTAAGGGCAATCAGCGCCTCCGGCACCAGCCAGAAAGTCGATGATTTTTCCTTTGCGGCGGCCTCCTGGACCCTTACTGCCCACGAGGCGCGGCCCGGCCACGAATTGCAGTTCGACACGATGGTCGAAAAGGGCGTCTCGCTGCCCCGTGCCCTCTTTGCCTTTAACAGCACCAACGTCGAGGGCTGGGGACTCTACGCCGAGTCGATCATTTTGCCTTTTATGCCCCCGGATGGGCAACTCATCTCGCTCAGAGAACAGTTGAAGCGGGCGGCCCGCGCCTTTCTCGATCCGGAGCTACAGCTGGGCAGGATTACGCCCGAGCAGGCGCTGCGTGTCCTCACCGACGAAGTAGCGGTCTCACCCGCCCACGCCCGCCAGGAAGTCGAGCGCTACACCTTCCGCTCCCCTGGCCAGGCCACCGCCTACTTCTACGGCTATACCCAGCTCCTGGCGCTCCGCTCGGATCTGGAGCGCACCCAGGGAGTCAAATTCAGCCCCCAGCGCTTCCACGACTTCGTGCTCGCCCAGGGGCTGTTGCCGCCGAAGCTGCTGCGTCAGGCCGTCTACGAGCAACTGGTGAATACGCAGTCGATTGGCCAGTTGCCCGCTCGTTAGTTGCGCAGCCCCGGCGGCGGCGTTCGGACTACTTCTGCCAGCCGTCGGGGGGACCATCCACCTCGTTGGGTAACAGGGGACGCATAAAGGTCCGTTCGTACCGGATGACGCAGCCACTTTCGTCACGGATCTTGTCCGCCGCAATGAACTCCTTATCTTTACCGAAACGCGTGCGATATTGCTCATAGGCCGCTAAGCTCTCAAAGCTGAAGAGCGCAAGAGCTACATCGCTCGCGCCCTCGGACGGCAGAAAATAGCCGTGGTGCTGACCTTTATGCTTGTTAACGAGATAAATCCAAGCCCTGGAGAACCTTTCAAAATCGGCCAGCTTGTCTGGGTCGATCTTGTAATGGACGACGCAGGTAATCACGGCTTCCCTCCTCTGCGGATGACGTTGGGGTACAGATAGTTGACTGGGCGGGCGTTCAAGGCTCGGGTCCCACGTCGCCCGCGCGGGCAGCAATTGGACGTGCATATTTTAAGAGCGACACCAGAACCTTGCCGGGTTCCTCGGTCATAACCTCATGACCCGAATGCTCGAACCAGACGAAATGCTTGCGCGGCGCACGGACCCGCACGAACCATTCATGGGCGACCTCCGAACTCACTGTGCGGTCGTGTCGCCCCTCCAGAAGGATTAAGGGGCAGCCAAGCCGCGTGATGCCGCTGAGGTCGAGGCCGAGGACTGTACTGAAAAGGTATAGCTGCGAGTAGTTGTTGCCGTCGTAAGCGCGGGGGGCATCTGCGTCCGAATAGTCGGGTGACAGGCGGCTCGCGATCCCATTGGTCTGGCGCTGGCGATAGGCCATGACGCCGCCGAAATAGTCGGACCACTGCCGTTCGATGACAATGTGTTCCAGCGGGATCGGGCGTCCGGGCACGGCATAGGGCGCGATCGATTCGAGCTGCGCGACTGCGTTGGCATTGCCCGCCCGCTGAGCGGCGGCGAGCGCGAAGGCATAGCCGCGACGTTCGCTCTCCGGCGTGTTGGTCGCTTGTCCCACGCCGATGTACGCGTGAAGCTGTCCGGGGTACCGCCGGGCGTATTCGAGCCCGATGAAACTGCCCCAGGAATGGCCGAGCAGAAAGATCTTCTTTTTTCCGAATTCGGTGCGCAGCCAGGTGATGAGTTCGCCTGTGTCGGCGACGAAGCGTTCGGGCAGCATTGTGGGCGCGACTGCGGCAGGATCGTTGGCGAGGTAGGTCCTGCCCGATCCTCGCTGATCCCAGTGCACGACAGTGAAGTATTCCTCGAGGTCGCGGGTGTTCCACCATGCAAGAGCCGTTTCTGGAAAGCCAGGCCCGCCGTGAAGAATGAGCAGGATGGGATTGCGCCGGTCGCGCCCACGGATCGAGACGAACTGGTCGATGCCCCCAATGCGCACCATTCGCGCACGTTCGACGCCGTCGGGCGTCACAATGCCCCGCAACTCGCGGACAACCTCGACAGCCTCTGCCCGATTGGTCGGCTTGGGTTCCTGAGCCAGTGTGGCGGGAGCCGCACCAGCAAGCAACAGGGCAAAGACTGTCCCTCGTCCAAGTACGCTTGACTTTTTCATTCAGCACTCTCCCCCGCGCTCGCCATCATCGTCGATCCACAAGCGCCCAAATCGTCTCCGCATCCATGCCGTGCTCGAAGGTCTGGGCAACCCAAATCCGCGCCATACCCTTCTAGATCTGCAGAATGCTCAAGTCCGCGTATATCTCCTTTTAACAGGAAATCGACGGTGTGCAGATCGATGGCACTATGCTTTTGCCAGTTCCATCTCATAAGCTTTTTGAAGCTCGACGATCGTGTTCGACTTCACTGAATTGCCGTCCAGATGGGCCGAGCGAAGTTCGTCCATCAGCGCAGACCACAGGGCCGGGCCGCCCTCCTCCAGCAGCTTTGCGCGGATGGCGAGAGGTCGGCTGACGGCGGTATGCTGCCTGCCCCAGGCTCCCATGACCGCCAGTAGCGGGATCAGCTGAATGGACTTTTCGGTAAGGCTATAGATCGCCTTCTGCTTGTGCGACGGGTCGGCTGAGCGCGTCAGAAACCCGTTCTCCGTCAATCGCTTCAGCCGGTCGGCGAGGATGTTGGTCGCGATCCCTTCCTCAGAACGGGAAAGCAGCTCCCGGAAATGACGGCGATCGCCGAAGATGATGTCCCGAATGACGATCAGGCTCCAGCGGTCGCCGAGCGCCTCCAGCGTGAGGTTGATTGGACACCCGGATCGTTTCGTGTCGTTCATACCGCAGGTATATCAAAACTGCTTGCGCTATGCAATCGCACGTGGTAATCTAAAAACCGATTGCAAAATGCAATCAGTAAAGAGAAAGAGGGAACTTTTGACATGTCTGCTACCTCCTCCAAACGGGCTTGGCTCCAGAACCTCGTCGGCGAATGGTCTTACCAGTTTCACACAGCCGACGATTCGGACCACTCAGGTGTCGCCGCGAATGGGACTGAGTCCGTGCGGGCTTTGAGCGACCATTTCATCATCCTCGACAACACCGGCCAATCGAGCGACGGCTCGCAAACGCGTGCAGCAACGCTGATCGGATATGAGCCGAACACTGGCCGGTTCGCGGGTGCCGTGGCGGGGAGTGCGCTCGACCGCCTGTTCGTGTACGACGGCGACCTTTCTCCGGACGGGCGGGCACTTCTGCTCGAAACTGAGGGTCCGGCGATGAGCGAGGGCCGTGAAACCGATCGCTACCGCGATGTCTTTCAGATTATCGACGACGACCACCGGTTCACCGCTGCGGAGGTTCTCCAGGACGGCGAATGGAAGGAATTCATGCGATCTGACTTTGTTCGTGTCCGATAGGTCATCGGCACTCGCCTGCCACCGCGCCATCACCCGTTACCGGTGCTACCGGCCTACCCGATTGCCCGCTCGCTAGTTGTGCAACCCCAGCGGATCGCTGCTGTCGAGCAAGCTCACCTGCTCGAAGCGCTGGGGCGGGGTGTAGCCCAGGTGGCGGTAAGCAGCAGCCGAGGCCATCCGGCCACGAGCGGTGCGCAGCAGATAGCCTATCTGCATCAAGTAAGGCTCGTAGACTTCTTCGATCGTCTGGCTGTCTTCGCCGGTGGCCGCTGCGAGCGACTCGATGCCCACCGGCCCGCCGTTGTAGTGCTCGATAAGGGTCTGCAGCAGTCGGCGGTCGGTCCAGTCGAGGCCCAGCGGATCGACTTCAAACAGTTCGAGGGCGGCGCAGGCGACCGGTTCGGTGATGAGCCCGTCGCTTTCGACCTGGGCATAGTCGCGCACCCGCTTGAGTAGTCGGTTGGCGATGCGGGGGGTGCCCCGCGAGCGGCGGGCAATCTCGCTGGCTCCGGCCTCGTCGATCGCGATCTGCAACAGCTGGGCGTTGCGGTGGAGGATGCCCGTCAGTTCATCGACTTCGTAGAAGCGCAACCGCTGGATAAAGCCAAAGCGATCGCGCAACGGGGAACTGAGGGCACCGACGCGGGTGGTCGCTCCGATGAGGGTAAAGCGAGGCAGCGGAACGCTCGTAATTCGAGCATTCTGGCCCTTGCCCACGGTGATGTCGAGCCGAAAATCTTCCATCGCCGGGTAGAGAATTTCTTCGGTGATCCGGGGCAGACGATGGATTTCGTCGATAAAGAGAATGTCGCCGCGCTGCAGTTTGACAAGCAGACCGGCGATGTCGCGGGGGCGTTCGAGGGCGGGGGCGGTGGTGAGGTGAATGTTGACCCCCATCTCGTGGGCGAGGATGAGCGAGATGCTCGTCTTGCCGAGTCCCGGCGGGCCATAAAAAAGCAGGTGATCGAGCGGTTCGCTGCGATGGCGGGCGGCGGCCACCAGTAGCGAGAGGACGGCTTTGAGTTCTTTTTGACCGGCGTAATCGTCGAGGTTCTTGGGCCGCAGGTTTTCTTCGTGGTGGTCCTCGCGCCCTTTTTGGGCCTGCAGAGCCTCGGATCTGGGCTGGGCGGTGCGGCTTTTTGCCGGTTCACCCTCAGCTGCGGCGGTGTGGGAGGAGATGATCGCCATGGTGGCCCTCTCAAGATGGACAGGCGTCCCGTTAGCGTTCACGATAGCACACCGGCAGCATTGCCGAGACTACCGGTAAACTACAGTACGATGACAGAGAAAAGCTCTGGGGGAGCGTCCGCTTCCAGCCCATGAACATCGACTTTGCCGCTCTCAACGCCGGTGTACTCTGGCCCGAGTACGCCGTCACGATTACCCTGGTCGTCCTGCTGCTGGTAGACTTGACCGCTGGCCGCAAAGTCGCCAGGGCGCTGCCCTACATCACGCTTTTGGGATTGGGAATCGCTACGGCCCTGCTGTTGCCGCAGTGGATTATCGCCAATCCCGACAGTTTTTTAGGCAGCTTCACCGCCGATCCGCTGAGCGTCGCCTTTCGCGCCTTTGTGCTGTTGTCGGCGGCCCTCACGGTGCTGATGTCGATTCGCTACATCGACCGCACCAGCCTGACGACAGCAGAATTTTATGAGCTGCTCCTGGGAGCGGTGCTCGGGGCGATGCTGCTCTCGGGAGCCTCCGAGATGGTGATGATCTTCGTGGCGCTGGAGCTATTGAGTATCACCAGTTATCTGCTCGCCGGTTACACCAAGCTCGACAAGCGCTCCAACGAGGCATCGCTCAAATATTTGCTCATCGGTTCTGCCTCCTCGGGCATCTTTTTGTACGGCCTGTCGCTGCTGTACGGATTTTCCGGCGGCCAGACACGGCTATTAGAAATTGCGCCGCGCATCGTCGATCTGGGTTTTCCGGCCCTGCTGTCGCTGGTATTGGTGGTGGCCGGCATCTGCTTCAAGATCGCGGCGGTGCCCTTTCACCAGTGGACGCCGGATGTCTACGAAGGTTCGCCGACGCCGGTGGTCGCCTTTTTGTCCGTCGGCTCCAAGGCCGCCGGTTTTGCCCTGGCCATCCGCTTTCTCACCTCCGCCTACCCGGCATTTACCGGACAGTGGCAGACGCTGTTCGTGCTGCTTGCGATCCTCAGCATGGTGCTCGGCAACGTCGTCGCCATCGCCCAGACGAGCATGAAGCGGATGCTCGCCTACAGTTCGATTGCCCAGGCAGGCTACGTGATGATTGGCCTTGCGATCGGCACCCCCCAGGGCTACAGCAGCATGATCATCTACATCGGCACCTACCTGTTTATGAACCTGGGGGCGTTCATGGCGGTAGTGCTTTTTAGCCTGCGCACCGGCACCGACGAGATCACCGCCTACAGTGGCCTCTACCAGAAAGATCCGTTCCTCACCCTGGTACTGAGCCTCTGCTTGCTCTCGCTGGCCGGGATTCCGCCGCTGGCCGGTTTCTTCGGCAAACTGTACCTGTTCTGGGCGGCGGTGCAGTCCCAGGCATACACGCTGGTCTTCTTTGGCCTGGTTACCTCGGTAGCCTCGATCTACTACTACGTGCGCGTCGTCAAGCTGATGCTGGTCAAAGAACCTTCGCCCCAGGTGCTGGCCTACGGCGCGGGCGACGGCGGCGACAGCGAGGGTATCCAGCCGCTCAAGGCCGGGATGCTCATCACGACGATTGCCACGGTCGTACTCGGGATCTTCTTCCCGACGCTCATCAGTCTGACGGACACTTCCCTGCGGGCTACCCCTTCGCTCACCCCCGCAAACCGGGCAGCGTCGGTGTCCCAGTTGCCGGTTCATGCCGCGCCTGCTGCTTACCGGCGTTAGCGGCCTGCTGGGCTACCACGTCGCTTTTCAGGCGCTGGACAGCTGGGAGGTCAGGGCAATCGCTGGTCGTCGGCCTCTGTCTATAAAAGTGCCGGCAATGGCCCTGGATCTGGCGACGGCGGGGGCAGAAATCTACCGGCAGCTTCTGGAGCAGATCCAGCCGCAGGCGGTCATCCACTGCGCGGCGATGAGCGAGAGCGCCCAGTGCGAACAGGCTCCCGAGCGCGCCTTCCAGGTCAACGTCGAAGCGACCGACCACCTGGCACGGGCAGCGGCTAGGGTTGGCAGCCGTTTTATCTTTGTCTCCACCGATCTGGTCTTCGACGGGAGGGCGGCCCCCTACACCGAAGCGAGCCCGACCGGGCCTCTGGGTTGCTATGCCCGCACCAAGCGGCTGGCCGAGGAGCGCGTACTGGGATATTCAAATGCGCTCGTCGTGCGCACCTCGCTCCTGTTAGGGCCAAGTCCTTCTGGGGAACGCAGCGTCGAGGAGCGACTGGGAGCACAACTGAGGTCGGGCAAACCCGCTCAACTATTTACCGACGAATATCGCTCCCCCATCCACGCCGCCGATCTGGCGGCGGCGCTACTGGAACTGGCTTGGGGCAACTATTGTGGCCTGTTGCACGTCGGTGGCAGAGCCTGTGTGTCGCGCTATGAACTGGGGTGGCTGCTGGCCCGGCACTTTGGCTGGGACGCACGCCTGATTGCCCCGGCGCTCGGGCGCGACTTTCCGTCCGAGCCACCCCGGCCTGCGAACGTCTGCCTCGATTCGCGCCGGGCCTACGAACTTTTAGCCCGCTCTCCCCGGCCCCTGGCCCAGATCTATCCGCCGCTCTAGCTGGCAGGCAGGCGCGGCGCAGCAATGGTCTTTGCCAGCGATTGCGGGTGGATGAGCGAATGAGCGGATCTTTGGGGCGGGCGGACGCCGTGGACGGTGGCTGAGACCAGAAAACAAATAATCGCAGCCAGAATACCGGCCAGAAACAGATCTCTGAGGACAGTCGCGTTTGTGTGGAAGCGAGACATCGAACAAGTCTTTTGCGTGGAAGAAGCTCAAAAACCTAGGGAAGTTCTGCGCCAGGAGAAGAAGGGCTCGGGGTGCGGCCAAAGGCGCTGATCGAGGCGACCAGTTCGATCAGGCATGGCTTTCCCAGTTGCAGCCTGTCGCCGTTGCTGAGGCGATAGCTTGCCTGCGGTAGAAGGGGTGAACCGTTGAGGGCGGTGCCGTTGCGGCTGCCCAGATCGCTCACGCTATAAGCGGATCGCTCAGCGTCCCAGGTGATCTGCAGGTGGCGGCGCGAGACGATCTGGTTATCTGGAAGATTGTCGAGGGCGATCTGGGAGGTTCCGGGTTCGGGTGGTTGGGGGGTACGCCCGATAAAACAGCGTTCGCCGCGCACAAAAAACTCGTAACCACTGGCAGGATGAACGAGTTTGAGCAGCGGGCGGGGCTGGGCAACAGGCAGGTTCGTCTGGCCAGGCGGGCGGCGAACAGCGTTGCCCAGCTGGGTGCCGCACATCGGGCAGACTTTTGCGCCTTCGGGCAACAACTGGCGGAAGAGGCGGCAGTGCAGGTTCGGACAGGCTGGAGCACTCATCTGCTGGCTCTGGCGCGCAGATTCGGGGCGAAGCGGAGTTGCCATACCCTTGATTAGGTAGCCCGGCGACTCTTTATGCGCTTAAAGCTCGACCGCTCCCAGCGCTTTGAGCGTCGCCCGCTGAACGGCGCTCAGGCCCGTTGCCCCGGCGATGTTCATCCCCTCGTAGAGCCGCTCGACTTGAAACACCCGCAGGCACGCGCCGGAGTCGATCGCCCACAACTTCAAAGCGCCGTCGGTGCCGCTGCTCACCAGGGTCTGGGCGTCAGGAGCAAAGGCGATCGATATGGCCCAGTGCGTGTGCGCTTTCCAACTTTTAAGACACGCGCCGGTAGCAACGTCCCAGAGTTTGATGCACGAGTCGGTGCTGGCGGTGGCGAGGAGACGACCGTCCGGGCTGAAGGCGACCTGCCAGATCCAGCCTCTATGACCGGCAAGAACGTGCAGCGCGCTGCCGTCGCTGACCCGCCAGAGGCGGGCGGTGCCGTCGTGACTACCGGAGGCAAGGAGCTTACCGTCCGGGCTGAAGGCGACCTGCCAGGCCCACTCGCTGTGCCCGGCAAGAATATGTAGAGGCCGCCCAGCGGCCAGATCCCAGATCCAGCAGCGCTCGTCGATCGGTCCCAGGGCAAGGAGCTTACCGTCCGGGCTGAAGGCGAGGCAATCGACCAGCAGCGGCACGGGTAGCCGTTGTTCCAACTGGCCCGAGCCGGTGTGCCAGAGGTGAATGCCGCCGTCGTAGCCGCTGCTCGCCAGGCGCGTACCGTCCGGGCTGAAAGTCAGGCTGCGCACGGTGGCCCGATGGCCGCTCCACACCGCCAGGCTCTCGCCCGTCGCCACCTTCCAGAGGTGAATCGACTGGTCGTTGCCGCCGCTTGCCAGGTACTCGCCGTCCGGGCTGAAGGCGACCGCTCCCACCGAACCGGTGTGGCCGACCAGGAGCCGCCGCGCCCCCGACTCACGGTCCCACAAAAAAACGAGATGATCTTCGCCTCCCGAGACGATCTGCCTACCGTCCGGACTGAAGCTCACCGACATCTGCCAGTTGATCCGGCCAGAAAAGGTGCGCAGGCAGCGCCCGGTGGGCAACTCCCACAGGCGCATCGTCTGATCTTCGCTGCCACTGACAAACTGAAGGCGATGGGGATGGCGCACCAGGGCGAGCACGTCGCTGGTATGCCCCTGGAGAATCCGGGTGCAGCGCCGGGTGCGGATGTCCCAGAGCCGGATGCTGCGATCCGAACCGCTGCTTGCCAGGGTGTACTCGTCAACGAAGGCGATGGCGGCGACGAAGCAGGTGTGATCGGCGAGTACGGCCAGGCATTCGCCCGTCTTTAGATCCCAAAGCCGGACAGTGTGATCGATGGCGCAGCTTGCCAGCAGCCCACCCGCCGGATGAACGGCGATCATCCTGAGCCAGTCGGTGTGACCGGCCATCACCCGCAGACACAGGCCGCTCGCGATCTCCCAGACTCTAAGCAGGTGGTCGGCCCCGCCGCTTATCAGGGTGCAGCCATCGGGGCTGAAGGCGAGGCTGAAGCAGGGCCGGTCGTGTTTTCCAAGTAGACAACTGGTGGTGTAGTCCGTCGAGCGGTGCCAGAGGCGCACCGAATGGTCCGCGCTGGCGCTCGCCAGGTACTCCCCGTCCGGGCTGAAGGCCAGGGAGGCGACTGTGCCGGTGTGTTCGCGCAGGGTGCGGGTGCAGTAACCGCTCTGCACGTCCCAGAAGCGGATGGCCGCATCGCCGCTCCCGGCTACCAGCGTGCGGCCATCCGGGCTGAAAGCGAGGGTCCAGATCGCCTCCGGGCAGGCATTCCAGCAGGCGACCTGCTGGCCTGTGTCGATCTGCCAGAGGTAGATGTCGCCGGTCGAGTGGCCGGAGGCAAGCAGTTGGCCGTCCGGGTGAAAGGCGAGGGCGACGACGAGGCTGAAGGTTCTGGCGAAGGTCGAACCGCTCAGATCGGCTCCTGCAAAGTTGACCCGGTGCAAACGGCGCTCGTTCAGGTACGCCTGCCAGACCGCCAGACCCGAGAGATCCAGCCCGCTCAGGTCGCTACCCAGACAGATGAGCAGGTTGAGCAGGTTACCGGCAGCGTAGCCGCGCTCGAAGCCCGGTGTGGACTGAAACAGGGCAATCAGATCCACCAGATAATCGGCTATCGCTCTTGCGGTGCCGAGCCGAGTGAGCAGCCCTTCGAGCACCGGCTCGACGATGAGCTGGATCTGGGCGGTGCGCAGGTAGTCCTTTGCCTCCGCCTGCATCAGGGCGTGCCGGTGGAGGGTGACAAATCGGCGCTCAAGAATCTCCCGGCAGGCCACCTCGATCAGCCGGTCGGTCAGATACTCCAGCACCACCGGCTGCAGGGCGTAGCGCACCTCCAGCGGTTCGGTCTCGATCAGTTTTTCGACCAGCGCCCGCCGACAGAGCGATTCGAGGACGATGGGCACCTTCGCACTCGCCCCGCGCTCAGCGAGCACCGCGCCTAACCGGCTGAGGGCCACCGGCTCGCGCTGGATGGCAAGCCAGTAGAGCAGTTCCTTTTCCATCTGCGAGGTGCGGGCGAACTGCTCGCCTAAGAGCGTGCGAATGCCGTTGAAGACCGTCGTCTCCTGTTCTAAAAAGGCGCGCAGTTCTCCGGCGAAGGTATCTTGAATTGCTGTCGCTACGATCTTGAGGGCGAGCGGATTGCCCCGGTACAGCTCGACGAGGCGGGCATACTCGGCTGGGGCAGCCTGGATGTCCTTGCTCTTGAGAATGGCCACCGCTTCGCCGTAGGGCAGGCCAGTTAATAGCAGCGAGCGCACCGGCAGGCTGCTGCCTTCGAGGGTGGCGACCGCCTCCGGCTTCTCGCGGCTGGTGAGCACCAGGCAGCTGTTGTGGGCGATCTGGCCCAGGCGGCGAAAGAGTTCTCCGTAAGCTTCAAACCCTGGGCGGCAGAGGCCGGCGGTGCCTAGCACCTCGCCGCTGCCACTCTGCAAAATTGTCTCACAGTTGTCGAGCACCAGCAGGCAGCGGCGGCGGCGCAGTTGCTCGATGAGCAGAGCAATCTGCGCTTCGACCGCCGTCGGCAACTCCAGCCCCGTCCCCGAGATGCGGCCAAGCCACTCCGCCAGAATGTCCGCGATGGGCGGCGCGTTGCTGAGCGAGCGCCAGATCACCCACTCGAACTGTCCCTGCACCTGCTGGGCCAGCTTCACCGAGAGGGCAGTCTTGCCCATGCCCCCCATGCCCAGGATGGCGACTACCCGGCAGCGGTCGTGGGTGAGCCAGTGGCCGAGCTTTGTCAGCTCCTCAGTGCGGCCAAAGAAGATCGCAACATCGAGGGCTTCCCCCCAATCCTGCCGGCTGGGGTTGGGGGCGGCCTCCAGGGGCGGATGGGCATAATCTGCCGGCTCCAGCACCAGGCCAAGGCGCTCGAAACAGTGCTCGATCGTCCGCCGGTCCAGTCCCTCGCGCCCAGCCATGAGCTTGGCAATCGTCCGGGTGGTCAGTCCAATCCGCTCGCTCAGCGCCTCCAGGGTGTACCGCCAGCCGTCCAGTTCTTCCTGCTCCAGCCGAGTAATCGCCTGCCGCAACTTGCGCAGCCCGACAGGGGCGAGCACGACGCCGCGCCTGCGTCTTTGTCTGGCGGGTGGCTCGCTCCTGGGCAGCATCCTGCCTCAAAACCAATCGGGATGCTTTTTCTTATATCCTGCTTCTTTGCTGTTGCTGCACTGCGAGCCTTAAGTGATCGGCTTAACGTTCATAACTTTCCGGTTGCGGCTCGATTCGGGTCCGCCTGTTCACAGAATTTGTCGCCGCCAGAACAGCTCGTTAGGATGCGGGCTTAACGTTCGTAAATTGCCTGGCGAGCGCTGATCCCCTATTACAAACTGTTACCAGCTCAGCCTGACTGAGCGAAGGGCAGACTTTCTTAAAGCTTCACAGTTGAGGGTGCCGCCCGCTCTGCGACTGTCGCTGCCCAGGTCTGTTTCTATTCGTCTGTATCGCTTTTGGAGAGTTATTTATGAGCGCAACACTTGAGCGTCGTTCGACTCAGGGATTGTGGGAGCGCTTCGCCGACTGGGTCACCTCCACCAACAACCGCTTCTACGTCGGTTGGTTCGGCGTCTTGATGATCCCCACCCTGCTTTCGGCTACCATCTGCTACATCGTCGCCTTCATCGCCGCCCCGCCGGTGGACATGGACGGCATCCGCGAGCCGATTTCCGGCTCCTTGCTTTACGGCAACAACATCATCACCGGCGCTGTCATTCCCAGCTCCAACGCTATCGGTCTTCACTTTTATCCGATTTGGGAAGCAGCCAGCATGGATGAGTGGCTCTACAACGGCGGGCCTTACCAGCTTGTCGTCTTCCACTTTTTGATTGGGGTGTTTTGCTACCTGGGTCGGGAGTGGGAGTTGTCCTATCGTCTGGGCTTGCGTCCCTGGATCTGCATTGCCTACAGTGCGCCTGTGGCGGCAGCGACGGCGGTGTTTTTGATTTACCCGATTGGTCAGGGCAGCTTCAGCGATGGGATGCCTCTGGGTATCTCTGGCACGTTCAACTTCATGTTTGTCTTTCAGGCGGAGCACAACATTCTCAACCACCCCTTCCACATGCTGGGAGTGGCGGGAGTGTTCGGCGGCGCTCTGATTAGCGCCATGCACGGGTCGCTCGTCACCTCTTCGCTGGTGAGCGAGACCTCCTACGAGGAATCGCAGAACTACGGCTACAGGTTCGGCCAGGGCCACGAAACCTACAACATCACCGCCGCCCACGGCTACATCAGCCGTCTGGTCTTCCAGACTTTTGCCTTCTGGGGCGCGAATTCTCGCTCGCTGCACTTCATCATGGCCGCCTTTCCGGTGGTGGGCATCTGGTTCACGTCGCTGGGCATCAGCGTGATGGCGTTCAACCTGAACGGGTTCAACTTCAATTCGAGCATCGTCGATTCCCAGGGCCGGGCGATTTACACCTGGGCGGATATCGTCAATCGGGCGAACCTGGGAATGGAAGTGATGCACGAGCGCAATGCCCACAATTTCCCGCTGGATCTGGCGTCGAGCGAGAGTGCGCCCGTGGCCGTAAGTACAGAGGCGATTCGCGGCTAGCGCTTTAAGAGTTATTCAGGCGTTGCAGTCATGGACAAGCGGGCAGAAGCGATTTCTGCCCCTTTTTTTGCGCTTAGATCGATAGGAGGCTTCTTCGCGCTGGCGGGCTTGTGATCCCTATTGTTGAGCACGAGCCGACCGGCACCCGACAATCGGAGAACAATTGGTTATGGCGGATTTTTTTGAATCGATTCAGCCGCTGATCGTCAGCGCCGAGCAGCAGGGTTCGACCCTCAACTGCGTCTTTCAGTGCCCTGTCACCGGCGAGACGGTGCAGGCGAGCGCGCCCCTGCAAAAGCGCGAGACCATGATGGGAAATATGGCCCAGAACGTCGGCGGCAACGTCGTCCAGACCCTCAAGTACTCGGTGGCCTCGACGATCCGGCGGGCGATGGGTTTTGGTTTTGTCGGTTATATCATCGGCGACATCGCCGATTCGCTGATCTTGCAGACCGGCAATACACCTGGCGAAATTCACTACAGCGAGGAAGAGAAGAAGGACGCGCTTGCCCGCGCTTTTCAGTCGGCAGACTTTTTTGTCTGGGACAACAAAAACAGCCGCTGGATTTCGGCGAACGCAGAACAGCAGATGTACTCCGACTTTGAGCGGCAGCTCAACGCCTACCCGGTCACCCAGCCCTTTGATCAGGCGATCCTCGCCCGGATTTTGATCGCGATCGCCAACGCCGACGGCCAGCTCGCCGAGAGCGAAAAGAACTTTTTTGCCTGGTTTATCGATCCGCAACTGGGCAGCCTCGAATCGCTCTCCAGTCGGCCCATGCCCAGTCCGGTCGAGCTGGAGGAGACGACAGCCGATTCGACCCGCGAGACGATCATGATGCTCGCCTGGTCCCTGGCGCTGGCCGACGAACAGCTCGATCAAAACGAGGTGGCCCTGCTCGGCAGCTTTGCCCAGGGGCTGGGCATTCCCCTGGTGCGCCACCAGGAATTGATGCGCTACGCCCAGAATTATCTGCTTGAGCGGGTGATTGGCCAGTGTCTGGCAAACGGCCAGCTCTCCCCGGCCTACGAGGGCCAGATCCTTGCCTGGTCCACCCGCATCGGCCTCGATGCGGGCGAAGCCCAGCGCGTCCTGGTGCAGTACAAAAAACGGCACGGCCTGTACTGAGGCTGCCCTCAGAGGCGGCGCAATCGAGCGAACAGTTCCTCGCCCTGCCGCTCGGGCACCGAAACCGGTGCCGGTTCTAACTGCTCGATGGCAAAGTAACCGCCAAACAACCGCTCGATCTCGTCGGGATCGGTGCGAAAGGGCGGACCGCCAGGGCGCGGATGGGCAAAAAAGATCGCAATCAGCTCTGCGCCCGGCCTGAGCAGCCGGTGGACGATCTGGACGTACTCCGGACGGCGGGATGGGTCGATGGCACAAAAACAGGTGTGCTCGATCACCAGATCAAAGAGACTGTCGAGTTCTCTGGGCAGCTTAAAAAGATCTTCTTGAACGAAGGTGACGGAGATGCCGCTGCGCAGCGCTGAGCGGGTCGCATCGGCGATGGCGTCGGCGGCAAAGTCAAAGCCATAAACTTTGTAGCCGCGACTGGCAAACAGCAGGGCGTCGTAGCCCCGTCCACAGCCAGGAACGACGACCGTGCCGGGCGGAGGAGCCTGGGGGGTGGCAAGCAGGTACTCGAAACTCGGAGCCGGGCGGCCCAGATCCCAGCGGTCCTGGTGCTGCCGGTAGCGGCTTTCCCAATAGACGGGCTGGTTGAGGCTGGGAAGTTCTTCGGAGGCCATGAACGTCTTTCAGGGTGCATCCCAGTCTATCCGCTGAGAAACCGTGGTCAAGCTGGGTGCTGGAGCCGGACAGGCGGGCTCCAACAGCCGTGATAGCGTGGGGAGTGGTCCTTGTGGGAACTGGTTTGAGCACTGCCAAGCGCGGCTTCCCGTCCGCCTCCGAAGCCCTGAGCGCCGGGCCCATCAGTTGGGCAGCATTCCTGGTGGGCCTTGCCGTATTGCCGGTCTGGTCGCCCCTGATGCTCGTAAGCTGGCTGGTCGCCTCGATTGCCCTCGCCGCCGGTGGTCTGTGGCCGCTCAGGCCGGGGCCGGCTGGGCGGTGGCTTATCGCGACGGCCCTGGTGCTGCTGGTGCTCACGGCTTTTAGTGTCCGACCGGGTGACAGTCTACTGGGTCTTTTTAACTACCTGCCCTTCTTTTTGTTTTTCGGGTTGGCTGTGCATCTGGTCGATCGGGCCGAGCGGCTCACCCAACTGCTGACGGTCCTGCTCTGGGGCGGACTCGTCACCGGTCTGGCCGGGCTCTTCGAGTGGGTGACAGGTGCCAACTGGCAGTGGGAACCTTTAAGTGGCCTCGTCCTGCTCACGGTGGGTTCGCGCCAGGAAGCAGGCATCCTCGATCGGGTCACCGCCTTTTTTGCCTGGCCCACCTCGACGGCAGCCTACCTGCTGCTGGTGCTGCCCCTCGCTGCTGCGATTGCCCTCGGCGGCCTGCCGCGCCAGCGCTGGCTGGGCTGGGCAGTGCTGGCAGTCGGAGGGGTGACACTGCTGGGCACCGCCTCGCGCAACGCCTGGATGATTGCGCTGCTGGTGGTCGGCGCTCTGTTGCTGGTGGCCCGGCGATGGCGGCTGGTGACGGCGCTGACGGCGGGGGCGGGGACAGTCTTGCTCGCGGGTCTGGGGCCAGTGTCCTGGCCTCCGATCCGCTGGCTGCGGGAGATCGTTCCGGCCTCGCTCTGGCAGAAGGTGAGCGAGAGCATCACCAGCGGCACCGCCTCCTTTACTTCGCTCACCAATCGCCTCGATGCCTGGCAGATCGCCCTGCGGATGACCGGCGAGCGCCCCCTCACCGGCTGGGGCCTGCAGACTTTTCCGTTCGTCGAGAAGACCTACTTTGGCCACGACGCCGCTCAGCTTCTGCACGCCCACAACCTCTATCTCACCTACACTGCCGAAACCGGTATCCCGGCGGCCCTGCTGCTGGTGGGCTTCTATCTCTGGACGTTGTTACGGGGCGTGCGGCAGGCGGTATCTTTGAGGGGTGTTTCCCGCTGGCAACAGGCGGGCCTGCTGGCTGCCCTCGTCGCGTATTTGCTGTTTGGTTTTTCGGATGTGCCCTTCTACGACGCGCGCATCAACGCCCTTTTCTGGATCGAGCTGGCCTTGATCTGGCGTATGCCATCTCTTGCTTTGCAAGAGACAATCAAAGAACACTCGTGAGGTTCCATGGAATCTGCATCCAGTACAGCCGAGTCCGTCGCCCCGGCGATCAAGACCAACGGCCAGCTCAAAAAAGCCGATAAATTGCGTCAGGTGCTGAGCAAGCACGCCGAGGAACGGCATCTCATCGTGCTGCAGGATTTTCCCGATCCGGACGCCCTCAGCAGCGCCTGGACCTACACCTTGATCTCTCAGCAGTACGGCATCGAGTGTGTGAGTGCCTACGCCGGTACTCTAAGCCATCAAGAAAACATCGCCCTGGTGCGCCTGACCGGTTTTCCGGTGCAGCGCTGGAATTTACAGCTCGAACAGCGCGATCTTAAAAATTTTCAAGGTGCGGTCTTCCTCGACAACCAGGGCACCACCAGCCAGATCACCCGCCTGGTCAAGCAATCCAAGCTGCCGGTCATTGCCGTCATCGATCACCACGCTCCCCAGGACGACCTGGCACCCCAATTTAGCGACATCCGCACCGCCTGCGGCGCGACGGCGACGATCTTTGTGCAGTACCTCCAGGACGGTCTCCTTGGCCTCGATGCCACCAACGCCGACCACCTCAAAGTTGCCACCGCCTTGATGCACGGCCTGCGCTCCGAGACCAACCACCTGATGCAGGCCAAAGAAGAAGATTTTCAGGCCGCCGCTTACCTGAGCCGCTACTACGATCCGAAGCTTTTAGAAGCGATCTTGCAGACGGCCCGCTCGCGGCGGGTGATGGATGTGATCGAGCGCGCCCTCAAAAACCGGATCGTCAAAAATAGCTTCTCGGTCTCCGGCGTCGGCTACCTGCGCTACGAGGACCGCGACGCCATTCCCCAGGCGGCGGACTTTCTCATCACCGAAGAGGACATCCACACCGCCGTCGTCTACGGCATCGTCCGCACCGAGGACGAGCGCGAGATCGTCTCCGGTTCGCTGCGCACCAACAAGCTCACCCTCGATCCGGACGAATTTATCAAAAAAACCTTCGGTCAGGACGCGAGTGGCCGTTTCTTTGGCGGTGGCCGAATGCGCGCCGGCGGATTTGAAATCCCGGTAGGTTTTTTGTCGGGCAGCAGCGAGAATACTGCCTTCAATCAGCTCAAGTGGGAAGTCTTCGATAGCCAGATCAAACAAAAACTCAATCGTCTGATCACCGACGACGAAGAAGACACCTGAACTCTCAGCAGGGAAAGCAATGACTCTCCCTCTCTCCCATAGGGGAGGGGCCATCGGATAATGTTTTCTGCGTTTCAAGGCGGCAGGTGGTGTCTGCTTTCAGGCGGCTTTGCAGCGTCAAAAAGAATGGATAGAGAGGCATATTTTCGAACGACAATTTAACGAAATTCTTCTGACTATAGGGTGACGGTTGGACGGGGATCGCTCCGTAGGCTGGGAAGAAGTTCAGGAGAACGGTGAAGTTTATGGACGAGAACACAAAAAACATCGACCGGGCCTTCGAGGAGGGCCAGCAGCTGAGCGATCCAGCCGGGAGCGCTCCCCATCAGACCAGCATCTCCGGTGCTCAGGAGGCAGGCGCTTCGAGTACCGGTGCCGTCCCTGCCTACGAGCAGCGTCAGGTGCCGACCAATACGACCGACTCCGATTCTGAGAAGGTCTTCCACGAAGGAGCCAATCAGGGTAGTGGGAACTACAGCGTTTCCAGCGAGCGCATTTCTGACATTGTCGATAAGACCCTCAGCACCCAGACCCCTGGAACAGTGCGCAGCGAAGGTCTGCAGCAGGTGCGCGACCAGTTCGATGCCCTCGACGTCGATGCGAAGCTGGCGGTGCTCTACTACGTCTATGTCGAGATGGGCAAGTCGGTGACGCCCGCTGCCCCCGCCGCCGCCGATCGCCTCCGCGTCCAGGACTTCTTCAATGGCTTCGACGCTCTGGGGCAGGGTGAGGCGCAGCTTGAAGCGATGCGGGCGCTGGTGCGCGGCGACGACACGGCTCTGGGTCAGACCTACGGCAATTTTACCGAGAACGACAAACTGTTTACCTGGTTTTTGCTCGCCGAGCGGATGGGCAAAGACGTCATCGATGTTCCTGCAGACTACAAGTTGTCGGAGGACGGCAACCGCGCCCTCGAAGCGATCAAGCAGCTCGACTTTGAGCAGCAGATCACTCTTCTGCGCGACATTGCCTACGCGATGGGCCGGACATCGAGCGAATACAGCCGCTAGGCTACGAGTCATCTGACGTGAGCGAATAGCGCCATGTTCTTGAAACGGGCCGGGAGGTGAACCTCCCGGCCCGTTTTGGCAATCGGCTTCGGTGGACCATCAAAGCCTGGCAAGAAAGCTAAAACACTTCCTTCTGCACCTCGACGCCCTGGTAGTAGTGTTTGAGGATGCGGCTGCAGTTCCAACCCAGGGCCGCGAGGGCGCGTGCGCCCCACTGGCTCATGCCGATGCCGTGGCCAAAGCCGTGGCCGTCGAAGGTGAGGGCATTCAGCGGTGCCCCACTGGGGTTGATCTCAAAGAAATTGCTGCGCAGGCCGAGTTTGAAGCGCACGTCGGTGCCTTTGACCAGTTGGCTGCCGCTTTTGCCCACAAAGAGCACCGAGAGCGCCCGGCCACTCAGGCTGCGCTCGGCGATCTTGACCTGGAGCAGATCGCCGATGGCAATAAGTCCCAGCGACCGGCGCAGGGTGGCCACCGGAATCACCTGCTGCCACTTCCAGTAGGGCGAATTTTGATCGTAATCTTCGACCGAACTCAAGTAGGGCGCTTCTTCGCTGCCGCTGGCGGCGCGAAAATCTTCGGTGCGGCCCCCGGCGTTGTTGTGGTACATGGCGTTGATCAGGCTGCCTTTGAAGGTGAGCACCTGAGCGGCGGTGGCATCGACCGCCCGGCGCACCGAGTCGGTTTCGTCTTCAGCGCCCTTGTAGACCTGCCACATCACCGTGTCGCCCAGGTCGAAGGCTTCGTTCTGACGGCGGGTCCAGTTATAGAGCGCAAAGGTGCGCGCCGCGATTGCCTGGGCTTTGAGTGCTTCTTCAGGCCAGCTTGCGATCATCTCGGCACCCACCACGCCGTAGAGGTACGCTTCGAGATCGACCAGATTCAGACCGGTCGCCCGGTTGGCGCTGGCGTAGACCTCGGCTGCCCCGCGAAACCAGCGGCTGCCGATAAAGACCAGGCCATCGGGCTTGTCGGGAACGATCCGCAGGCGGCCCGCCTGGACGTTGACGGCGCGGACCTGATTGCCCGAGGCGGTGACGGTGAGCGGTTGCATTGCCGGGAGGTGGCCAATCGTCTGCCCCGATTCATCGATGACAGCTGCGTCGCTGGAGCTGCCGACGGTGAGTGCGCCTACATCCTGCACCACGGCGACGCGCAGATCGACAGCTCTGACCGGGGCAGCAAGTAGCAGGCCGAGACCGACCGCCAGCAGCAACCTCTTGAACACGGCTCCGCTCGCTCCTCGAAATCTTCTCTTTTATTTACCACAAACCGGTCATTCTTTATCCGGGGCAATGCAAATTGCTGGCCCAAGTGAGCAGAAATCCTTTTGTGAGAAGTGTGGGTCTTAGATAAGTAGCTATGTCTTTCCAGTGCCGCTGTTTATAACCGGTGAACCAAACTCTACCTTTGGAGGCATCAGCAAAAGCCGGCCCAGCGACTAATCTGTGAGTACTTCCAGGTAGTCCAGTCCCCAGGCCGGGTGAGCGGCAGTGAGAGTCAAGAACGTCGGCTCAGACCGGCCCTCAAAAATTTTGCTATCGGGTGGATGCAGGGGTGCGCAGGACGCACCCCTTTTTTTTAGAAGGTGAAGACGGTCCGCAGGGTAAAGACAGAGATCGTCGGATTGTTGGCGATGTTGGCAGCGTCGAAGATGAGTTGAAAGTCAGGAGTGATCGTCAGCCGCTCGGTAATCGGAAAGCGATAGAACAGCTCGACATCTGTCTCGCGCCCGCTGGAGATAAAGCCGTTGATCGCCTGGGTGGGCGCGCCGGGCGGCGGAGTGCCGTTGGTGAAGACAAAATCGCGGGAGGAACTGATTCTTGGTACCTGACCGACGACGACCGCCAGGGTACCGGGGGAGCCGACAAAGTTGGGAAAGGCCAGACCGGCGGACCAGGTGGTCGAGTCGAGGTTGCTGGCGAGGGTGGTCGTGCTGCCGGGGCCAAAGACGACATCGCTCACAAATGACGACAGCTGGAATCTAACATCGGAGAAGGCGTAGCCGAAGCGACCGAAGATGGCGACGCTCGGAGTGATCGCCCATTCGCCGTTAAAGCCGGCAACGTCGGTGACCGAGCGGGTGAACTGGCCGAAGGTGCCGTTGAGGCTGAAGTCGATGCCAAAGAGCGAATTTTGCTCGACGTAGTGGCTGTACTGCAATTTGATCGAGGAGGTGACGGAGGGGCGGATCTCGAACTCGGCAGCCACCAGGTTGTTGCCGCCCGTCAGGCCACCGGAACCGAAGGCGAGGGCGCTGCCGCCGGAGGCGGCGATGTAGGCGGCCCGCAGGCTGAAGTTCTTTGAGATCGTCCAATCGAAGCCCAGGCCAGGACCGGCAAATAGCGGTGTGACCAGCGGGTTGTTGATAAAAAAGCCGTTGGAGAAGTCGAATTCTTCATTGTTGGCGAACGAGTTGGTGTCGATCACCTCGAACAGGTCGATGCGCGGCCCGACGAAGAAGCGGACGCTCTCGCCGAAGGGGCTGAAGATATAGCGCACCTTGTCGAAGGTGACCGGTGCGGTGCCATTGACCGGCACGTTGGCGAGGGCAGAGCCGTCGTAGCTGAAGCCACGGATGGCCGGGGAGGAGAAGTTATTGGGGTTGCCGGCGTAGAAGAGGGTGCCCAGCGATCCGGCGATGCCTGGAAAGACACTCGAGATATCCTGGCCAGTTACGCCCCGCATCCGGACCAGCAGTTCGTCGGTGCCCGAGAAGGTAGCGCGGATATTGAGCGTCGAGCGGGCGACGAAGCTGACGTTGGCAGCGTCGCCGGTCACTGTTCTTGCCCGCGTGAAGGGAGCGGGCACCCCCAGGCGGTTGAGTTGCTGTTCGACGAGGTTGATGAGCGGTGAGTCGCCCAGGGTGGGTCCGGCCAGCGGCAGCCTGACGGTGTTGTTGCTGCCGGCACCGCCGCCGGTGACAGCCATCACCACCGAGCCGTCGAGCTTGGCCGTCGTCGAAAAAAGTTTGCTCTCGATTTCTCTGGTCTTGTCTTCGAGGGCGGCGACCCGACCGCGCAGTGCCGCCAGTTCGTTGCGAAATTCTTCGGCCAATCGCTGCAGAGCGGCCAGATCGTCTTTGCTCGCCTTGTCGGCGGTACCGGCGGCGATGAGTTCGCTGATTTTCTCGAGGCAGGCATTGAGGCCAGCGGCGAACTCGTAGCGCGACAGGGGCCGACTGCCCAGGTAGGTCTTGTTGGGATAGCCCTCCAGGCAACCGTAGCGCTCGACGACGCTCTTGAGCGCCTGGAAAGCCCAGGAAGCAGGATCGACGTCGCTCAACTCCGAGACGGTATTGACCTGGGACGTTGGGCTTTCTGTCTGGGTCTGTAGGTCGGTAAACATCCCAGGCTCCTCGGCGGCCAGGAGCGGCAGCGGGCCCAACGCCAGCGCCAGACCGATGCACCCGGCTACCCGAGGCAGGGCGCGCATGTTTGTCTTCACAGTGCTTCTCCTCACTTGGCGGACCGCCAAGCCCCCTCGATGTCAGCTCTAAAAGATAGTACCGCACGGGTCGGCGGCTCCAGCTATCTCCTGACTTTGGGGGAATTCAAGAAGAAGCGACGCGGGCGGCCTCACTGAGCTGCAGAGCCCGCTCCAACCGGGCAATTGCGCGGGGCTTGCCGATCGCCTGGAGCGTCTCGAAGATGCCGGGGCTTACCTTCTGGCCGGTGAGGGCGGTGCGGATGCAGTTGAAGACCTTGCCGGTACCGATGCCCTGCGCCTCGCAAAATTCGCGCAGTGCTGCCTCCATCGCCCCTGGATCGCCAAAATCGAGAGCCTGGATCTGTTCGATGAGGGCGGGCAAAAATTGCTCGGCCCCGCTTTTGAGGATATTTTTTTGCAGCGCCGCCTCGTCGAAGGCAAAGGTGTCGCCCACGTAGGGCACGAGCATCTGGGCCAGCTCGACCAGGGTGCGGGCGCGGCTGCGCAACAGCGTCACGCTCAGATCGAAGCTGGTGGCCAGCGGTTCGGCAATGCCCAGCGCCTGCAGGTGGGGCAGAAGTGCGATTTTGAGACTTTGCAGGTCGATGTGGTGGGCCAGATGCTGGGAGTTGAGCCAGCGGGCCTTCTCGACATCGAAGACGCCGTTGGTGCGGCTGATGCGATCGAGGCTGAAGCGGTCGATCAGCTCCTGGGCGGTGGCGAAGATCTCTTGATTGTCGCTGGTGCTCCAGCCGATGAGCGCCAGAAAGTTACAGAAGGCCCAGGGCAGAAAACCTTCGTCGCGGTAGGCGAGCACCGAGGTGGCCCCGTGGCGCTTCGAGAGGCGCGATCGATCCGCGCCCAGGATGAGCGGCAGGTGGCCAAAGTGGGGCGGCTCCGCCCCGAGCGCCTGGTAGAGCAAAATCTGCTTGGGGGTGTTGTTGATGTGATCCGCGCCGCGAATGACGTGAGTAATTCGCATGTCGATGTCATCGACCACTGCCGAGAGCATGTAGGTCGGGTTGCTGTCCGAGCGCAGGAGCACGTAATCTTCGATCTCCGACCAGTCGCCGCTCAGATCGCCAAAAACCGCGTCGTGCCAGCGAAAAGCTCCAGATACAGGCGTCTTGAGGCGCACGACGTAGGGGGTACCCGCCGCGAGTTGCGCTTCGATCTGCGCAGCTGTCGCCGCACGCCAGATGCCGCCCTTGTAGAGGTACGCCTGCTGGCGGGCCTGGGCTTCGGCGCGCATCGCCTCCAGTTGCTCAGGCGTCTCGAAGGCGCGGTAGGCCAGGCCCCGATCGAGCAGATCATAGGCGACGGCGCGGTGGCGCTCGACAAAGCCCGACTGCAAAAAAGGCCCCTCATCCCAGGTGATCCCGAGCCAGCGCAGTCCGGCTATCACCCCTTCGATCATCGCCTCCGAGGAGCGCTCCCGGTCGGTGTCCTCGATGCGCAGCACGAGCGCCCCGCCGTACTTGCGGGCGAGAAGCCAGTTAAACAGTGCCGTGCGCGCCCCGCCCACGTGCAGGTAACCGGTGGGGCTGGGCGCAAAGCGCAGGCGCGAGGCACTCGAAAATTCCGACATCGACAGATCCGGCAAGACGATACCGACTCTATGGTGACACAGCGCCAAAGGCGGGGATGCGACCGACGCGCACGGCGAGCACTGGATCGTCGCCGTAGACGATGTCCTGCACGCCCTGGTCTTTGATCTTGAAGAAGACTTTGCCCCCGGTGCTCTGGTGGATCGCGAGGGTCTGGCGCTTGAGGGTCGATTTTGAGAGATCTACTGCCGCCTGGGGCGTCTGGTTGCTGCCCTCAGGGGCGATAAAAAAGTGGGACGGATCGACGACAGCAGAACCGGCCACCTGCTGCTCGCTGTTGCTCACCCGGACGGTGATCACCCCCTCGCTGGCCGACAGTCGCTCGGAACGGACCAGCTTGATGAGCAGGCGCTCGTCGGTGCTGTAGACGGCCCGGCTTTCAGGATCGCGGGCGGGGGTGCGTTTGCTGGTCTGGCCGCTGCAGGCGACGAGTAGTGCTGTGACCAGCAATGCTCCTGCTCCGGAGGCAATGACCCGAGGTGCGATCACGTCAGTTTTTATAGAAGGTCTCAAGGCTTTTGCGGTCGCCCACAAAGCGCCAGTGCCAGGGCTCATAGCTCACCCCGCCCGGATTGTGGCGGGGAAAGGACAGCTCAAAACCAAACTTGCGGGCGTTGGCGGTGAGCCAGCGAAAGGCAGCGGTGCGCTCGAAGCGCGGCTGCACATTCGCACCGGCCTGGTCGCCGTCGCCCAGGTCGAGGGCGTAGCCGGTGTGGTGCTCGGAGTAGCCGGGCGGGGCATTGATGAGGGTGGCGGCGTCGGCAGTACCGGCCCGTCCGAGCTGGCGCAGGTACAGCTCCTGCTGGTGGCGCTCGCCGCGAAAGCCCGAGAGGGCGACTAAATGCACACCACTGGCAGCGGCGGCGCGCACCATCTGCCGGTAAGGCCCGGCAGCACTGCGGTGCAAGTAGATGTTTCTGTGGCCATCGATGAGGGTCAGATCGGCTATGGCGGCCTGCTTGAAGCGGTGGTGGCCCAGCAGCGTGTTGCTATTGGTGGTGCTCGCCTGGGCAGCGCTCGGAGCAGTTTTGTCCGGCTGGGCAGATCTCGCAAGGAGCAGATAGCCCCCCAACCCGGCGACGAGGGCGGCGGCAAGGCCCGCCGCCAGAAGAAGCGGTGATCGCCCGGCAACCGGCGCAGCGGCGGGAGCAGGGGCGGCGGCGGTGAGCCGCTGGATAACCGGGATGTCGTCGTAGTCGTTCATCACATCAGGTGGACCTGGCAATGCCGAGGGCATCCAGCAACTGCTGGGCGTGAACCTCGGGTTTGACCTTGGCGAAGATGTGACTGATCTTACCCTCAGGGTCGATCACGAATGTGCTCCGTTTGACCCCAATCGTCGTTCGGCCCATAAATTTTTTTTCTCCCCAGGCACCGTAGGCTCGGGCGATCGCCCCGTCGGTGTCGGCGAGGAGGGCGAAGGGCAGGGCAAACTTTTCTGTGAACTTCTGGTGCGAGCGGACGCTGTCGGTGCTCACCCCGAGGATCACCACCCCGGCTGCGGCAAAATCGGCGTAGCTGTCGCGCAGGCCGCAGGCTTCTTTGGTGCAGCCGGGGGTGTTGTCGCGCGGATAAAAATAGAGCACCACCTGCCTGCCCCGCAGGTCCGCCAGCGAGAGGCGTTCGCCGCTCGTCGTCTCAGCCTCGAAGGCGGGGGCGGGATCGCCCGGTGCGAGGACCGCGTCGCTCATCGCTCAAGCCCCGATCGTCTCTAAGATGTCGGTGGCGTGGGTGGCGGTGTTGACCGTCGTGTAGACCTGCTCGATCGTACCGTCGGGACCGACGATGAAGGTGACGCGCTTGGCGTAGCCGCCGCCGTCCACGTCGAAGGCCCGACTGAGGGAGCCGTCGGTGTCTACCAGCAGCGAGAAGGGCAGCTCGTACTTGCTGGCAAACGCCTGGTGCGAGGCAGCATCGTCGCGGCTGACGCCGTAGACCTCGATGCCCTGGGCCCGGTAAGTTCCCCAGTTGTCTCGAAACGAACAGGCTTCTTTGGTGCAACCGGGAGTGTCGTCCTTGGGATAGAAGTAGATCACGAATTTTTTGCCGCTCAGGCCGGCAAGTGAGACCGTGTTGCCGTTTGCGTCCTTTGCGCTGAAGGCCGGAGCCTTGTCACCGACGTTGAGGGCCATGAATATCTCCTTACTTGGACTGAAAACCCACACCATGATACTGCCCGCCCGTCGGTGCGCTAGTCTGGAATCTCGCAGCCGCCTCGCTCCATGCTCATTCAGACTCCGCTGAAAAGTCATGATCCTTCCTGGCTCCTGTCGGCGATCCGCCTGCCTGCAGTATCCGGGAGTGCGCAATTCTGGAAGCGAGCGCTGATTTTTTGCACTCTGCTGCTTACCACCTGTTCTTCTCCTGGCTTCGTCGATACGGTGCTGTTTATCGTCACCGAGGATGCGGCCCACGGCGAGGTGACGATCGAGCCAGTGGTGCGCGTCGAAGGGGGCCGGTTAAACGAACCGCCCCGCGACAGCAAGTGGCTGCAGCCTTACCTGGGGACCCATCCGCTGCCCCTTTACAGCCACGGCCAACTGGTGGGCCGGGTGCAGATTCTGGCCAGTTCGCCCTACGGCGGCTGTGCTGCCGGTCCCTACAACGCCCGCCTGCAGCTGAGCGTGCCACGGGCGGAGGCTGCCTACAGTGCCCAAGGAGCGATCTACCGGCTTGCCAGCTCGACATTGCTCTTCGATGCGCCTGCACCGTCGCTTGCGCTGAGTGTCGAGCAGCGAAATCTGCTTGAGCGCACCGCCCGCACCCAACTCCAAAAACTGGGTCTGGACACAGCCGGGTTGCGCACCCTCCAGCTCACCGATGCGGCGCGGCTCACGATCGCTGGCCGGACGGTGCTCGTCGGCACCGTGAGCGCTCTGGCCGACTCGGTGAGCCGTCCCGGTGCGACGGCCCTCGTCGTACTCGAACAGCAGGGCAGCGACTGGCAGCTCACCTACGACTACCACCAGCGCTTCAAAGACATCTACGGCCAGGATTTTGTCGGCGAACTGTTTCGCGACGCGATCGACCTCGATCGAGACGGTGTCCCAGAATTGATTTTTGAGCGGATGGGCAACGAAGTCTACCAGTACCAGATCCTCAAGCGCCAGGATGCAGGCTGGCGCGTTATCTACACGGGCGGAGGCGGAGGATGCTGAACCGGATACTCTACAGCGGCGGTGCGCTGCTGGCCTGCGCGCTTTTAGGCTGGCGGCTCTGGCGGCAGAGCACCCCCAATACCCACTGGCCCAGGCTGGCCTGGCAGAGTTTTTATCTGCAAGATTCCGGCGGTGTCGTCGTCGGCGGCCTGCTGCTGCTGGCAATGTGCTGGCTGAGCGGACGCATCCTGCGCCAGGCTACCGAACTGGGCTGGTTTGCCCCAGAAGAATCGCACCTGCTCGATCGGCCCCTGCAGTTCTGGTACGGCCTGTCGATCGGCATGATGGCCATCTTTGCCATCACCAGCCTGCTCTACTGGCTGCGGCCTTAGGGCTGCTGGGACGCTGATCTGGCGAACGGCAGCAGTATTAAGATGGGTTAAGGTGCACAGCAAGGAGACGGATCTTGGGCAGGCAGGGCAGCAGATGGATAGTGGCGGCGCTGGCGGGGATGGCGGTTGCCGGTTGTACCAGCCAGGTTCTCTCCAGCAGCAATCCGACTTCTAAAGAAGTGCTCACCGAGGTCTGGAGCTACATCAAAAGTGAGTACGTAGACGGCACCTTCAATGGCCAGGACTGGTGGAAGGTGCGCCAGACGTTTTTGGGCAAGCCCGCCGACAACGCCGAACAGGTCTATCAGTTGACAGGCGAGATGCTCAAGACTCTGGGCGATCCGTACACGCGCTTTTTAGATCCCAAACAGTTCAAGAGCCTGCAGACGACGACCACGGGAGAACTGACGGGGGTGGGCCTGCAGATCACGGTCGATACCAAAAGCGAGCTGCCCATCGTGATCGCAGCGGTCGAAGGCTCGCCCGCCTCCCGGGGCGGCATCCGGGCGCGGGATCTGATCGTCGCCATCGATGGCGAGCCTACCAAAGGGATGAAGATCGACGATGTGGCCGACCACCTGCGCGGCCAGATCGGCACGAAGGTGACCGTCAAGCTGCAGCGCGAGGCGCAGACTTTTGAAGTCAACCTGACGCGGGCGACGATCGAGGTCAACCCGGTCTCCTTTGGCCGCAAGCCGCTCAACGGCCAGTCGGTGGGCTACATCCGGCTTTCGCAGTTCAATGCCAACGCCGCAAGCGAAGTCCACCGCGCCCTCGAAAAGCTCGAAGCCGAGGGGGTGACAGGCTACATCCTCGATCTGCGCAGCAACCCCGGCGGACTGCTGCAGGCGGCGGTCGAGATCGCCCGCGATTTTTTGCCCTCCGGCCAGGTGATCGTCTATACGGTCAACCGCCAGGGCCAGCGGGACGAGGCGCGCACCGAGCGCGGCCCCCTCACTGCCAAACCACTGGTGGTGCTCATCGACGGCGGCACCGCCTCGGCGAGCGAAATTCTCGCCGGTGCCCTCCAGGACAACCATAGAGCGAGGCTGGTCGGGGCAAAGTCCTTCGGCAAGGGGCTCATTCAGGCGATTCACCCCCTCAAGGACGGCTCCGGTCTGGCCGTCTCGATCGCCCGCTACCAGACGCCTGCCCGCCGCGACATCCACAAAAAAGGCATCCAGCCGGACATCAAGGTGCCGACCCCCCAAGATCTCACCCTCGAAGAGCTGACGACAACCGCCGATACCCAGTACGCCGCTGCCCTCAAAGCCCTCGGCCAGACGGTGGCGAGCCGATCGTAAATCTCGATGCCGGTTTATTTATTTTGGGGAGAAGACGACTACCGCCGCCAGCGGGCGGTCGAGCAGTTGCGCTCACAGGTGCTCGATCCGGCCTGGGCGGACTTTAACTTTCAGCGCTACAGCGGCGAGCAAATCATCGATGCGCTCAACGAGGCAGTGACGCCGCCTTTTGGCAGCGGCGGCAGGCTCGTCTGGGTCGATGAGCCAAAGATCTTTAGCCAGTGCAGCGAAGGGCAACTGGCAGAACTAACGCGCACCCTGCCCCACATCGAAGAGCGCAACCATCTGCTTTTTAGCCAGACGAGCAAACCCGACGGTCGGCTCAAATCGACCAAACTGCTCACCAGACTGGCCCAGGTGCGCGAGTTTGCCCTGATCCCGCCCTGGCAGGAGGCGAAGCTCAAAGCCCAGATCCAGCAGATCGCCTCCGAGCGCAAGATCGACCTTACAGCCAGCGCCCTGCAACTATTGGCTGAGGCCGTCGGCAACGATACGCGCCGCCTCGACAGCGAACTGGAGAAGCTGGCGCTGTTTGCCCAGGGCTGCAAAGTCGAGGTAGACGCAGTGGCAGCGCTGGTGCCGACCACCGCCCAGAGCAGCTTCCAGTTGGCCGGGGCACTGCTCGCCGCTCAAAGCAGCCAGGCCCTGCAGCTCATTGCCGATCTGCTGCAGCGCAACGAACCGGCGCTGCGAATTCTTGCAGTGCTGGTGGGCCAGTTTCGGACCTGGCTGCTGGTGTGCCTGGCGGTGGAGGCGGGCGAGCGCGATGCCCAGGCGATCGCCGCTGCCGCCGAAATTGCCAACCCGGCGCGGGTCTACTTTTTGCAAAAAGAAGTCGAGCGCACCAGCGCCGCCAGACTCGGACGTGTCCTACCGGTCCTGTTAAACCTCGAAGTGCATCTCAAGACGGGCCGACCGGAGCAACCAGCTCTGGAAGTAGCTGCCCTGGAGATCGCGAGTCTGCTGCGCTGATCCCCTGTTTGGGGGAAGAGCGCCTGGCCCGGCGTTGCTCCTCGTATGATTGGCGCAGCGATGTCCGAGCATTCGATGTTGCGCAAAAAGCCCATGAGTTCCGCAGCCTCCGCCTACCGGCACCTGAGCGAGCGCCTGGAGGCGGTCGAGGCCGCCCTTGAGCAGTTGAACGAGCACAACCAGCGCCTCGAACAGCAAATCCGCCGGCTCAGCCGCCAGGCCGAAGTGCCCGTCGCTCCCCGCGCCGTCTCGCTACCGCAGCAGCGGCGCAGCAGCGCCAGTAGCTGGCTGCCCGAAATCGACGAAGTGCCCTTCGAGGAAACGGAGCCGCCCCTGCGACAGCGGCAGGCTGCTCCTGGTCCCGGCCTGTTCTTCTGGGTTCTCACCCTGCTCATCGCTGCCCTCGCTGGGATCGCAACCTTCTATGTGGTCCGGCCCCTTACGAGCTTCTGAACATCCGTCCGCTGGGCCTGTCCGTACCCCTTCAAGAAGAACCTACCGGCGCGTTTCGCCGACTGCGAGATAGCTGACGCCGGCGGGGCGAACGTGACCCAGATCCGCTGAAGGGGACGATACCGAATGTTACGATCCGAAAGCTGGGAATCGTCCACCGCCCCGGAGTCGCTCGTGGTCCAACAACCGTTCCGCACGCAGATGCAGGGCGTTCACAGGCTGCAGGAGCAGTTGTTCACCACCCGCGCTGCTACCTTTGCGCTCATCGAAGGGTTGGGGCGCGAGCAGTTCTGTTGCCAGGCGGACCCCGACTTCAGCCCGGTGGGCTGGCATCTGGGCCACATCGCGTTTACCGAGGGCCTGTGGATTCTCGAACACAGCGCCGGTCTGCCGCGCTTCGCCCCCGAATTTGGTTGCCTCTTTGCGGTGGACGGTCTGCCCAAGGCTCAGCGCACCGCTTTGCCCCCGACTGGCGACATCTACGACTACGTGCGCGCCATCCGCAGTCAGGTGCTCGCCTGGCTTGCCAGCTATCCCCATAGTGTCGAGCCGCGTCTCTGGCAGTTTCTTATCCAGCACGAGAGCCAGCACGCGGAGACGATGGGTTGGGTACGGCAGCTCTTGTGCGGGACAAAGCAGGAAGCGCCGATCGCTGCTGGGGTCGATACCGACGAGATGATCCGCGTCGAGGCGGGCGAGGTGCTCATCGGCAGCGACGCACCGGAGGCCCTCGACAACGAGCGGCCCGCCCACCGCCGCTATGTTGATAGCTACTGGATCGACCGCTACCCGGTCACCCAGCGCCAGTTCGAGCGCTTCATCCGGGCCGGTGGCTACCGGGAGCGGCACTGGTGGTCGCCCAGAGGCTGGCAGTGGCTTCTTTCTCATCCGGTGCGCTCGCCGCTCTACTGGAGCGGGGCTGACGACCGACCGGTAATGGGCGTCAGTTTCTTTGAAGCCGAAGCCTACGCCCGCTTTGCAGGTAAGCGCCTGCCCACCGAGGCGGAGTGGGAAAAGGCGGCCCGCTTCGACCCGCTCAGTGGCCAATCTCGCACTTACCCCTGGGGAGAAGCGTTCCCCGATGGGAGCCGCCTGCCCTTGACCTGTGGCACGACCGCTGTCGGCAGCTACCCCCGGGGGCAAAGTGCGGTCGGTTGCGAAGACATGCTGGGCAACGTCTGGGAATGGACTGCTACTTGCTTTTATCCGTACCAGGGATTTGTGAGCTATCCCTACCCCGGCTACTCCGCCCCCTACTTCGACGATGCTCACTACGTCCTCAAAGGCGGTAGTTGGGCGACGGGTTCCTCTGTCCTGCGCGCCAGTTTCCGCAACTGGTACGAGCCGCGCCTGCGCGTTCCTTTCGCCGGTTTTCGCTGTGCCCGCTCCCTGTAAAACAAAGGAGAATCCTGTGTCTCGACCCCAGCCTCTCTTTCCTGCCGGTCTCGGTTCCCGCCTGCGCATCGAATATCTGAGCGAATCGGAACAACTGACTCCCGCCGAAGCGGGCGCAGATGTGGCGGCGGGGCTATTGGCTGTGCCCAAAACGCTGCCGCCCCGCTACTTCTACGACGACGCGGGTTCGCTGCTTTTTGAGCGGATCTGTGAACTGGAGGAGTACTACCCGACGCGCACCGAAACAGCGATCTTGCACCGCTGGGCTGCTGCGATCGCGGCAGTTACGGGCGAGAGCGAACTGGTCGAACTCGGTAGCGGCAGTGCCACCAAGATTCGGCTGTTGCTCGACGCGCAGCGGGTGCGCGGCAACCGGCTGCGCTATCTGCCCATCGACGTGAGCGCCGGTATTCTCGAAAGCAGCGCCCGGACCCTGCTTGCGGACTACCCCAGCCTGGGCGTCTATGGCCTGGTCGGCACCTTCGAGCAGGCGCTGGCGCACCTGCCTGCGAGGCTGCTGCCGGGCCGCATCCTCTGCTTTTTAGGAAGCACCCTGGGCAATCTGACCCCGGACGATTGCAGGCGCTTTTTTGGGAGCGTGGCTGCTGCTTTGAAGACGGGGGAATATTTTTTATTGGGCGTCGATCTGCACAAGGACACCGCAACTTTAGAGGCCGCCTACAACGACCGCCAGGGAGTGACAGCTGCCTTTAACCTCAACATGCTCAGCCATCTCAACTGGCGCTTTGGGGGCAACTTCGATCCGGCCCACTTTCGACACATCGCCCTCTACAACGAAGCGGCCCGGCAGATCGAGATGTACCTCCAGAGCGACCGCGAGCAAACTGTCCGGCTAGAACGGTTGGGGATCGACGTTCACTTCGCTGCCCACGAGGCGGTGCTCACCGAGATCTCGCGCAAGTTCGACCTGCCGACGCTGGAGGCCGACCTGGCGACGCACCAGCTGCTGCCGGTCCAGAGCTGGTGCGACGAGCGGCAGTACTTTGCGCTCCTGCTTGCCCGCAAAGGCTGAATTGCCCGTGTGGCAGGCAGCAGGCGGACTCTGGCCGGTAGAATAAGCATGAGTACACAGCACAGTGCAGGCGTGCAGATTCTCTGGTATCCGGCAGCAGGACTTTTTCGCGGCGACTGGAAAGGTTTGCTTCCAGGCTGGCCCGATCCGCCCAACTCTCTGGCCCTTTTTTTTCAGGACACAGGCATCGACCTGTGCGAATTCACCGAGGCGGCGGAGCAGGCCAAGGATGCGGCGCGCAACCGGTTCATCGCCCGCGCCCTCGAAGTCGCTCACCTGCTCCACCGCCAGGGCTACCGCGCCACGGTCTTCGATCCGATAGACGGCCTGCCGGTGGCCACCGGCCACGATGAGGCGGACCGCCCCCGCTTCTGGAGCACAGCCAACTGGAGCGATATTCGGGCGGTGCGGACGGTGACCGGTTTTCCAATCGAGCCGATGGGCGGCTGTCACGTCGTCGTGCATCCGCAGTACGGCAGGCGGGTTTACATCGGCAGCCTGGTCAGCTCAGCGCTCTACATCGAACTGATGGGGCTGGTGCCCCGCCGCGCCCCGCTTGCTGCCCTCAGTGGCTGATCTCGATCTCAAGGCCGTGATCGACGATCCGCACCGGCACTTCCTCGGGGAACATGCCCAGGTCGCGGGCAACGTCGCTCGCGATTTCACGAATATGGGGCAGGTCGTGCTGCAGGTCTTCGATGTCGTCTTTCCAGTAGGTGCCCTGGGCCAGCTGGCCTTCCTGGGCGAGGCTGTAGAGGATGTCTCTGAGGCGCACGGGTCCAACTCCAAATCGAAGTGAAGGCGGCTAGGGAAGAATGACCGCCTCTAAAGTATCAAAAGAAGAACGTATAGGGTTTGCCGGTGAGCGAAAAGCGCACGAAGCGCCTGCCACAACGCCTGCAGCTGAAGGTGTGCAACCGGGTAAAAAGAGCGAGGCTGCGCTCGTCGCGGTTCATCTTGGCAAGGCGCACGTCGGTGGACTCACAGCGGGGGCAGTTGAAGGCAACGTCCGCTTTTCGGCGGGCTGAGCGGATAGCAAACATCCCGAGCAAGATAGCGGCGCTGCCCATCGCCGCCGCATTTGCTCCGTAGCGCAACTGCTTGCCGAAGGTAGTCTGCTTGAGCCGCTTGAGGGCAGCTTCGAGCTGGTCAGCGTCGAGGCGCTGCTCGACGCGCATCCGGTTGAGTTCGGCGGTCCTCAACTCGACGATGCGGTGGACGGTGTGCAGGTAGAGCGGAAAGGCGAGGATAAGCCCCAGGCCAAACCCTACCGCCAGCCCGCCCATCGTACCCAGGCGCAGGCGGCTTCTGGTGCCCTCCAGCGCGTCGGCGAGCCACAGACCCACCAGCAAAAAAAGCCCGCCCAGCAGGGGCGTGATCGCCAGATTAAAAAACCGTTCGAGCAGGTCCGTCTGCCAGAGCCAGTTGGCAAATTCCGGCGGCCACAGTTCGGCCAGATCGGCTACGAACCCGACGACGAGGGCAATGCCGACGACGATGAGCGCCACCGGCACCGGGCGGGGCAGTGCAAAAGTGGGCGGCGGCTCCGGTGCCTGCTCGGCGGCGGCCGCCATCTGGGCCTCCATCCGGGCCGCCCGCGCCTCGATCACCCCGGCGGCCATCTGTTGGGGCGTCACCCGCTCCGGCAGTTCCGGACGCGGGGCATCCGACCTTTCTTCGTGTTTGGCTTCGTCCGCCATGACAGCAAGTACGCCCGGCAACGGTACCGCCCGACGCTACCGCATCATACGCAGTTTTGACCACCCTGGCGACGCTTTGTCGGGGTTTTTGACAGTCGCGCCCCCGCCGCAAGTAAAGACCAGCCCTAAGCAGTATTTTTGGTGATATACTCCATAGCGCTCCGAAAGATGTCCCTCCTGTCTGACCCCACCCATGAACTTTTGTAGAAGCGGTTGCGCTGCTGTCGTGGCCATTTTTTGGGCAATTTCTGGTCGAGCGGCGGCAGCCCAACCGGCTCCTGCTGCCTGCAGTGAGACAGTACTCCCTAAGACCCGGACAGTTGCCTCAGCAAACGGTTCCGCTGCGCTGCCAGCCGCCACTTCGATCGACTGGCAGCGGCTGGCCCTTGACCGGGAGGATGGGGGCGATCTCACCGGCGCACTGGCGGCGGACACTTGCGCCCTTGCCCTCGATGACAGCGACGGGCGGACCTACTACCACCGCGCTCAGATCCAGACAGCACTCAAAAATTATCGGGCTGCCCTCGAAGATTACCAGCGCGCCATCGATCAAGAATTCAACCAGCCTTTTGTCTACTTCGAGCAGGCTCTGGCACTGCTGGCTGTTGGAGAGATTCAAAAGACGATGGAAACTTTTGCAAAGATTACTCAACAAAAGGCCAGTGATTCGCTCAAGGCGCAGGCTCTCAACAATCTTTCCATTCTCCGACTGCAATATCCACAAATTAGACCCAACATTGATGCTCTGCAACCAGTAGAGAGGGATTTTGATGCCGCTGTGCAACTGGCACCCAAAGAACCAATAATTTATTACAACCGTGGAGTATTTCGGCTGCTGCAGAGGGAACTCACGAGCGCCCGTCAGGATTTTAATAAAAATCGCACACTGCCAGAAAAAGACTTTATAGAGAACCGACGAGTTCTGTTAAAAATTGACCCGGCAGCCTATCTTGTCAGTGTCAATACACTGGATATTGCCTTTCAAGATAACTCTAATAACCCTGGAATCTTTGCCAATGTACCCCTGATCGCAAGTCCGGGCTATCGCTCAATAACATATAAGTACGCTCCTGCATTGAGAACATATCTCTTAAATCAGCCCTACTTGTATGTCTATCTAAATGATCTTGAAAGTGAGCTAGATTGGCAACCCTACATAGAACAGTTGCAAGCGCAGATCAAGAATTATTGGAACACTGAAAAAATACAAGTAACAACGAAGACAGTCGTCCAGTTTGACGTAATCTCCTCTGGCACAGTGCAGAATTTACGAATCATCGATGGTTCGGGCAATAAAGATAGCGATACTGCAGCAATCGAAGCGATAAATGCTTCCTCTCCCTTTAATCTATTACCAGTTCAATACACAAATCGCGAAGAAGGAAAGCGAAGAGTTACAATCAATTTCACTTTCGACATCAATGCTAGAGACTAATAATTCTGCTCATTTTCCTACCCTTTTCTTGCGGTGGTTCGCTGCGGCTTTGGCCATTTTGATCTGCCAATCAGGCTGGTTGCTACCCACTTGGGCCTTGGATCGGACAGATTTTCCAATCAAAGTCTACATCGATCCACTGGCAAAAGAGCTTGATGGAAACGAGAATAAAAACCGTCATCGAAGGCAAATTTTTGAGAGTATAATGCGTGTATTACGAGTGGGCGTCAGCGATTGGAACCGGCTGTTGTCCGATTTTTTAGAACAGCCAATTGCAGACGAGGATTATGTTGGTATTCTACGTAAAGTAGATGCAGTAACAATGGACGATGACACCTTTAAAGTCAAGGTTTTTACTCTCGTAGAAAAACCTGAAATGGCAGATCTGGTTGTCGAGGGCATCGATTCAGACCGCGTGGATTCTGAAAAAGCCATCGGTGTATTTGCTCCAGATGAAGGCTACAAAATCGGTAAGATCCAACTGGCTTTAAACTGGAAGCGCCCCCTCTGGGAACGCGCTCAGGAGGACTCCGACTCCGACCTGCGCGATGTTCTGCTGCACGAACTCGGGCACGCTCTAGGATTGTCACATGTTGAGGGAGAAAGTTGCAATCTTATGGCTCCCGAAGCCTACTACTGTGCGACTGTAAGCTCGAACATCTGTCCGGCTAAACAGATCGAAAAGCGCTGCATCGGCTTGAAGGGAGAGCAGATCACTTTTGTACGCAAAATAATGAACCGCCGCACTGAGAAAACCAGTACGACAGAAACTGGTGTCGGAAGCTATGAGGCCGAGGTGATCAATCGCATCCGCTCGGAATTGATTTATTCGATGAATACAGATAATTTTAATTCTGATGCGCAATTGCTGCTTACGATCGCCGGTAATGGAAGTTTGCGGAATATAACTGTACTCAAAAGTTTTGGTTCCGAAAAGCTCGATAACCTGGTAATGCGCAAGGTCAAAAAGATCTTTCCGCTGCGCGTGTTGCCCGAGAGCAGGCAGAATCGAGATCTGGCGATTGATTTTCGCTGGTCCAACAGCAACTGAAACAAGGGGCAAAATTTACTGATAGATGAGTTAGCGTTCAATTTGACCCATATTCTGCGCCACAGACCAGCACACTGCTCACCTCTCTCGAATCCCCTGACGAAATTCCTTTGCTGCGGCCAGTGAATTCGGGTTTTGCACACATTGACTGAGCAAATTTATATCCAAATCTGGCAAGAGTTCACTCTGGGCAATAGCTTCGTAGCCGTAAGTATCCGTCAACTGAGCCGAGTCTTCGCGCAAATGGTAGATGGAAAATCGATCGTTTTGCCAGAACCACACCTCCCGTACTCCCAGGCGGCGAAAGCGCTCCAGGCGGTTAATCCCACCGCTAGTCAGGATGACTTCAATCACCAGATCAGGGATCTCCTTGTCCATGCCGATGCAGTAGCTCTCGTCCGGTTCAGTGCCCACCTGTCGTTCGGCGCTGCGAAAGGTTGTGGAACCAGTCGGGAAAAACTCTGTGTCAGTCTCCAGAAAATAAATCAGCAGCAAATCGCCGATGCGCGTTTTTCCTGTCTCATGCCGACGACTCGGTGCCACGATTTCGAGCACCCCATCTAGATAACTCACCCGATACGCCAGACTATCGCCCAGTTCTGCCAACAACGCCTCGTACTGTGACCAGGTAACATCGGCAATGATGCGTCGCTCCTCCGGATCATCTAGCTTCAATCGTTGCGATAAGTCATCCAGCAGCACCATAATTTGTAACCTCCCTTGTTTGCGCTCATTCCAAGGCGGGAGAGAACTCACTGATTGACGGGTTCGGTCGGTGGCCCACAGGGACCGAGGCCCGTATCGCCCAGTACCCGGCGTAGTTTACCTAAGCTCACCAGCAGTTGCTCCTTTTCAGCCGGTTCGAGCACACCCATCAGATCCGTCAGGTACTGGATAAAGCCGGGCTTCATCCGGTTGTGCAGGTCGTGGGCCTTGTCGGTGAGCCGCACGCGCTTGATGCGCCGATCGAGCGGATCGCTGTCGCGGATTACCAGCCCATCGCGCTCGAGCCGATCGACGAGGCCGGTCATGTTGGCCTTGGTCACCGAAAGACAATCGCCAATCTCCGACAGAGGCAAACCGTCCTGACCGCGATCGTAGAAGTACTGAAGAATGCGCAGCACCGCGACCTGCGGCCCGGTCAGGCCATAGCGGCTCACGTAGTCGGTCACTTCTTTGTCGAGCAGTGCTCCTACCCGCAACAGGTGAATCAGCATCACCAGCGACTGCGGCTGGGCGCGCTCGAAGTCGCTCACGATCTGGGGAGGAATCTGGCGGTGCTCGGCCAAAGCCATTAGTTAACCATTGAAACTGTCAACATGTTAACAATGTAGCGCAGGGACACGAGTTTGTGAATTGATTTTGTGAGAAGAGGTTATAAGTTGTGGGTTTTCGCAGGATCCGCTGCCCGGAACCTCCGGCTGTGAGAAGATTGGGACACTTGTCCGGCGATGCAGGACGGGCGACTCCTCAATTAATAAACACGTTGACTATTAATATGTAGACAGCGTAGGATGGATGTATTCCCGGCCACCCCGCCTTCAGGCAGATTCCATCAAGGGCGAGCAGCATTTTATGAACAACCCCGAACTGTCCTCTGCGGAGGACAAATCCGTGCGGACCGTCGATCCTGCCGGTCACGCCGAGCCGTCGCTACCGATGCCGGAGTACACCCGGCAAAAGGCAACCCCCAACCGCCAGTGGCTGGCACTGGCCATCAGCTTGCTTGTGATTGGCGGTGGAGCCTGGGCATTGCACGCCCGCACAACAGCTCCCCCTACAAAGCCGGCAACGCCGGTGGCAAGCAAGCCCCAGCCGGTAGTCACCGTTACCACTGCCCGCGCCCGCTACGTACCCCTCGATCGCACCCTCGAGGTGACCGGTTCGATTTCTGCCTGGGATCCACTCTCGATCGGAGCGGAGGCGAGCGGCCTGCGCATCGATCAGGTGCTGGTCGAGGAGGGCGACCGGGTGCGGCGCGGCCAGACCCTCGTCGTCCTCAACGATCAGATCCTCCGGGCACAACTGGCCCAGGCTGAAGCGCGCCACGCTACAGACAATGCGACGACTGCCCAGCGGCGAGCGGCTTTGATCAAGGCCGAGGCGACCGCCCGCGAGGCCCAGGCCAACCTTGAGCGCTACCAGTCTCTGGGCAAGCAGGGGGCGATCTCCGCTCAAGAAGTGCTCGCCCGCCAGACAACCGCCCAGAGTACCCAGGCCGATCTCGACACGGCGCGGCTGGCGGTGAACGCTGCCCAGGCCACAGCCCAGGAAAGCACCGGTCAGATCGCCCAGATTCGAGCCCAACTGGCCCAGACTCGCATCCTTGCTCCGGATGACGGTCTGATTGCCCGACGCGACGCCCGCCTGGGCCAGATCGTCTCCTCCGGGACAGCCCTTTTTATGCTCGTGCGGGATAACCGCCTTGAGCTGCGCGCCCAGGTGCCGGAGGTCGATCTACCGAAGGTTGCTCCGCGCCAGACCGTCCTTGTCACCTCCGACGCCGACAGCCGCATCGCTGTCAGCGGTCGGGTTCGCCAGATCACTCCCCAGGTAGACGAGCGCACCCGCCTTGGTACCGTGCGCATCGATGTGCCTTCGGTGAGCGGCCTCAGGCCCGGTATGTTCGTGCGTGGCCGGGTAGAACTCGGTTCTTACCAGGCGCTGGTGGTGCCTGCCCAGGCGGTGCTCACCAGCGACGACAGCGCCCAGGTCTTTGTCCTCGATGGCGAGCAGGCCGACAGCCGCACAGTTGTCACCGGTGCGCGCAGCGGCGACAACATCGAAGTCAAAAGTGGCCTCAAACCCGGCGAGCGGGTGATCGTGGCTGGGGCAGGCTATCTCAAGGACGGCGATTATGTGCGCCTTCCTAAGAGCGAACAAGTAGCAGGAAATCGCCCGTGAACTGGAACATCTCCGCCTGGTCGATCCGCAACCCGGTGCCGACGATCGTGCTTTTTCTGGTCCTGACGGTGGCTGGAGTCGTCTCCTTCTTCTCGCTGGGCATCGACGAAAATCCAAATATCGACGTGCCGATGGTGTCGGTGACCATCACCCAGACTGGAGCAGCCCCCAGCGAGCTGGAAACCCAGGTCACCCGCAAAGTCGAAGATTCGGTAGCAGGCATCGGCAACGTCGAGCACATCATCTCGACGGTCACCGACGGTGCCTCGACCACCCAGATCAAGTTCGTTCTGGGCACCAACACCGACCGGGCCGTCAACGACGTGCGCGACGCGGTGACCAAGATCCGCCAGCAGTTGCCCCAGGGCATCAACGAGCCCATCGTCCAGCGCATCGACTTTGCCGGTGGGCCGTTCATCTCTTTCGCGGTTGCTTCCAATCGGCGCACGCCGGTCGAATTGAGCTGGCTGGTCGATAACGACATTGCCCGCGCCCTCCTTTCGGTTCCCGGCGTCTCCCAGGTGCAGCGCTCGGGGGGGGTGGACCGTGAGATTCGTATCTTCCTCGATCCCAACCGCCTGCAGGCATTGGGGGTCACAGCCGATCAAGTCAACGCCCAGATTCGCGCCCTGAACATCGATCTTCCCGGTGGCCGGGGAGAAGTAGGGACCACCGAGCAGGCGATTCGCACCCTGGGCAGTGCTCCCAGCGTCGAGAAACTGCGCGCTACCCAGATTGTCTTACCCAACGGCACCTACGCCCGCCTCGATACGATTGGTACCGTGAGCGATGGGGCAGCCGAGCAGCGGCAGCTTGCGTTTATCGATGGCAAGCCGGCAGTCGCCTTCTCGGTGGTGCGCTCCACCGGCAGCAACGTCGTCGATGTCGAGAAGAGCGTCCAGCGCCAGATCGAACAGTTGCGCCACAGCCTGCCTGCCGACATCGACATCGACATGATTCGCACGACAGCCAGGTTCGTGCATATGTCCTACGACGCTTCTGTCGAGGCGCTGCTACTGGGGGCTACCCTTGCAGTCATCGTGATCTGGTTTTTCCTGCGCGACTGGCGATCGACGGCGATTGCGGCGATTGCAATGCCCCTTTCGGCGATTCCTACTTTTGCCTTGATGAAGGTGGCGGGCTTTACGCTCAACAACATGTCGATGCTCGCCCTCTCCCTTGTCGTCGGCATCCTGGTAGACGATGCGATCGTCGAGATCGAAAATATCGTCCGCCACATCGGCATGGGCAAGCGCCCCTTTCAGGCGGCCCTCGACGCCGCCGACGAAATTGGCCTGGCGGTCGTCGCCACGACGATGACGATCGTCGTCGTCTTTTTGCCCGTCGCCTTTATGGGCGGCATCCCCGGCCAGTTCTTCAAACAGTTCGGCTGGACGGTGGCAGCCGCAGTGCTCTTCTCGCTGGTGGTGGCCCGCATGGCCACCCCGCTGATGGCCGCCTACCTGATGAAGCCCCTGCCCCACGCGAGCAAGCGGGGCTGGCTGGTGCGCACCTACGATCGAATCTTGCTCTGGGCGCTCCGGCACCGCTTTGCAACCATCCTCGCCGCCGTCGGTTTCTTCGTCGCGAGCCTCGCTCTGGTGCCGCTCATTCCGACCTCGCTCATCGACGCGGTGGACCGGGGTGAGACGGTCCTGAGCATCGAGTTGCCCCCCGGTTCGTCGCTGAGCGACACCCGGCGGGTGGTAAAACAAATTACCGGCATCGTCCAGTCCCGCCCGGAGGCGGCCAAGGTCTTCTCCTCCCTCGGCACCCCAAGTAGCAACGGCTCCGGCAGCAGTTCCGGCGCGGTCAACAAGGCCAGTATCTACATTGTTCTCAAGCCCAAAGAAGAGCGCAAGCTGAGCCAGGCCCAGTTCGAGGCGGCGATCCGCAAGCCCCTCCTGCAGGTGCCGGGCGTGCGCATCTCCTCCGCCGGTACCGGCGTGAGCGGCGGTAAACCGCTGCAGATCGTGCTTACAGGCGACGATCCGGCCACCCTCAAGCAGGCCGCCGACGCCCTCACCGATCAGATCCGCTCTGTGCCAGGGCTCATCGATGTTACCTCCAGCGCAGCCCTCCTGCGCCCTGAGATCCTGGTCAGACCCGACTTTGCCCGCGCCGCCGATCAGGGCGTCTCGGTGCAGTCGATCGCCCGCACCGCGCTTATCGCAAGCCTGGGCGACATCGACGCCAACCTCGCCAAGTTCAACCTGGCCGACCGCCAGATCAATATCCGCGTCCAGCTCGACCCGCGCTTCCGAGACGACCTGCAGACGATCTCCAACCTGCAGGTAGTGGGCAACAACGGCCTGGTGCCGCTCAAATCCGTCGCCTCGATCGGCGTCGGCAGCGGTGCCGCCCAGATCGACCGCTACGATCGGGCCCGCCAGGTCTCAATCGATGCCAACCTCGGAGCCGGCACCGAACTTGGCCCCGCCCTGCAGGCGGTTCACAAGCTCTCCGCCTACCGCAACCTGCCTGCCGGTGTGCGCGAACAACCGGCGGGCGACACCGAGATCCAGCGCGACGTCTTCAGCGGCTTCGGCTTCGCCATCGCCACCGCCGTGCTGCTCATCTACGCCGTCCTCGTCCTGCTCTTCGGTGGCTTTATGCAGCCGCTCACGATCATGATGTCGCTGCCGCTGTCGCTGGGCGGGGCACTGATTGGTCTGCTCGTCTTCGGCAAATCCCTGGGTCTCTACGCCCTCATCGGCATCATCATGCTCATGGGCCTGGTCACCAAAAACGCGATCTTGCTCGTCGAGTACGGCTTGATGGCAATGAAGGAGGGCACGCCGCGCATGGAAGCCATTCTCTCCGCCGGAGAAGCGCGGATGCGGCCTATCTTGATGACGACGATCGCCATGATCGCCGGTATGTTGCCGATTGCTCTGGGTATCGGAGCCGGGTCCGAGGTGCGCGCTCCGATGGCCGTCGCTGTGGTCGGTGGCCTCGTCACCTCCACCCTACTCACCCTGGTCGTGATTCCGGTGGTCTTCACCTGCATCGACGATCTGCAGAACTGGCTTGCCCGCATCGTCCGTCGCCAACCGCGAGAACTCACCGAGGCGTACCGCAACCCGGCTGTCCCCTCACCTTCTCAGCAGCAGCAATAGGCCGTCGCCTTCTAGAGCGGTCTGCGGTCTGACCCTACATACCCCGGTCCTGGAATACACTCAGAAGAAGCATTTCAGGAAGCAAGGCGTGTAGCAGTCGCTGGAAAATCGCTCTAAGTATCCGAAGGTCATTCAACATCAGCTCCAAGCAGCCCTACGTCCCTTGCAGCAGATGAAAAATAAGACGAGCCTGCAACTGACTCCACCTATCCCGCCTGCAGCCCAGTTACAGTGAACCCCCCCTCGTATATTGCTATTGGTTCCAAGGTAGCGGTGAGGACTGTGCCCCCCCTTGCGGCTTTGACCGCGTGGAAGAGATTGTCCCCCGCTATCAAGGACCGGCAAAGCTGAACCGTATCGAGTGGCACTGACCACGTATCACGAGGCTAGACTTTTGCCGTCCTGCGGAACTTGCCTACCTCCTCTGAAGCTTCAACTGGAGACACTCATGCAGCGAGACGGTTCACAAAACGACTATCAGCTATTTGTCGGTATTGATGTGGCGGCACTCACTGTCACTGCCGCCTGGCTGCTCACCCACGCAAAGCCTACCGCTGCCATCACACTGCCCCAAACCCCCGAAGGACACTGCCAATTGGCCGAACGCTTACTCGCCGTCTGTCCCACCGCCGCTGAGGTGTTAGTGGTCATCGAAGCCACAGGCTCCTACTGGATGCGACTGGCCACATTTCTGGCGCTCAAAGGTTTTGCCGTCAGTGTGGTCAACCCCGCTCAGTCTCATTACTTTGCCAGGGCACTGCTCAAGCGTTCCAAAAGCGATGCGCTTGATGCCCAGACGCTTGCCCAACTCGCTGCCGCCCTGCAACCTGGTCTTTGGCAGCCGCCGCCTGAGATTTATTACCAACTCCAACAGCGCCTGCAGCATCGCGATGCCTTGCTGCAGCAACGCCAACAACTGCACAACCAGTTGCACGCTCTGCGGCAATTTCCGTTGGTGGTGGCGGCGGTACAAGCGAGTCTGGAGCAGTTGAGCCACACCTTCGATGAGCAGATTGCGCAGATGGAAGCTCAGCTAGAAGCGCTGCTCGCCCAAGACTCGCTTTGGCATCAAGCTGCAACCAAGCTGCGCACTATCAAAGGCATTGGGTCTGTCACCGCTGGGTGGGTGTTGGTGAGTACCCTCAACTTCGGCTGCTGTGCAACGGTGGAAGCGGCGGTGGCCTACGCGGGTCTCGCTCCCCGCTCCCACCGTAGCGGCACCAGCCTTCATAGACCAGAGCGCATCGGCCATGCAGGCAATGCCCGCTTACGCACGGCGCTGTATATGGCGAGCTTGAGTGCGATCCGCTGCAATCAGCAGATTAAAAGCTTTTACCAGCGGCTACGAGCAGCCGGTAAACCGGCAAAGGTAGCGCTTTGCGCTGCGGCTCGCAAACTCTTACACATTGCCTGGGCGGTTGTGAAAACAGACACGCCTTTCGATGCAGAGCACGGCAGGTTGGTTTGCTTGCAGTAGGGCGGAGGAAGAGAAGAAAGGAGGAGGCTGCTTGACTCTCAATACCGTATCTCTTCTCCTCTGCCCGGCGGGGCAGGGGAGGAGAGCGGGGGGCAGGGGGGGTGTGGAGGGGTGGGGACGGTTTTAGCAAATACCCATAAGCAAAAGAACGACCAGATCCCCACTCCAGCCCAAAATCTGATGCTTATTTAGCTTCGTCTACTCAGTGGACGTGGAATACGAGCCAAAGAAGACCGACGTCCTGAGCCGGTAGCCTTAACTGGGCGACGGATTCTCAGCAGGCTTTTCAAGTTCAACAGCCTGGTTATAGGCTGCTTCGACAGCTTCGGACACGGTCGGTGAAGCACTCTGAGCCGTTTCGCCTGCCTCGCGATCGAGCGGGCTGGTCGCTTCAGGAGCTACAGCGGGAGCCGACGCTTCGGGCTGGATCTCTGGCTGAAGCTCCGTTTTTGCTTCCTGGCCGGACTGCTCGGTTGCCGGAGTCGTCTGCTGGGGTTGAGCCGGTTGCTGAGAGCTTGTGGACCCTTCTTGCTGACCACCGGAAGTCCCTTCGGACTTGGCTTCGGAACCAGTGATTGCTTCTTTGATTCCGCCGATTGTTTCTTTTGCTTTGTCTATCGGATTTTCACCTTTTAAGGCAGAGGCAGCAACGGCTCCGACTGCCGCTCCGACCACTGCTCCGACCCGGCCACCAACCAGACCACCAACTGCTGCCCCGATCACCCCGCCTGCAGTGTTGCTGAGAGGCTGGGCCGGTTGTCCCTGCTGGTCTGGCTCACGCTTCTCCCGATTGCCCTCGGCGGCAATCGCTTCGCTGCCCTCGCCCTTCTGGTCTTCAGACGGATTTGAAACCTGATTTTCGTCGTTCATCGTTCCTACCTCCTGTCGCCGCTGGACCGTGTAGAACCCGGTCCTTGATTCACTGTCAATCTAATGACGGGAGGCAAAACCCTGCATTCGCCCCAGGAGTGAGATCCAGCCAGATATATAAAAATACACAGAAGGCGCGGACCAAAATAACTGGCCCCCACTTCTTGTGAAACGGTATTTTTGACGGGAGAGCCTGGAATTGACGTAGCTCAACATTGCTTTAAATGGAGCCACCCAGGCAAGCCGCCGCAATCAGGGTGTGCTTTTTGGGCTGGTCCCCTCTGTAGCCGGGATACCGAACCAGGCTCCCGGTGCCACCGACTGGTAGCGCAGGCCGAGGATGGCCTGGTAGGCCAGCTTGTCCCCTTCGAGCAGTTTGGCGTTTTCAGCCAGGGTCAGATCGTTTTGGGCACCGAGCCGGTCGCCCAGGGCGTTCAGTGCCCGACCACGGACGAAGACGGCCTCGAACTGGTCCGCGTCCAGGCGGCCCCGGCTATAAAAGTTTTCGGAGGGGATGGGGTTGAGGCTGAGTGCCTGGGTTGCATCGGCTACGGCCCCCTTGTAGTCGCCGCTTACCAGTCGGGCATGGGCGCGGCGGGCGTAGGCGGTGCTGTCGGAGTTACCGGTAAGCTGGGCATTGCTCTGGCTGGTCCCGGCAGCGTAGGGCGCGTCGCTGCGCTGAAGGTAGGGCGCAACCCGCAGATCGACCAGCGATTCTCTGGTAGCAGGAGCAACAGCGGGTTGCTGAGCCGTAGCGCGCACAGAGAAAAGGGCGACCGCCAGGGGAGCACAGCCGAGCACACACACAGTCAAGATCCGGGGACGAGCCATCGTATCGCGCCTCGATTCAGGTGAACAGATTGCCCCCGACCGGGGACACTTTCTTTAGTCTACGGCCTGCCACTCGCCAAAATCAGCGGAGCCAAAGGCCCGCAGGGGCAACAGTCGAATGCGGCTGTCGTTTTCTGCTTGCTGGCGCTCGCTCGCGGTGTTGTAGCCCCAGGCGGCCAGAAACAGACCCACCGTCTGCAGGTCGGGTAGCTGCTGCACGCCTCGGAGAGTAGCGAAGCGGTCCTCGACAAACCAGATGCGCCGATAGCCCGCCGCCAGAAGCTGGGCCAGGGTGTGGGACTTGGGCTGTCTGATATCCTTGCCAAAAAGGTCGGCAGCAGGCCAGACCAGGCCCGCCTGCCCCAATAGTTCCAGGACGAATCGGCTCGCCTTGGTGGTGATGATCACTGCCCGCAACTGTGCATCGCCCTCCCAACGCCGCAGGCTCTCGATCACCCCTGGATAGAAGCGATGCACGGCGAGCCAGCCGGGTAGATCCCGCTCGATCCACTCGTCGCGCATCCCATCGACCGTCGTCGTCAACTGCTGGGTGCTGAAGCCGGATATCGCCAGCAGTTGGTGAGATAAAGTGGGCCACTCGGCAAAGATGCGCTCGGATTCGATTTTCTCTAAGATGGCGCGCAGAAGCAGCGGCATCTCCCAACCAGTCTCGATGACCGGACGCAACTGGTAAAAGCGCTCCGCTACTCCGGCGGGTGCCACCGGGTCGGTGTCGGGCCAGAGCTTACAGTAAGCGAGCCAGGAAGTCTGAAAGTATTCTTTGAGTCCATCGCAGATCACACCGTCAAAGTCCAGCGCCAGCAAGTCGGGACCGGGTGTCGCCATAGCTGCTCTTTATAAAGTACGGGCTCGATCTTATAACGCGGCGAGCTTCCACTCCCAGCCCGGCAGGATCTCCGGCAGACTCAGCACTTCTTCGAGGCCGAGGGTCACCACCTGGCCCTCGCGGAAGATGCTCACGGTTTTGGCCCAGGTCTCGACCAGCAAGCAGACCACCACTCCCCGGTCCAGCCAACTCTGGATCTGGCGGGTGAGCGCCTCGCGCTGCGAGGGGGCTGACTCGACTTTGACCACCAGATCCGGAACGGGCAGGCCCAGCCTGAAAGGAGCATTTCTCAGCCGGTTCATCGCCAGAAAAGCCAGATCCGGGGCGGTGGCGTTGCAGCCCCCTCGATCGAGCACGACGCCCAGGCCGAGCGGTTCGACCCAGCCAAGCAAACTCTGCTTCAAGCGGGCGATCACCGCCGTCGCCCGTTTCTCCTCACTTTCCCCAGCCGCAGACAGCTCCTGCGGTCGATTTTTTGGGGCGAGTCCTTCAGCAGAGAAAGTCATGATCGTTTCGCTTTCCGGCATCCACCGGGGAGGGTTCAGCTTTTGCAACCTGCGGGAGCGCGGTCGGCAGACCCCACTGCAGTTCCCTCTAGGCATAAATATCGATCAGTATGCACGCAGTCGGGGGCAGCAACGCCATCCGAAAGAGACAGACGCAGCCCGGAAGGTGCTAAATTTCGTAACTGTCTCGACAGCCAATCGCCTCACGGTAGACGCAGGTGAGTTTTTGAAGAACCTGGGGCCAGAGCCAGTGGCGGCGCACCGCCTCTTGAGCGGCGGCTCCCAGCTGCAGGCACAGTTCGGCGCTGTCTACAAGCTGGATCAGCGCTGCTTTTAAGGCATCGACATTCCTGGAGGCAAACAGCCAGCCGGTTCGGCCATGATCGAGAATCTCGGCGGGACCGCCGACGGCGGTGGCTGCGACGGCGAGTCCGTGCAACATCCCTTCGAGCACTACCATGCCAAAGGGTTCGTACCAGCTGGGCACTACCAGAATGTCGGAGCGGCGGTACCAAGCGTCCATCTCTTCGGCGGCGAGCCAGCCGGTGAAGTGGACCTGCTGTCTGTAGGGGGCCATCTGTTGCTGCAGACCCATAAAATCTACCTCCGCCGGGCCGCCGTAGCCGCCTGCGAGCACGAAGCGGGTGGTGGGCCGCACCGAGAGCACCTCGGGGATGGCGGCGAGCAACTCGCCGATGCCCTTGCGCTCGACGAAGCGCCCGCTGAAGAGCACGGTCGGTGGCTCGCCGCGCCGCTCTCGCACGGCGATGGGCCGCTCGTCGATGCCGTTAGCGGCGACGCGGACGCGGGAGCCCACCTCGGGGTAGTAGCGCACCAGCAGCGCTGCTTCACTCTTAGAAGGCACGACGATCCGGTTTGCGGCGACGAGAACCTGGGCCTGGTTTTCCCAAGCGCTCACCAGCCGGCCAATCTCGTACTCGGCCCGATCGAGCGAGTGGACGGTAAAGACAAAGGGCAGACCTGTCACCTCCAGCACAGGCCGGATGGTGTCCCAGAGCCAGGCCGTGTGCAGGTGCAGAAGATCCGGTTGCCAGCGGCGCACCAGATCGATAGTCCTTTGCGGCCCGTCGGAGGGGGCGATCTGAAAAAGTCGCACGCCGTCGGCGTTGAGCCAGCCTTCCTCGTTCGAGAACGGCCCGGCTTCCTCGGGCAACACGAGAATCCCTCCCACCAGCAACACCGCTGCCGTCATCCCGGCGCGGGCGGAGGCTCTGCACAGCCCACCCACCGCCGTTCCCATGCCGCCCCAGGTAATGGGCGGAAATTCAGCGGCGATGTGCAGCACCCGCAAGGCTAGTTCGCTGCCGGAGCGACGAGGGAGCGATCGCCCACCGTCAGGGCGATAAAGTTCTTGAGGATCTGCAGGCCGGTGCGGGCCGATTTTTCGGGATGGAACTGCACCGCCCACAGCCGGTCGCGGGCGATAGCGGCAGTAAAAGGCTGGTGGCCGTGGACGGCGGTGGCCGCCCGATCGGCGCTGCAGGCTGGTTCGACGTAGTAAGAATGCACAAAATACACCCAGCTTCCCGCCGCCAGACCCTGCCAGAGCGGGCAATCGGGCTGGTCGAACTCCAGCTGGTTCCAGCCCATATGGGGAATGGTGAGGCCCGGCTCGCTTGCGAAGCGCCGCACCCGGCCAGGCAGGATCCCGAGCCCCGGCAGCCGCCCTTCTTCGGACGATTCAAAGAGCACCTGCAGGCCCAAACAGATGCCAAGAAGCGGCTGTCCCTGATCTACCAGCCGTTGTAGCGTCGGCCCCAGATCCCGCTCTGCTAATTTCTCGATCGCTGCGTCGAAGGCACCGACCCCTGGGAGCACGACGCCATCCGCCGCCGCCAGCGTCTCGGGATGGGCACTCACGACGACGCGCGCCCCCATCGCCTCCAATCCCTTGCGGGCCGAGTGCAGATTGCCGACACCATAATCGACCAGGGCGATGCTTGGGATGCGCGCCACCGCTATTTCTCCTTCACTGCCCAAGATTGTAGCTTCCGCCTGCGGGGCCGGCTGTGGCCAGCTTTCCAAGAAGTACCTCTATTGCCTTTTGTTTTTGCAGATCGCCGCGCTCGAAATCCGGCGGTACCTCGATATCCGGCGTCACGCCCGTTCCTTCGAGGCGCTCGCCGTCCACCCAGACGTTGGCAACCGCCAGATAGAGCAGACTCCCGTCTTTGAGCAAAAAGGGGCTGCCCGCCAGCACCGCCCCGGCGGTCCTGGTGCCAATCACCGGGCCGATGGCGTATTTTTTGAAGCCGTAGGCGAGGATTTCTTTGCCGCTGCGGGTCTGCTCGTTGACCAGCAGGACAACCGGTTTTTTCCAGAGTTCGGTGAGGTTGGCCGGTTTGCCGTCCCGCGACTGGATAGTAAGCGCCGGTTGCTGGGCGGTAAAGATGTTCAGGTACTCCGGGCTCGCCCCGCCCCAGCCGTTGCGCAGATCGAGGATCAAGGCGTCGGCGCGCTGGAGTTTGCCGCTGAAGAGTTCTTTTTTGAGCAGTTGCTGGTACTGCTCACCGGCGTAGGACCAGACGTGGATGTAGCCTATCGTCTTTCCGTCCTGCTCGATGAGTTCGGCGCTGTCGCGCATCGCATCGAGGAACATCGTGGCCGGATCGTAGTTTTTGGGTACGACCGTCAGCTTCGCGATCTTCCCCGTTCGGCGCACCGAGAGGACCACCGGTTTTGCCACTTTGCCTTTGAAAGAATCGATCGGCTCGAAGCCCGGCTCACCGTCTACGGCGACGATCACATCGCCGACCTGCAATCCGGCCTTGCGGGCGGGGCTATCGTCGAGCACCGCCGTTACCAGCGTGCCCGTTTCCTCCTTGCTGGTGAACACTCCGATTTCGGTGTAGCTGAGTTCTTCGCCCGGAAACTGCTTTTTGAACTTGCGCCAGGCGGGGCTACTGCGGAAAACGCCGCCCAAAAGCTGGTAGAAGGCTGGTTCCTGACGGGTGTAGTAGCGGGTGTGGGAGGCGTGCAATTCCAGAAGCATCCGATTGATTGCCCCGGCGAGCTGTTCACCGCTCGCCGCAAGGGCAGCTTGCTCGCGATACTTTTCGCGAATCGCCCGCCAGTCGATGCCGCCCAGCTTTGGGTCGTAGAAGTGGTCCTTGACAGTCTGCCAGACTTCCTCGAAGGTAGACAAACTGGCGCTCGGAGGCTGAGCGCTGGCCGGTCCGGCCCCAAGCAACACCAGCGACAGGGCAACGGCAACGACAGCCCGCCGCTGCCGGCGCGCAACAGTTGAGAACATAGCAACCGCAAAAGGGAACGGATCGTCTGACGATGCGCGGGCTACTGCAGTTCCGGCTACTCGCGCTCTACCTTTGAGGCCGTGCGGCGGGGAGCCTGGGGCCGAAAGGCTGCCCCCGCCCCGGTCGTCTGCGTCTCCTCCACTAAGATCCGCCGCAGAAGGCCGTCCTCCCAACCGGGCTGTCGCCTGCTACCGCTCAGCAGGCGGGCGAATAGACCCAGCAACCGCTCCCCCCAGCCGAGCCGGTGAATGTCGCTGAGCTGCCAGGCCAGCCAGATAAACGCTGCCGCTGCGCCGACGGCCTGCAAAGCCCAACTTTCACCCCGCTGGACGACCTTTGCCGCCACCGGCAGCGCCCGACAGCGCACGCCGCCGGTGAGACTTTCAAGCAGCGGCCTGAGCAGATCTTCCAGCCGCTTTTCGCTCTGAGATACTGCCGCGCTCAAATCGCACTTGGTCAGCACAAGGGCGATCGGGTAGGTCTCGCCGGGGGGGATGAGCGAGGCAATCGTGCGCAGTTGGGCAAAGATCTTTTGCTCGAACTGCTGGAGATAGTCGTCATCGACCAGCAGTGCCTGGGTATCGACGAACACGCAGCAGCCGTGGGAGGCGAGTACCATCTCTCGAAACGCCGGATTGGCAGGCGAGCAGATTTCGCCAGGAATGTCCTGCCAGCGCAGATAGCAGATCGTGCGAGAAAATCCGAACTGCCGCTGTTTGAGGGCAAAGCGAAAGCTGCTGATGCGCAGCGTCGCCGACGGATAATGGCCTGTGCGCTCGATATAGGCAAGAGCGTTTCCAACGTCCTGCTGCGCCCGGCTGTCCCAGTCAAACCAGAGCGTCGAGGAGGGCAAAGGCGCGATGCCCCGGTGGGTCTCAGCGTAGGCTCCGGCCAGAAACACGGTCTTGCCCACGCCGCGCCCGCCCAGACTCAAAAGGTTAAAAGCGGGGGTGAAACTGCGTGAACGGGCAGGCATGGCCGTGTTTCCTGAGGGGATGACAACACAATAGGAGCAGCTGAAGTCTACCAACCACTCGGTCCAAGTTCAACCAGAATCACCTGTCGCGGGCGGTGGGGCGAAGATCTGTCGGCGCACCTGCTGGCAGCGCTGCAGAGACTGTTCGAGCGCCTGCCACTCGCCCAGGGCGATCTGCTGTTCAAAGAACGCAAGTTGCTCGCGGTAGCGGTGCAGTTCAGCGAGCAGGGCTTCGCGGTTCCACGCGGCCATCGCCGTTCCCAGCTGCGGATTGCCGCCGCCTACCCGGCTGGTATCAAAAAAACCGCTGCTTGCCAGCTCGGCTGCCAGCGCGTCGCCGCTCGCCTCCAGATTTGCCAGCAAAGCGGCACTGACAAACACCGGCAGGTGGCTGATCCGGGCTACGGCCCGGTCGTGTTCAGCAGCAGCACAGTAGTAGATCCGCGCCCCAAGCTGGCCCACCAGACCGGCGACCACCTCAAGGGCGGCCTTTGGGGTGGCAGCAGTCGGGGTAAACACGTAGGGGCGGCCCACAAAAAGGCGCGCCTGGGCCGCCGCCAGACCCTGGGCGGCACTGCCTGCCATTGGATGCCCGCCGACAAAGGTGGGCCAGAGCGCTTCTGCTGCCGGGACGATCGCCCCTTTGACCGAAGCAACATCGCTAAGAACGGTGCCGGTGGGCACAACGGCGGCGAGCGCCTCGATCGCAGATAATACGTGATCGATCGGCGTGCAGATAAAGATCACCTCGCAGCCGCTCAGCAACGCGAGGGATGCACCGCCGTCCTCAATGATCCCCGCTTCGAGCGCCTGGCGGATCGTCTCGGCTGAGCGGGAAACCCCAATGATGCGGTGATGGGGATGCCAGTCGATGGCCAGTGAGCCACCGATCAATCCCAGACCAACGATGCCAATTTTCATGGGAGCTGTTGTAGGAAATAACGTTCCTGGCGGTATCCGTTTGTGAAAAAAATTCTGAGAAGATCTACAGGTTTCCTTCAGAAAAAAAACCTGAATCTCTCTCCAGCAGGCTTTTTGCCACCGCTACAACCGCAGGGCGGACATGCTTAAAACAATCAAAAAATCTGAACACAGATTGAAAGCCCTTTCTAAAATGAGGTTATCTTTTGCGGATGTGCGGCATGGAAAGTTTACATGAAAAGCTAGATGGGTTGTACGAAAAACTGGAGGCGTTGCGCATTGCGACAGAAGTACTCCCTGAACAGATGATCCTCGCTCTAAAGTCAAACGGCAGCAGTGGTTCTACCCAGACAAAAGACGTTCTCTCCGAAGAAGAGGAGATGACCTCCCGCTCGCCCTCGACCAACGGCAAGGTGCTCTCGCCCGAGGCCCAGATCCAGAGGCTGACCGCCCAGCTGACCGCCGCCTACAATCGCATCGCTGCGCTCGAAGACCAGCTGATGGCCCGCCGCAGCCTCTGAAGCTGCTCTTCATATCAAAATTCGCCATCGGGGAGGCTAAAAGCCTCCCTGTCTGGTTTTGGTGCTCCTGGGCTGAGTAACTGCCCATCGTCAAGAATCTACATTTTTTGCTCCTGGTACCAGAAAGAACAAGCAAGTAGGCTAAAAGCATGATTGTTCTGTACTGCCCGGATGAAGCGTCTGCCAGCAGTGTGGTCGAAGTTCTCGCTTCTGCCAGACTCCGCTTCAAGTCCGCTCAGGGCGGGACTGGCGTCGCCCAGGACAGGCGCGGGCTGCAGCTGGAGCTGCTGCGCGACCGCACGCGGGTGTACGTCGGCGAACTGCCGGCCACCGCCGCGCTGCGCTGCGAACTGACGACGCTGGTGGCACAACTCTTGCCCCGTCATCTGACAGCCAACCTAATCATCCGGCCTTTCGTGCCCTTCGACGACGAACCGTCTTAAGAACACCTCCACTCACTTTGCGAGCAGAACGGCCAGCAGCTCGTAGGGCAGACCTGTTTTGGTATAGGTGTTGTACAGCTCAGATGTGTCGAGGTTGCTCAGGATAATCAGGCTCGCCTCCCGCTCGGGCACGCGAATATTGAGGCTGTGAAAGCCGCCGGTGCTGCCCTGGCGCTCGATGAGCAGGGGCTTTTCGCCCGTCGGCAGCTCCAGCCGGTACGCCCAACTGCCGAGGGCGACAAAACCCAGGCTCGGTAGGGGCGCAAACATTGCCTCGGTGTATTCTCTAGAGAGCAACCTGTAGGTATCCAGCGCCCGGTTCCAGACAAAAAGATCGTCTACGGTCGAGTACATCGCACCGGCAGCATAAAAATTCTGGATGCGAAAGTAGGGTTCGTTGCGGTAGACTCCGTTCTCGAACAGGTAGCCGGAGGCTTGCTTGCCGATCACCGCCTCCTGGGTGGCAAGGCCGCTATTTTTAAGTTGCAGCGGTTGCAAGATCTTTTCGGTGAGCAGCTGCTCGTAGGGCTTGCCTGTCACCTTTTCAAGCAACAGCCCCAGCAGGATGAAATCGGCGTTGTTGTAGTTGAACTTGGTTCCTGGCGTCTGCTGCAGGCTGCCGGTGCAGACAGTTTTGAGCAGGCGGTCGGGCTTGAGGAGGTCCGGAGCCTGGTTCTGGTAATAGCCCGACTCGTCATCGAGGGTTGGCAAGCCGGAGGTGTGGGTAAGCAGCTGTCGGACGGTGATCTTGTCAGCAATTTCTGCAGGACAATCCGGCAGATAGGTCGAAATCGGACTATCGAGTTTGACCCTGCCCTCGGCCACCCGTTGCATTACCAGTAGCGCCGTGAACTGCTTGGTAATCGAGGCGATCTTAAATCGGGTATCGGTGCCGTTGTCGATATTCCAGCTGCGGTTGGCCAGGCCGTAGGCACTTTTATAAACAACCCGGCCTCTGTCGGCCACCAGCAGCGCACCGTCGAACTGGCCTTTTTCGTGGTACCGGCGGACGATGCGCTCAATTGCCTCGGTTTTGGTTTCAGCATAGACAGTTTGAACACCAAAAAAGCCAGTGAGGACCAGCAGGCAGGCAAGCAGAAGTCGTACAGCGCGATTAGACGTTTGCACCGGTAGCAACCCTTTGTCGAGACAGACCCCTTTATATCCTGGGGCACAGCTTTTGAACGATTTCGCGTCCGTTAGCGATTGCTTATCCCACCGCCCAGGATCACCGCAAAGCCGCACGCTCTAACGCCCTACCCGGCGAAATTCCAGCCGGTAGCGATAGGCGCTGACTGCCCGGCCTCCTGCTTCAAAGTAGGCAGGTTCACGCGGATCGAGGTACACCGCCGTCATCTGCTCAGCGCCGATCCCGGTACGGGTGCGGCTGTAGAGGGTAACCGTTTCGATACCCCGCAGGCTGGGCACTCTGGAGCCGGTAAATATCTGCTGGTAGTACTCGCCCACATCGAAGCGATCTGGGGTAGGTTTGTCGATCTGGCGGCGCAGGGTGAGGAGTTCTCCCCGCTGGTTGCCCCGCAGCCGCAGCACCTGCCGGTTGGGATCTTGCGGGCGCACCTCCACGCCGAGCACGTTGCGGCGACCGAAGTACGCCTCGGCAATCGAGCGGTCGTTGAAGGCCAGATCCGCCACCACCAGCCCGCCGCTGCGCACAAAGCGGGCCAGGAAGGTGATGGGCTTGCCGCGCAGCTGGCGGCTCGCAGCGAACGCCTGGGAGTCGATCACTTTCTTTCCTAGAGGAGCAGCGAGGTCTACGAGGGTGGTGCGCACCTGCCAGGTCCCCTCGAACCAGGCCGGGTACACCAGCGCTCCCTGGGCCGCTGGAAGGGGCAATGGCTCTCCCACCGCCGGAAAAGACCGCAGCCGCTCAGCCAGTGTGGCCGCCGCAGGCCGGACCAGTTGCAACCAGAAGACGAGGGCAATGCCTCCGAGCCTCGCTGAGCGCAGCATAAAATTTCCCGCTTTATATCGTAAAAAATTATGCCTCAAGCCACCGCAGTGGGACGCCAGCTACTGGCCCGGCAAGCCCAGACGGTTATTCCTGTCCTGCTTGTAAATCCCGTACAGCTGGTTCTCTGGCGCTATCAGGAAGTGAGAGCACTTGCGGGTGATTGCTAAAAGGGAGGATCTGCTCGCGAAAGACGTGGGAGGCTCGCGACTCAAAGCGCTGTGGGTGGGTCAGCAGCGTCAGAGGCCGGCGCAATTCCAGTCCCTCGACGGCGACCCGGTGCAGTACACCCAGCTTCAGTTCTTTGGCGATCGCTGTCGCCGAGATGAAGGCGACCCCCAGCCCGGCCTGCACCGCCGTCTTGATCGCCTCGATGCTGCTCAGCTCCATCTCGATCGCAAGACAGGATACATCGATGTTGTGGCGACCCAGAACGTTGTCGAGGACGCGGCGGGTGGTCGATTCTGGATCGAGGGCGATGAACTTCAGTTCGTAGAGCATCTCGCGGGGAATCACCGCTACCCCGGCCAGGGGATGAAATTCCGGCACCACCAGCGCCAGCTCGTCCTCGGCGTAAACTTGCGAGTGCAGGCGGCCCTGCAGTTCTGAGGGCACCTCGCCACCGATAATCCCAAGGTCGAGCTTGCCCTCGGCTACGCCGTAGGCGGTGCGCCGGGTGGACATGACGTGCAGTTGTACGCCGACTTCCGGATAGCGGCGGTGAAATTCGCCGATCAGGCGGGGGATGAGATAGGTGCCGGTGGTCTGGGAAGCGCCGATGACGAGGGTGCCGCCTTTGAGGTTCTGCAAGTCGGTGATTGCCCGGCGCGACTCGTCGCACAGCATCAGGATGCGCTCGGCATAGATCAAAAAAGTCCGGCCCGCCTCGGTCAGTTCCGCCTTGCGCCCGGAACGATCAAAAAGCGGCATCCCCAGAGCCGCCTCCAGATTCTGCACCTGCAGCGAAACCGCCGGTTGGGAGATATAGAGCGATTCGGCGGCCCGTTTGAAACTGCCATGCTGGGCGATCGCCCGGAAAATGCGAATCTGGTCCAGGCTGAAATTGTTCATGAAGTCTTCTATTCGCCGAGGGCAAGCCTGCATCAATTGTGCCGTCAAACCGCCCGTTGCAGCAAAAAGCTCCGAGCCCACCCTCAGAACCAGACGGCCTCAGGCTGCCGGTTCAAGGCGCTCGATTCTGTCGCAGCCTGGATCGCAATTGCTGGAGGGCCGCACCCATTCCCAGGCTGTCTGCAGCCTGCAGGCAGCTCTCGAAGAGCAATCCGACATCCACAGCCGCAAAAAAGCGGCTCGTCGGCTGCAGCTGGTAAGCTTCACCCACCAGCAGGTAGATGAGCAGACGGCCCTGCCGACACAGCCAGACTTCTGGAATGCGGTACGGCAGGTAGTCGTTGACATCGCTGTAAAGTGTCACGTCAACTTCGACGACCAGATCCGGCCAGGGATCGGTGGGCGGTTGGAGGCGTTCTTTGCCTGCAACTGCCTGCCACCGGTCGATGTAGAAACTGTAGTCCGGCTCGATACCGCCGACATCGGCACGTTCGAGGGTAATCGGCGTGAAGGCTTCGTAGTTGCGGCCATCGCTATCGAGCAGGGCGGTGACAATACCGGCAATCAGATGGGCATCCCGCCCATGCTTCGGCAAGGGCGACATCAGCAGGATTTCTCCGGGGCGAAACTTCAGGCGGGGAACGCTACGGTCGTTGCGAATAGAGCGCAACGCACAATAATCTCGCCAGGAACCCCTCAGACGGACAAGCGTTCCAGGCGAGAGCCGAATTTCTTGCGGCGAGACCAGAGTGTACATAGCGAACCAGTGAGGAAGCAGGCGGCCAGCCGCCCTGCCCCAGCTTCTATGATACCGATGCCTCAGGCCGGGAAAACGTCTAGAATCCTGTTGCGAAAATCAGAGAGTGACAGACTGGCTTAAGGTATTGAAGCTGTATTCCCGGTAGCAGTTCTCAAAAAAACCGCTGCTAAAATGAAGGCCCTGTCTGTAATTGATTCGTGCTTCCACTCCGGCTCGATCGGCCATGATTGTTGATACGCAAAAATTTCGGCTGCATTTAAAGACAGAAACGCTGGGTCACTGGCTCCACTTTTATGAGCGAGTGGACTCCACCAACCGGCTGGCGATGGAATATTTGCGCGAGGGGGCTCCGGAGGGAACGACGATTCTTGCCGAGCAGCAGACTGGAGGCCGGGGCAGCAATGGCCGCAGCTGGCAGTCGCTGCCGGGCGGGCTGTACCTCTCGGTGGTGCTCACTCCCGAGGTGGCCCTCGAGGATGTCTTTCAGTTGACGCTGGTGGCAGCTTTCGGTGTCGCCCAGAGCCTCTGCCGCCTCACAGGCACTCGGGTGCGCCTCAAGTGGCCCAACGATCTGGTCGTCGAAGCAGAAGGCGGGCTTGCAAAAGCGGGCGGTATCCTGACAGAGACTCGCGTGCAGGGCGGACGGCTGGTGGGGGCAGTCGTCGGTGTCGGCCTTAACTGGGACAATCCGGTGCCGGAGGGCGGTATCCGGCTGAGGCCGTTGGCGCGCCGGCCCCTCGATCTGGCGATGGTGGCGGCGGCGGTGTTGCTGGGAATCGAAGAAGCTTATCAGCTCTGGCAGACCCGTGGCATCAGCCGGATCGTCGCCGGCTACGAGCGCTATCTGGTCAATCTCGGTCAGGCGGTCGAGGTGCCCGGCCACGACGGACCAGGCCGGATCATCGGCATCGACGGCCAGGGAGCGCTCAGGGTGATGTTTCTCAACGGCAGCGAGGCATTGCTCTCCTCGCGCCAGTTGCGCCTGGGCTACCGGCGTTGAAATTCAAGCTGCTGGCGGTTGGGCGGTTGCACCAGCGGCCTTTTGAACTGGCGGCAGCCGAGTACGGGCGGCGGCTTGCGGCCTCCGTCCGCTTCGAGCAGGTGGAGGTGCGCGATGTCAGGCTTACCGACAGAGCAACCGCCCGGCAAAAAGAAGCCCAGGCGCTGCTTGCCCAGTTAAAGCCCGCCGATCATCCGGTCCTGCTCGACAGCGGCGGCATCCAGTTCGACAGCCCAGGTCTGGCAAACTGGCTTCAAGCCCACAGCGCAGAGCCGTTCGTATTTATCGTCGGATCCAGCTGGGGCGTCGATTCGGCGGTGCGCGAGCGGGCAAAAACCCTCTGGTCGCTCTCAAAACTCACTTTTCCCCACGAACTGGCGCGGGTGATCGTCCTCGAACAGCTCTACCGCGCCGTCACGATCCTGGCAGGCCATCCGTACCATCACTGACGGCGGGCCGTCCTCTGCTCTTAAGATGGATGGGCTCTCCTTGATATTTTCATGCAAGCTCGCCGCATCGCCCGCGAACTGGTCTTGATGAACATCGGCCATCTTTCTGCCGACCGCTCCAAAAAACCGCCGGGCACCAGAGATCTCCAGGAACTGGTGCTCACCGCCGTCCGCACCCTGCAGGAGGAGGCAAACGAAAGCCTCAAGCATGCCTGCGCCGAGTTGCGGACAGCTCATCAACACCTGCTCACCAGTGAGCTGACCGCCCGCAACCTCGATCAGGCCCGCAGCGAAGCCAACAGCGCCATCGAGCTGACCGAGCAGGCGATCAACCGGGTCGGCGCGGCCTTGGAGGTGCCGGAGTTCGTGCGCCTGGCCGACGACCTCCAGGTGCGCTCCTACGCCCTCGAACTCTTGGGAGCGTATGCGCGAGAGGCAGAAACCATCGATGGCCTGCTCGACAGTTGTATGGAAGGCTGGCAGCTCGATCGGCTGAGCCGCATCGACCGCGACATTCTGCGGCTCGCCCTCACCGAGATGGCCACCCTCAAGAGTGTGCCCTACCGCGTCGCCATCGACGAAGCGATCGAGCTGGCCAAAAAATACAGCAGCGAGACAGCCGGTCGCTTTGTCAACGGCGTCCTGCGCCGGGTGGTACAGCATCTGAAGCTGGAACAGGCTCCCCGCGCCTGACGTCTAGATAAAAAAGTAAGCCACAACCCATCTATGCGGCGGTGCTAGGATGACGAAAAGGCTTATCGGATGACCGATTGAGGGAAGTATCAGGTATGGCAAGCGATTGGAAAGGAAAAGTTGTCCAGCTAGGCGTCATCGGTGCGGTGGCCGGTGCCAGTTTTGCCCTCGGCAATCTGGCCACGCACCAGGTAACGGGTGTGCCGTCGAGTGCCGCCCCGATTCCGCCTGCCTCGACTCCAGCCGAGACGCTCTCGACCGGTGTGAGCAGCGAGCGCCCTTCCCCGGCCTCGGTGTTGGGTCCCAACTTTATCGCCGACGCTGCCCAAAAAGCTTCACCGGCAGTCGTGCGCATCGACACCGAAAAAGTGCGCGAGGTGGGCCGCTCGCCTTTGGACCAGTTCTTTCCTGAATTTGGCCTGCGCCTGCCGCGCAATTTTCGCGAGCGCAGCGCCGGTTCCGGCTTTATCCTCGACGGCAACGGCACTGTAATCACCAACGCCCACGTCGTCGAAGGGGTCGATAAGGTGGCTGTCACCCTCAACGATGGCCGCAAGGTGACCGGCAAAGTTGTAGGCACCGACCCGCTCACCGACATCGCCGTGGTCAAGATTCCCGCCGGGGCAAACCTGCCGACCGTTCCCCTCGGTGATTCTGATCAATTGCGTCCCGGCGAGTGGGTGATCGCCGTCGGCAATCCCTTGGGCCTCGATCACACCGTTACCGCCGGCATAATTAGCGCCCTCAACCGCTCCAGCGACGCGGTCGGCGTGCAGGACCGGCGGCTCGAATTCATCCAGACCGACGCGGCGATCAATCCCGGCAATTCCGGTGGACCCCTCGTCGATATCTACGGTCGGGTGATCGGCATCAACACTGCAATCCGCGCCGACGGACAGGGCATCGGCTTCGCCATCCCGATCAATAAGGTCAAAGAAATTTCTGCAAGCCTGCTTAAAGATGGCCGGGTGATCCGCCCCTACATCGGTGTCTCGATGCTGACCCTCACCCCCGAACTGTTGCAGCAGCTCAAAGACGATCCCAACTCCGGTCGCCTGCCCGATGCCGATAAAGGCGTCTGGATCCGCGATGTCGTCAAAGGATCGCCTGCTGCCCGCGCCGGGTTGCGCGCCGATGACATCATCCTCGCCATCGACGATAAACCCGTTACCGACGCCAAGCAGGTGCAAGATCTGATCAGTGCCCGCAAAGTCGGCGAAGTGGTCAGCGTCAAGGTCCAGCGCAACAACAAGATAGCGACCTTCCAGGTGCGGACGGTGGAACTGAGCCAGACACCGGTCAGCTAGTCTACCTAAAGAAAACGTTAAACTGTCTTCGCCTCAAACTTCCCGCCTCCATACTGGGGAGTAATCGCACGAGCGCAGTGCGGGAAGGGAAGTAGCGTTCATGCCGAGCGACGACATCTGGCCGGAGGAGTTGCAAGCGGAAGCGGAGGCAGCGGCAGAAACCGAGGTGCTCGCGCCCGAAGAATTCGCAGTCGTCCGTGGAAGCACCGACGATCTCGTGCGGCTGTACCTGCAGGAGATCGGTCGGGTACCGCTATTAAAGCCGGCGGAGGAAATCGAGCTGGCCCGCCGCATCGCCACGTGGCTGAGCTACGAGGACAGGCGGCGCAAGCAGGCTGCCCTGGGCACCGAGCAGTGGCTTGAGAGCGTCAACCTCACTCCCCAGCAGTGGGCGCTGATGATCCGCGAGGGCGAGCGGGCCAAGGCGCATCTGGTCAAGGCCAACCTCCGCCTCGTCGTCTCGGTGGCCAAAAAATATCAGGGCCGTGGCCTGCACCTGCTGGATCTGATTCAAGAAGGGACGCTGGGCCTCATCCGCGCCGCTGAAAAATTTGACTACACGCGCGGCTTTAAGTTCTCGACCTACGCCACCTGGTGGATACGCCAGGGAATCACCCGTGCCATCGCCATGCAGGCGCGCACGATTCGCCTGCCGGTGCATATCGTCGAGAAGGTCAACCGGATCAAAAAGGCTACCCGTCAGCTCTCGCAGCAGTTGGGCCGTTCGCCCTCCGAAGACGAAATCGCCCAGGCTGTCGAGATGGACGCCGATCAATTGCGCTTTGTGCGCAAGGCGATTCAATTGCCCGTCTCGCTTGAGACGCCGGTGGGCCGCGAGGAAGATACGGCCCTGGGGGATCTGATCCAGGCCAAGGGCAACGAGCCCGAGCAGGGCGTCGTACGCGACTTGATGAATCAAGATCTCGAATCGCTGCTGCAGACGCTCACCCCCCGCGAGCGCGACGTGCTCCGGCTGCGCTACGGCCTCATCGATGGCCGCTCGCGCACCCTCGACGAGGTGGGCCAGCAATTTAGCCTCACCCGCGAGCGCATCCGCCAGATCGAAGCGCGTGCCCTGCGCAAACTGCGCCATCCCCAGCGGCTGCAGCGGGTGCGCGAGTACCTTGAAGGCATCGAAAACTCATAAAAAACCGGCAGGAAACATCCCCTGCTGGCGTATACGTAACCTGGACAGCTCTAGCGCGGCCCTCTGATCTTCCAGTTGAGGTCGCTGACGGTGTTGAGAGAGACCGAGGACGCATAGCTGGTGCCGTTCATCTGCCAGATCTGGTCGAAGCCCTGCTTGGCACCACCGCCGTTGTAGCGCCAGAGAATGTCAGGCTTGCCGTCACCTGTGTAATCTCCTGTACCGCCAATCTGCCAGCTGAGGTCCGTTTCGGTCTTCAAGGAGATGGAGGTCACATAACTGGTGCCGTTCATCTGCCAGACCTGATTGAAGCCCTGCTTGGAACCAGTACCCTGATAGCGCCAGAGAATGTCGCTCTTGCCATCGCCGGTGAAGTCGCCGGTGCCGACGATTCTCCAGTTAAGGTCGGTGACGGAATTGAGACTGATAGAAGTAACATAGCTGGTGCCGTTCATCTGCCAGACCATGTTCTGGCCTGTGACGTAGTTGCGCCAGAGAATGTCGGGCTTGCCGTCGCCAGTGAAGTCACCAGTGCCGCCAATCTGCCAATTAAGATCGCTCAAGGTTGGGAGCGAAATCGCAGAAACGTAGCTGGTGTCGTTCATCTGCCAGACTTGATTAAGGCCCTGCTTGGAGCCAGTGCCCTGGTAGCGCCAGACAATATCCGTTTTGCCGTCGCCGGTGAAGTCTTCAGTGCCACCAATTTGCCAGTTGAGGTCGGAAACAGTATTGAGGGAGATGGAGGTCACATAACTGGTGCCGTTCATCTGCCAGACCTGGTTGTAGCCCTGCTTGGAACCGGTGCCCTGGTAGCGCCAGAGAATGTCGCTCTTGCCGTCGCCGGTGAAGTCACCTTTAGTAATTAATAATTGGAACACTGTACCGGCCTTTGTGCCTCCTTTGGAGGTCGTACCGTAGAGAATTCCGTCAGTAGCCTGCACCAATCCGGCATCAGGAGTAGCACCAAGGGCTCCATTGAAGTTAATGAGAGTGGCAAGGCTACCGGAAGAGGTTACGCGAAACACGGTACCAAGATCAGAACTGCCTGCTTCGGATGTCGTGCCATAGAAGTTGCCGTCTCTCGCTTGCACCAGTGCAGTACTCGGATTAGAGCCGTTGATGCCATCGAAGCTGATGAGAGTGGTAAGGGTGCCATCGGGCGTCATGCGAAACACGGTGCCACAACCGGTGAGACAATTTGGCGAACTACCGCCGCCGACGGTTGTGCCGTAAAAGTTACCGTCGCTGCCCTGCACCAATCCGGCATTGGAATTAGAGCCATTCTTAAGGTTAAAATTGACAAGAGTGGTAAAGGCAGTCCCCAAAGTCGATACTCGATACACGGTGCCATATCCATAACTGCCCCCCCTAGAGGTGGTGCCGTAAAAGTTGCCATCGTTACCTTGTACCAACCCAGCCACAGGCTGACCACCATCGCCGCCTTTGAAGCTGTAGAGGCTGGTAAAGGCACCATCGGGCGTCATGCGAAACACAGTGCCACAACCGGAGCTACAGTTGGTCGAACTGCCACCGGCCTGAGTGGTGCCATAGAAGTTGCCGTCGCTGCCCCTTACAAGTGGGGCTGCCGGATAGGAACCAAGCGGGTCACCACCAGCACCGGTAAAGCTGACGAGGGTAGTAAGGGTGCCGTCGGGCGTTACGCGAAACACAGTGCCCAGACCGTCATCACCTCCGTAGACGGTCGTGCCATAGAAGTTGCCGTCGCTGCCCTGTACCAATCCAGCCACAGGGCCATAGCCGTTGCTGCCAGTGAAATCTACGAGGGTAGTAAGGGTGCCGTCGGGCATTACGCGAAACACGGTGCCACAGCCGGAGTTACAGTTTGCCGAGGTGCCCCCTGCCTTTGTAGTGCCGTAGAAGCTGCCATCGCTGTCTTGCACCAGTGTGGCAGCGGGAGAAGCGCCGTTAGTACCAGTGAAGTTGACTACAGTATTGAGAGTCTGAGCAGAGACAGAAGGAGTAAGTACCAGACTGCAGGCATAGAGAGCCATCGGAACTGCTAAGGCCGTTAAAGACAGTACCGAGCCTGCTGGACTGGTAGAAGGAGTATCTGGCATGGGGAGCACCTGCGCGTGGGAATCCAACTTGTTGCAAGGGTGCAACAAGCTGCACATACAAACGAACGGTAGTATAACTCACACTGCAGATATGTTTTCCACTTTTATCTGTAGCAGAGTCGGTTCGTGAGAAGAATCACATTCACCAGAAGGCTACCGGCTGCCTCCGCGCTTTTATCAGGAGTGGTGGTTCCTTGCCTCACACAATTGCTGAGCAGGAGTACCTCGAAGGCATCGAAAACTCATAAAAAAACCGGCAGGGGATGCTTCCTGCCGGTGTATATGCAAACTGGACAGCTCTAGCGCGGCCCTCTGATTCTCCAGTTGAGGTCGCTCACCGTGTTGAGGACGACCGAGGACGCATAGCTGGTGCCGTTCATCCTCCAGATCTGGTTGTTACCCTGCTTGGCACCGCCTCCCTGGTAGCGCCAGAGGATATCTACTTTGCCATCGCCCGTATAATCCCCGGCACCGCCAATCTGCCAGCTGAGGTCCGTTTCGGTCTTCAAGGAGATGGAGGTCACATAACTGGTGCCGTTCATCTGCCAGACCTGATTGAAGCCCTGCTTGGAACCACCTCCCTGGTAGCGCCAGAGAATGTCGCTCTTGCCATCGCCGGTGAAGTCGCCGGTGCCGACGATTCTCCAGTTAAGGTCGGTGACGGAATTGAGGTTGATCGTCGAGACGTAGCTGGTGCCGTTCATCTTCCAGACCATGTTCTGGCCTGTGACGTAGTTGCGCCAGAGAATGTCGCTCTTGCCGTCGCCGGTGAAGTCGCCAGTACCAGCGACCTGCCAGTTGAGATCGCTGAGGTTTGGCAGGGAAACGGAAGCAACGTAGCTGGTGCCGTTCATCCTCCAGATCTGGTTGAGTCCTTGTTTGGAACCGGTGCCCTGGTAGCGCCAGACAATATCCGTTTTACCGTCTCCCGTAAAGTCCGCTGTTCCGCCAATTTGCCAGTTGAGGTCGGAAACAGGATTGAGGCTGATCGAAGTGACGTAGCTGGTGCCGTTCATCTGCCAGACTTGATTGATCCCTTGCTTGGAACCGGTGCCCTGGTAGCGCCAGAGAATGTCTACCTTACCGTCTCCCGTGAAATCCCCGCGAGTGCCCGAGGAAAGCCCGGCAACGGACTGCAGAGCTGGTAGAGCCATGACGATGCCATAGCCAGAGTCGCGATCGACCCCGGCTGCTTCGATATCCAGGGCAGTGGTGGTGAGGGCGGTACGGATCTGAGCGAGGGTGAGCGAGGGCTTGAAGGATTTGAGCAGAGCGGCGATTGCTCCAGCGTGGGGAGCCGCCGCCGAAGTGCCGAAGAAGGGATTGAGGCCGCTATTGGGGGGAAGGGTTGTGACTACGCCGTCGGCGGCGGCGATATCCGGTTTTTGACGCACCGTGCCGCCGGTTGCCAGAAAGTTGCCGGGCGTAATTGCGCTGCCGTCCGCGTTGTAGAAGATCCGGCGCAGGCCGTCGGAGCTAAAAGTTTCGACCGGGTTGGTAGCCCCCCCGACGAACACACCGCCCCCTGCAGTGGCCGCATCGACGGCAGCTACCGAAAAGGCGTTTACCGCCGAGCCGTGCCCCTTGGTGCGACCGGAGGTGCCTATTTCAAACAGGCCGCGCCCGCCCTCAAGGTGCAAAAAGCGCTGGGAGCCGCTGTAGAGCACGACGGCGATGAAGTCGCCCTCGTTGGCTGCGAAGATCTCGTAGGGATCCTGGGTGCCATCTTGCGTGTCGTTGCTGCCGGCAACGACATTTCCAGAGGAAGAATCTACCTCAAAAACGTCGTAGTCGTTGGCCGATTTGCCCAGGGCGTCGGACCAGAACAGGGTGATGTTCTGTTGTCCTGCGCCTGTGGGTTCGAGAGTGTTGTAGATGTCGCCCGCACCGCTGAAGTCGTGCAGGGTGCCGAGGTTGTTGCCGCTGCTGTCTTCGAGCACCTGCCCGGAGTTGAGGTAGTTGCCTTCCCAGGTGGCGGAGGTACCGTCGTTAAAGTTTCCGGAGTTACTCGCCGAGGAGAAGTAGCTCACGCCCTGGGAGGTGACGGTGTTGACCGCCTGGGCGATAATCGCATCTTGAAAGGGCGACTCGTTGAAGTACTCGACATCGTCGATAATCACCGTGCAACCGGCGTTGGCGAGGGCTTTGATCTGGTTGGCAAAATCCACATCACCGTCGAAGGCGGTGGCAAAGTACAACTGCGCTCCTGGAGCGAGGTCGTGGACGATCTGCAGCATCGCCCGGCCTTCGTCGGAACCACTGCTGCAACCGGGATCTTCTTTGAGAACAGTTACACCCGTCGAGGGCAGATCGTTGTTGGCAATATCGGCAGCCGCTCCGCCAAGGCAGTTGTAACTATCGGAGAGCACACCGACTTTGATCCCTGAACCATTGACGTTGTAAGTGCTGCGGGCCTGGTCGGCCTTGTGGGCTTTGTCGCCTTCGGAGGTAACCAGACCGACGTTGGTGACCGGGCCTCCGGCCACTTCGGGTTCGGCCTGGGCAATCTTTTGCAGGATGGTCGGCAACTGGGCCTTCACCCGCTCGCGGCGCGCTTCAAGCACAGCCGAACGGTTGGCCTGAGAGATGGTCCTGCCCGAAAGCTGCGCTCTGACAGCCCGGCGCACGAAGATGACATCCGGCTCGGCGGCAATCGCCTCGATCTGAGCGAGGGGCACCAGGGCGCGAATCGCGTCGTACTCGGCGTAATGGTTCTGGATCTTGCCCCCAAGGCTTTCGATCCTGGCAAGCAAGGCGGGCGTCACCTTCGCTTTGATATCGACCAGCGTCTGGCCCCGCTCGTCGAGTTTGACATCGGTGCGCAGAGTACGGATGCCATCGGCAACAGCCAGGTTCCGCTGCATTCTGGCGGTGTACAAAAGCTGAGAATCGATCTTGCGCTGCACCGGGGTGCGAGAGCGCTTTTCTTTGATAAGCGCTGCTATCTGCCTGAGAGTGTTCTCACTCAATTGCCGTGGTGCAGCAAAGACGGCTGGTACGGACAAACACATCTGCAGGCCGAGGGTTAAAGCCAGCGCAGATCGAAGAAACCGGTGGTTCATGTGCGGATTCCTTTTAGTATTGTGAGGATGGATTCCGGAAAATCACTACACACTTGCAAGGAGAGCTGTCACTGTCAAAAGCAGATGGATGAACTGCCTGACGGTTAGACAACGTCTGGACACTTTATGCAGCGAGGTGGAAGATTCATCTTGCCACCCCTAAAACTGATTCGGCATTGGCCCAAAAGAGTTAAGTGCGTAAAAAAATGTACGCACCTTAGCAAAGCAGAGCCAGACAATTCCCTCGATGCACTGCCGATGCAACCCCGCTCTTACCAGGGTCGGATCCGTTGGGGGATTGTGTCGGTTAACTGGATTACGTTCGCCCGGTTAGCTTTTTGCCATGCCCTGGGGCGGCAACGTCGAACGGACATTCAGTTCTTTAAGCTGCTTTTCGGACACCGCCGACGGCGCTGAGAGCATCAGATCCTGGGCGCGCTGGGTTTTTGGAAAAGCGATCACCTCGCGCAGCGAGTCCACCCCGGCAATCAGCATTACCAGCCGGTCGAGGCCGTAGGCGATGCCGCCGTGGGGAGGGGTGCCGTACTCGAAGGCATCGAGCAGGAAGCCGAATTGGGCGCGAGCTTCTTCTTCGCTCAGACCAATCGTCTCGAAGACCCGTTCCTGCAATTCGCGCCGGTAGATGCGCAGTGAGCCGCCGCCGATTTCGACGCCGTTCCAGACGATGTCGTAGGCGAGGGCGCGGGCGGTCTTGAGATCGTGCTCGTCCTCGGGCCGGGGGGCCGTAAAAGGATGGTGCAGCGCTTCGAGGCGCTTTTCAAGGGCGTTCCACTCGAACATCGGAAAGTCGGTGATCCAGAGCAGATCGTGCCGGTTGGGATCGATGAGGTCGAGTTCTTCGCCCAGCTTGAGGCGCAATCGCCCCAGATAATCGAGCACCGTCGCCCCGTCCGCCGCACCAAAAAGAAGCAGGTGGCCCGGTTTGGCGCTCGTGCGCTCGATGAGACCAGCGGCGATCTCGGGGGTGAGGCTCTTGCCAAAGGCTCCGATCGTATCGAGCTGGCCGCCCTCGCGCACGCGGGCAAACAACAGTCCTTTGGCCCCAAACTGGCGAACGAATTCAAACAGATCGCCTTCGGGCTTGACGCGGGTATTGGTGATCCCGTCCGCATCCGGCACCGGCAGACAGACGACGCGGCCACCGGCAGCTATCGCACTGGAGAGTACCTGAAAACTGGAGTTGATAAACAGATCCGAGACATCTACCAGTTCCAGTCCAAAGCGCGTATCGGGCTTGTCGGAGCCGTAGCGGCTCATCGCCTCCTGATAGCTCAGGCGCGGCAGAGGACTGGGCAATTTGAGCCCGAGCGTCTCGCCCAGAATCTTCTGGATGAGTCCCTCGTTGAGTTCGAGGATCTCTTCGAGCGACAGAAAGCTCATCTCCATGTCGAGCTGGGTAAATTCGGGCTGGCGATCGGCGCGCAGGTCCTCGTCGCGAAAACAGCGGGCAATCTGGTAGTAGCGGTCGAAGCCCGAGACCATGAGCAGCTGCTTGAAGAGCTGCGGCGACTGGGGCAGGGCGTACCAGTCGCCGGGGTTGACCCGCGAGGGCACCAGATAGTCCCGCGCCCCTTCCGGCGTCGATTTGGTGAGCATCGGCGTCTCGACCTCGACGAAGCCAAGGTTGTCAAGATAGCTGTGCATCAACTGCACGACGCGGGCCCGCAACCGCAGGTTCTTTTGCATCTGGGGGCGGCGCAGGTCGAGATAGCGAAAGCGCAGGCGCAATTTTTCGTCTACTTCGTCGTCCTCTGCGATCGAAAAAGGCGGCGTCTCGGCCCGGTTGAGCACGACGAGCCCATCGGCGTAGACTTCCAGGCCGCCCGTCTCCAATCGGGGGTTGACCTTGTCTTCGGGGCGGGCGCTCACCCGGCCCTCGACCTTGAGCACGAACTCGCTTCTGAGCGATTCAGCCAACTTGAAACTTTCAGGGGTGCGTACCGGATCGGCGACCACCTGGATGATGCCGGTGTGATCGCGCAGATCGAGGAAGATCACACCGCCGTGGTCGCGGCGGCGATCGACCCAGCCGTAGAGGGTGACGGTGCTGCCAGTGTGCTCGGCGGTGAGCTTGCCGCAATAGTCGGTACGCATAAAACAATTGAGCGCAGTTTCACCATCATAGACCGACCCACTGGGCGGATCTGGTGGGAGAGCGGGCGAGTATGGCACGATAAGCGGCATGATCAGACTTTGCCATCAAACTGTCGGCCTTGGCCTTGTGATCGCTTTGAGCGCCGCCGGTTGCGCTGCCCAGGAGATGGGCCGGCCCCAGTCGCTGCCGATCGAGGCGCAGGTCGCTTTTCGCACCCAGGCAATTAGGCTCGAAGTGGCCCGTTCACCCCAGCAGCAGGCGACGGGCCTGATGTTCCGCACCGAGTTACCCACCGATCAGGGGATGATCTTCTTGTTCAACCCGCCCCGACCGGTTGCCTTCTGGATGCGCAACACCCTCATCCCCCTCGATATGATCTTCGCTTTTAAGGGCAGGGTAATCGACGTTGCAAGGGACGTTCCTCCCTGCAAAAGCGAGACCTGCCCGACCTACGGCCCCAGCGATCCCTTCGCCCGCATCGATCAGGTGATCGAATTGAATGCCGGTACCGCGAGCAAACTGCAGATCAAGCCCGGCGACCAGTTGAAGGTCGAATTTATAGGCCGCAAATCGTCCTGAGATCGGTAATTTAGAGGTACACTCGACCGAAGGAGAACTCTTTTGGCACGACGGATTTTATGAAAGACGCCATCAGTGCAGTCATCGCCAAGTACGACGCCCAGGGCAAATATCTCGACACCGGCGCAATCGATCAACTCAAAGCCTACTTTGCCACCGGAGAACTGCGGGTGCGCTCCGCCGCCGCGATCAGCGCCAACGCCCAGTCGATCATCAAAGAAGCAGCGGCCAAAGCTTTGCTCTACAGCAGCCTCACCCGTACCGGCGGCAATATGTACTACGCCCGCCGCTTCGCCGCCTGCATCCGCGACATGGAATACTTCCTGCGCTACGCCACCTTTGCGATGGTCGCCGGTGACACCAGCCTGCTCGACGAGTACGTGCTGAGCGGCCTCAAGGAGACCTACACCTCCCTCGGCGTGCCGATCGACGCCACCGTCAAGGGCATCAACGCCCTGCGCGAGGTGGTCGCCGGTGTGGTCGGTCCCGAAGCCGCCGGTGAGGCGAGCAAGTACTTCGAGCACCTGGCAAGAGGACTGCAGTAATCGTCATTACGCCTGCTGAGCTTGCAGCAGTTGGATGCACCCCTCGATGTCGCGCCCGGCTAGAAGTTGCTGGGTGAGCTTTTTGTGCAGGTCTTTTTCAGCTACCAGCAGCGAACGGGCAAGCCGTTCGGCCCGATTGCGCAGGGTGCGGGCCGGGGCGATACCGCTGCGCTGGGCTGCCGCGAGCAATAGCTGAATTTTTTGGAGATCTTCTTCGGCCCCGATAGATTTGCCGTAGTCCATCTGCTCAGCCATCCCGCCTGCAAGCCAGGTAGCGCAGTAAGCTTCGATTCGATCGCTGTCAAGCCGGGCAGGTACAGCGAGTACCACTCCACCGCTGCCGGGATAGCCCCGCTGGAAAGTCTGCCAGGCTCCGAGCGTGTAGTCCTCGACGGCGATACCGAGCCGGTGGGCGACTAGCAGATGGCCCGCTTCGTGGCAGGCCACCCGTTCGCGCCACCCTTTCTGGCGTTCTTGAACCAATCCGGCAACCAGCGTCAGCAGCCGTCCCTGAAAAAAGATGCGATCGAAAAAGAAAAACCCGAGGCCCATCACGACGGCGAAAGCAGCGATGGCGGGAGAAAGCCCCAGGGCCGGGCCGACCCCCGCCAGCAGCGTGAGTAGCAAAGCGCCGATCGCAAATGTGCCGCTGCGATGAGCCATCTACGATTCGACCTTTGTGCCCTTCCAGAAGGCGACGTATCCAGTGATGTTCTTGGCGGCGTCCTTTGGAGCCGGGTAGTACCAGGCGGCGTCCTTGTTGACTTTGCCGTTGACGACGACATCGTAGTAGCTCGCCACGCCCTTCCAGGGACAGGTGGTGTGGGTGTTGCTCTGCTGAAAGTACTCCTTGTTGAGCGCTTCGGGCGGGAAGTAGATGTTTCCTTCGACCACTTCGTACTTGTCACCCTCGGCGAGGACAACTCCGTTCCAGGTTGCTTTCGGCATGGTGCCCCTTCTTGTAGAAAACCTCTCCAGATCCAGTCTAGAAAAGATCGAGCGATCAAGACTGCCGATTTTGGACGGCACGCAGCAGTACAATCGACCCGCAGGCCCATCAGGAGGAGCCTTTGAACTTTGACAAAATCGTGTTTGCTGCCATCGTCGGCGCGCTGTGGACGACGATGGCCTGGGCGGCTGAGGTGCCGATTACCGTCCTGCGCGCGCGCAGCGTGAGCACGACGAGTGCTTCCAGGCAACTGGTCTACGCCAGCGTTCCGGCGCGGGCGAGCGACGAGCAGATTGTCGCTGCGGTCAAAAAATACGCCCTCCAGGAGCGCAAGACCGGCGGCATCGACGAGGTGACGGTGCGGGTGGACCTCGATCTGGCAAAAAATTGCGAGAAGCTCACCACCCCCTACTTGATCATCGACGCCGCCGGTAAAGTCGAGCGGGGCTACCCGAGCCGCACCGACTACAGCAAGGCGATCGACAGACTGCGCGCCCAGGGAAGCTGCAAGGCGCTGTACTAGCTTGCGCGGTTGCGCAGGCAGATTGTCGCTTTCGCGCACTTGAGATCGAGCCGGACGATGCCTAAAGGACGTGCTCCATGCTGGGAGAACCGACAATGAAAACCCCGCCTGAAAACGACTTTCTGCTTGCAGCTCCAGGATCTGCCAACCTCCGCCTGCGCCGCTCGACCGTTTTGCGCGCCGGCCTTCTACTGGCCCTACTCGGACCCCACCGGCGCAGTCTTGCCCAGGAGACGACGATGAACACGACCCTCGCCCAGGCCCAAACTGAATTTGGATTCAACCTGTTTGCCCAGGCAATCAAGCAGGATGCCGGGCGCAACGTCTTCCTCTCGCCTTTGAGCATCGCCCTGGTGCTGACAATGGTCGAAAACGGAGCTGCCGGGGCGACCCGCACCGCCATCGCCCAGACTCTCGCCCTGGGTAAGCTCGATAGCCCAGCCCTCAACCAGCAAAGTGCCGCCCTGCTGAGCGCCCTCGAAAGCCACGAGGCCAAAGTGCAGTTGCAAATTGCCAACGCCCTCTGGTCGCAACAAGGAGTTGCCATCGAAGCAGAGTTTACGAACCTGGCGCGCCAGTACTACCGGGCACAGGCGGAGGAGTTGAACTTTGCCCAGCCGGAGGCGGCCCAGACCATTAACCGCTGGGTCGAGCAAAAGACCAACGGTAAGATCGCCAAAATCGTTGCCCCCGACGATCTCAGAAGCGCGCTGCTGGTCCTCGTCAACGCCGTCTACTTCAAAGCGGCCTGGCAGCGGACATTCGACTCGAAGGCAACGCGCAACCGTCCTTTTCATTTGGCAGCCGGACCACAAAAGGATCTGCCCTTCATGAACCAGACAGGCCGCTTCGAGTACCTGGAGAACGAGGCTTTTCAGGCGGTGCGCCTGCCCTACGCCAATCCCAATCTGGGCATGTACATCTTCTTGCCGAAGCCAGATCTGGCCACCTTTGAGCAACAACTGAATGGCCAGACTTTCCAAAAATGGCTGACGCAGTTTGCCAGCCGATCCGGCAGTCTGGCCCTGCCCCGCTTCAAGATTGAGTACGCCATCGCCCTCAAAAAGGCGCTGACAATCCTCGGTATGGGCATTGCCTTCAGTTCAAAGGCGGACTTTCGGGCGATGAGCCGTGAGCCGGCCTTTCTTTATGAGGTCATCCACAAGAGCTACATCGATGTCAATGAGGAGGGCACCGAGGCGGCGGCAGCCACGGGGGCGATTATGCGGGCAACAGCTGTGATGCAGCCAGTTCCGCCTTTCCAGATGATCGTCGATCGGCCCTTCTTCATCGCCATCCGCGACAACACTTCAGGAGCACTGTTGTTCATGGGCCGGATCGCCGATCCGACAGGCTGAGCGTGGTGCGCTTCTCGCTTGCGGATGGTTAACAAGCCGATTCACTAAAGGCGAGTGCAGCAGGAAAAAGTACTCATTTTCACTAGAACGTGGACCTGGTTACGCAAGTTGTCCAGCAACTTGCCAGATCATTTTGCCCGTGGCATATTGCTGCTGAGCGTGGAATTCCTTGCAAAAGGGGCTCTTCGCTCATATTTTTGTTCATTTGTCCCGCAGGTGTCTCCCCCAGCTATGAAATGCCCTGACATATACAGCTTCAAGCTTCTCTGCCGTACTGCCATTCGTCCCCTGGGCTTGAACATTGCAACGCTTCTCGTGACTGTCTGCCTTCTGTTTGCCTGTGGTTTTTCGGCTTCTGCCGAGGTGACGCTGCGCATCGGCTATCAAAAGTCCGGGTATCTGACGATTCTCAAGGAGCGGGGCAACCTCGAAAAGCGCCTCGCTCCCCAGGGCGTCACGGTCCGGTGGATCGAATTTACCTCCGGGCCGCCCCTGATGGAGGCACTGCGCGCTGGAAGCCTCGATCTGGGCCACGCGGGCGAGTCGCCGCCCATCTTCTCGCAGGCCGCTGGAGCGGATCTGGTGTATCTGGCGAGTACCAAACCCAGCCCCGAGAGTGTGGCGATTCTGGTACCCAAAGATTCGCCGGTGAAGCGCATTGCAGATCTCAAGGGCAAAAAAGTGGCGGTGGGCAAAGCGACGAGCGGCCACTATCTGCTGGTGCAGGCGCTCACCGCTGCCGGGCTCAAACCCGAGGATATCCAGTGGGCCTACCTCTCGCCCGCCGATGCCCGCGCCGCCTTTGCGCGGGGCAGCGTCGATGCCTGGTCGATCTGGGATCCGTTCTACGCAGCGGCCCAAAAAGATCTCGACGCCCGCGTACTCACCACCGGCAAGAACCTCTCGCCCTTCCGCGAGTTTTATCTGGCCAACCGCGCCTTCGTCCAGAGCCAGCCAGCCCTGATTAAACCAATTCTCGAAGAGATCCAGAAGACGGCGGACTGGGCCCAGACCAACCCCCAGGCCGTCGCAAAACTGCTCGCTCCCGAGTACGGCATCGACCTTGGCATCGTCGAGCTGGCCGAAAAGCGCAAGGAGCGCTACGGTGCCCTGCCCATCAAAGCGCCGGTGATCGCCGAGCAGCAGCAGGTGGCGGATACCTATTTTCGGCTCGGGCTGATTCCGAAGGCGATCGATATCAAGAGTGCAGTCTGGAGCGGCAAGTAAGCTCGATCGCAGTGGAGGGATGGCAATGAAAATAGCGAACGACTGGAAGCGCTGGCCCTGGGTGAACTGGCTGGTGCCAATATTTATTATTCTGCTATGGCAGTGGCTGTCCCAGGATGGGCTTATTGCGGCGCGCATTTTGCCCGCTCCCCTGGCGGTGATCGAAGCATCGCTGAAGCTCGCGCGCAAAGGTGAGCTGTTGCAGAATCTGGGAGTGAGTTCTGGTCGCGCCGCCCTCGGGTTTTTGATCGGCGGCAGCATCGGCTTTGCCCTGGGTTTGCTCAACGGCACCTCCCGACTGAGCGAAAAGTTGCTCGACACCTCGGTGCAGATGATCCGCAACATTCCGCATCTGGCCTTGATTCCGCTCGTCATCCTCTGGTTTGGCATCGGCGAGGAAGCGAAGATCTTTCTAGTCGCCCTGGGGGTTTTCTTTCCGATCTACATCAATACGTTTCACGGTTTTCGCACCGTCGATCCGGGGCTGGTGGAGATGGGCAGGATTTACGGGCTGACGCGGGGAGCACTTTTCTGGCAGATCCTGTTGCCGGGGGCGTTGCCTTCGATTCTGGTGGGGGTGCGCTTTGCCCTCGGGGTGATGTGGCTGACGCTGATCGTGGCTGAGACGATCGCCGCCGACGCCGGGATCGGCTACATGGCGATGAACGCCCGCGAATTTATGCAGACCGATGTCGTCGTCTTCAGCATTCTGCTCTACGCACTACTGGGCAAAGCCGCCGACACAGCGGCGCGGCTGGCGGAGCGGCGCTGGCTCCAGTGGCATCCCAACTACCAGAACTGAGGAGCAGGCCCGATGCGCGTGCAAATCGACAACCTCTCCAAAAACTTCGGCAGCCGCCGAGTGCTCGAAGCTATCGACCTGGAGGTGGAGCCGGGCGAATTTGTGGCGGTGATTGGCCGCAGCGGCTGCGGCAAGAGCACGCTGCTCAAGCTGGTGGCGGGCCTCGATCTGCCGACCACAGGCAGCATCCACCTGGACGGTCGCCTCCTCAAAGCCCCAGATCCGAATGTCAGAGTGATGTTTCAAGACGAGCGGCTGTTGCTCTGGAAGCGGGTGATCGACAACGTTGCCCTGGGCCTCAAAGGCGAGGCGAGCGAGCGGGCGCGGTGGGCGCTCGAACAGGTTGGCCTGGCCGAGCGCGCCGGTGACTGGCCCCGGATGCTCTCGGGCGGCCAGCGTCAGCGGGTGGCTCTCGCCCGTGCCCTGGCGAGCGAACCCCAGTTGCTGTTGTTGGACGAACCGCTCGGTGCCCTCGACGCCCTCACCCGCCTGGAGATGCAAAAGCTGATCGAAGATCTGTGGCTGGAGCGCCGCTTTACGGCTTTGCTCGTCACCCACGATGTCCAGGAGGCAGTTGCCCTGTGCGATCGGATCGTGCTCATCGAGCAGGGCCGGCTCGCCCTCGATCAAAGCGTCGATCTGCCCCGTCCCCGGTTGCGCAGCAGCGCCGCCTTTGCCGAACTGGTAGGCGACATTCTCGATCGGGTACTGGGCGGCAACGGTCCGCTACCAGCCAGAACCGATAGACCTGTACCCCAGGGGAGTGAGATACCGTGAGTCACAGTCCTGCGATTTTGACCCGCCCGTTCGAGGGCCGCAAAGCCTGGACGGCTGCCACGATCGACGAGCGCGACTGGCGGGTGCCGGTGAGCACCGCCTGCCGGGAGGAGATGCTGAATTTCGTCGCTTTTATGCGCAGGCACCCACTGCCGCTGCTCTTGCGCCGCCCCGAGCACTTCGAGATGCCCCACACCCGCGAGTTGATGGAGCGGGTGCGCTGGATTCTCGAACACGGCGCGTTGCACGCGGTCATCGACCGGCTGCCTGTCGAGCAGATGAGCGACCCGGAGGCGACGGTCCTCTACTGGATCCTCGCTTCGCTGTTGGGCCGCCCGGTGCCCCAGAAGTGGGACGGCACGATGATCTACGAGGTGACCGACACGGGGGCAGCTTACGAGTACGGCGTGCGCGCCTCGGTGACGAGCGTCGATATCACCTTCCACAGCGACAACATCTTCTCTGACTGGCCGCCGCGCTATGTTGGGCTATTGTGCCTGAGACCGGCTCTAAGCGGTGGTCTGAGCCGCCTTTTAAGTTATCCGTCTCTTTATAATCTGCTGCTGGCCGAGTATCCCCAGCACCTGCCCCGGCTGTACCGGCCCTTTCCGTTTAACCGGCAGATGGAGCACGCCCCGGACGCCCCGCGAGTGAGCTACTATCCGGTCTTTGCCTACGAGGGCCGCCTGCAGGTGCGCTGCTACGTCACCCTCATCCGCCGGGGCTACGCGATAACCGGCGAACCCATCGACCCTGAGACCGAAGCAGCCCTCGTTGCCCTCAAAGAAGCAACTTCTCGGCCCCAACTGTGGTGCGAGTATCGCCTCGAACGCGGTCAGGTCCAGTTCGTCAACAACTTTGAGACCGGCCACGCCCGCACAGATTTTGTCGATGCCCCCGAACCGGAGCGCAAGCGCCTGCTCATCCGCCTCTGGGTCCGCGACGAGGGCCCGGTCTTCTTCGAGGAACCGATCATCGACGAGCAGCGGCAACCATTAACTGTCAACTGACGGGTGGTCTGCGGCAGACAACGTAGTAGGTGACGTTCTCGTTCCAGACGCCCCGATCGCCTGCCAGGGCCGTCAGTTCTGCCTCGTAATCTGCCTGCAGAGCGGCGCGCTCCGCTGGATTCAAACTGTCGAAGGGCGAACCGGCGACGGGAGCCTGGGGAAACGGACCAGTGAGAATGCGGCCGTACTGATTTTGAGCCTCGGCGAGGCTGAGATAGCTGCTGCGGTCCTCGATTGTGACGACAGCATCCTCAAATCCTGCCGCTTCGACGAGGGCGATGCAGCGCTCCGGACTGCCGGTGAGGGCGTGAAAGCCCTTTAACGGGACACCGTGGCGGACCGCCAGTTGCTGAAGCACCCAACCGGTGACGAAAGATCGTTCCGAAAAGGCGTGAAAAGCGAGCACACCGCCGGGGGCAAGCCAGCGGTGCCAGCGGCGCAAAGCAGCGGGAATATCGGCGAGCCAGACGATTGCCGATGAGCAGAGGACAGCATCGAAGGCAGCGTCTGCAAATACCGCTATTTCGATGTCCATCAACTCAAACTGGCAGGGCGCACTGCCCGGTTGAGGAATCTGCCTGCGGGCGACAGCGAGCATTCCCTCCGAAATATCGACACCCAGCACCGAACCACCGGCTCCAACGCGCTCCGCTGCGGCAAAGGCCGCAAGTCCCGTGCCGGTGGCCACATCGAGCACGCGCCAGCCCGGCTGCAAACCGGCACAATCGACCAGTTTGCGGGCCATAGGCCGATGCCAGTCGTCTATGCCGTAGCTCTCGCTGCGGCGACTGTACAGCTGGGCTACCTGCTGCTTGTAGGATTCGGCCATGCTTGCTCCTCAACTGTTCAGCTTAAGCCAACCGAACACCTGGCTAGCGGTGAGAGCAAGTCCGATTTCCGGCAGGACCGGCAGAACCTCCTTGCCCCAATACCGAAATATCAGGGACAATCGAGCGTCCCCCGAAGCTGCAGCGCCGTTCAGGAAAAGCGTAAGCAATCTTCTGTCCTTCTGCCCCTGCGTTGACGACGGTACAGAGCCTGGCCTGCAAACGACTGTGTCTGCCTTTGGGCATCGGTTTCTGGATGATCTCGCCGTCTATGTATTCGCTGGCAGGTTTTGTTTCTGGAAGCTTCAAAAATGCCTCCAGAGCAATCAATCCAGTCGTCGCGGCATTCATCGCTCCAGTATTTCACCTGGACGAACATTTTACCGAGTATAGACCAAGGGAAGGCAGCGATGATCGGCTTTGTTCCTGGTGCCAACCGTAGAGTTTTGTGCGGCAACTCAGGGCTTGTCGGTCTCGGCAGCAGGCAGCGACTTTTGGGTGCCAAGTTGGGATTTGAGGGCGAGCAGTTCGTCTTCGACTCCACCGCCGGATTCGAGAGCCTTGAACTGGTCTTCGAGGGAGTCGGTGCTCAACTCGGCCACTGCCTGGGAGCGGGCCTCCAGCTCGTTGACCTTTTCTTCCATCCGCTCAAACGTGGCGAAGGAGCCACTGGTATTGACCTTGCCGAGGGTCTGGTTGATCTGCTCGGTTGCCTTGGCGGAGCGGGCGCGGGCCACGAGCAGATCTTTTTTGGCCTTGGCTTCGGAAATTTTGCCTTCGAGGGCGGTCAGGTTGGTCTTGAGCTTGGCGACGGTCTGGCGCTGCTGGTCGAGCTGGTTTTTGAGACCGACGGCGCTCTCGGCAAAGGATTTGCGCCGCTGCAGCGCCTCGCGGGCCAGATCGTCGTTGTCTTTGGAGACGGCCAGGGCGGCGCGGCGCTGCCACTCGTCGGCCTGGGCCTGGGCCTGGAGGTATTGCTGCTCTATACGTTTTTCACTGGCGATCGCCTGGGCAACGGCCTGCCGCAGCTGAACGAGGTCTTCTTGCATGTCGTTGACCGTCTGATTCAGCATTTTCTCAGGGTCTTCGGCCTTGGTGACCACGCTGTTCAGATTCGACTTGAGAACTGCCGTGATCCGATCGAATAGTCCCATAGCGCTCTCCAGTGGATGTCCGTCAATGTGTCGTATTGTAGCGATTGGCGAGTACCGTTCGCCAGCCTGACTTAACTATTTTATTAGACACTCCCAGGCTCAAACCGACTTCTATGCCAAAACTTCAAGCGAGCGCTCCCTGGAGCGAGGCGGCACGACAGGTTCTCAGCGAAGAGGTGCGGCGCATCCTCAAGCACGAGGCCGGTACCCGCGAGGGCAGCGACCTCGAACAGCTCCACCAGATGCGCGTTGGCCTCAGACGCCTGCGATCTGCACTGCGTATTTTCGAGCCTGCCCTCAAGCTGCCAAAGTCGGCCCGCCGCCGGGCCCTGGCACCTTTGGCGGCGGTGCTGGGAGTCGTGCGCGACCTCGACGTGCAGATCGAATGGCTGCGCGAGCGCTGCTATCGCAACCTGCCTGAAAACGAGCAGGCCGCCCTCGACCGCCTGCTCGCTTACCTCGAAAACCAGCGCAAATCGGCGCGCACGGCGATGCTGCGCTACCTCGATGGACCGGACTACGAGCGCTTCAAGGCGGGGTACGCCGAATTTTTGGCGCAGCCAAAGTACCGGCGGGGGACGGAGGAGAGCCTCTATCACCTGCTGCCGGCCTTTTTGAAGAGCGCCCTCGCCGGGTTGTGGCTCCATCCTGGCTGGTCGGAACCCGACAGCGAAACCCTGCACGACCTGCGCATCGCCGTCAAACGGGTGCGCTACAGCTTCGAGTTTTTCTTGAGTTGCTACGGTCGGGCGGTGCGCTCGATCCACTCTGAATTGAAGCGCGTGCAGGAAGAACTGGGGATCATCCACGACTGCGACGTGCTGCTGGCGCAACTGCACAGTGAACCCCTGGGGGAACCTACCCCCTGGCAGCAGCCCTTTCCCCGGCTCGCTGCCCTCGTGCGCGCCGATCGGCGCAACGCCCTGCGCCGCTTCCGGCGGCTCAAAGCCCGACTGCTGGCTGAATCTACCCAGAGCGCCCTCGCTGCCTGGGTAAGTTGGCCGGGGAGCATAGACGACCGGGAGCTATTTGAGGCCAACAAGCGGCCCACCGGAGCGCTGGAGTTGGAGCGGCGCTATCGTCTGCAGCCGGGGCAGCGCGCTGAACTGGAGGCACAGATTGTGGCGCAGGGCTTTCGCAGCGAAGCGGTAGCCCAACTGAGCGATCACTACCTCGAAGTCCTCGGTCCCCACCAGTACCTGCGCCTGCGCCGCCGGGAGGCAGCGGGCCAGGTCAGCTACGAACTGGCCCGCCGCGATTATGGCCCCGGCATCAGCCACCGCCTCGTCGAGGAGGCCGTAAGCCCCCTCGTACACGGTGCGTTTCTGGCCCGCTTTCACCAGCTGGCGGTGCCGGTGGTCGCCACCGTTCAGACCCGCTGGCACGGTTTTGGACAGCAGGTGCCGTTGAACTTCGTCTATGAGCACATCGAAGGGATCGGCCCCGCTTCCGGCGATTACGCGGCAATCACGGCCCTGGTGCCCGACGAGGCGCTGCTTGCCGTCGCCGACGAGCAGATCGAGCAATTCTGCCGGGATCTGGGCCTGGAGGAATCTGCCCGCCAGCACCAGAGCGCCGTCGGCCTGCTCCTGGAGTGGGTCGCCAACCAGCAACTTGCCAGCTTTGCCGGCAGCTACTAAAAGCCTGCATAGCCCTGGACGCTTCCGGCTAATAGCGATTGCTGAGCAATGCTGCCCGGTCGATAATGCAGATGGCAGCCTCGGACGGTTCTAGACAGGCTCCCCGGTGGAACAACTTGCCCTCGCTATTTTTGCTTCGCTGTTGAGCGCTGGAGCCTGGCTCTGGGTGCTGCGCCGCTTCGATCGTATCGAACCTGAGCCCCTTGGTCTGCTGCTGCGCACTGGCCTCGTCGGTGGCCTCGTCAGTGCCCTTGTCGCCGGATTTCTCAACGACAGACTCTTTAGCTGGCTTGGCATTACCTTCGATGCGCCGGTGCTGCCCTGGGTGTCGGCCCTGGTCCCCGCGTTGTTCGCTGGTCTGAATGAAGAAAGCTGCAAGCTGATGGCGACGCTCTGGCTCACCCACCGGCAGCCGGAGGTGGACGAACCGATCGACCCGATGATCTACGCGATGAGCGTCGCTCTTGGCTTCGCTGCCTTTGAGAACATTCTTTATATGATTCATTACGGCCCCGGCGTGATCGTCCTGCGCTCGCTCCTGACTGTGCCGGGGCACCTCACCTTCGCAGCCCTCTGGGGCTATGGCCTCGCTAGAGCCCGCTTCGGTAGCGGGCCGGGGCGCTACCGGCTTTTGATCGTGACTGTATTTCTGGGTGGGATCGCCCACGCTGCCTACGACTTTTTCCTCTTTCCGCGCACCTGGATCGCCTTGTTCGTGATTCCGCTACTGGCGGGTCTGGTCTGGCTCGCGAACCGCCGCCTCACCTTTCTGGTCGGTCAGACGCCCCACCTGGAGGCGGGCGAGTGTCCGGACTGCTTTGCGCCCAATCTGCCCGACACCTCCCACTGTCGGCAGTGCGGCAGCTCCCTCGCCCAGCACATCTACACCCTCTGTCCCCACTGCAACGCCAAGGTGCTCCCCGGCAGCCTGAACTGTCACCGCTGCAAAGGCGAACTGGCCCGCGTGTTCGATCATCCCTTTTCTTGAAGCAGCGCGACTTTACCCATAAATTCACCGCGACTGAAAGCATAAACCTGCCGTTAACCTACGAGAGAATCAGCCTTTCAGCTTCTGGCTGTTTGTCCACTGTCTACACTTTGAAAGCATATCTCTGCAGAAAGTTGAAACTCGCACCATAAAGCTGCTGACACTCAGCTGGGACAGCGCCCACCTTTAGCTATTTTTCAGAGGACCATCACCACCCACAGGCCAAGCAATCCCCATGCACCAACAACTAGGAGACGTGCGGCAGGCGGCGACCCGATTGCCCGCACGGGTCAAGGAGTTGGAGGAGCAACTGGCAGAGGTCCAACAGCACGGCAACCAGTTGCAGCGGCAGTAGCAGCGATGGCCGAGCACTGCTGGAACTGGCACAGCAGCTGCTGGGGCTAACAACAGACGCTCAGGACAGGAGCATTCAGCAGTTGCTCGCCCTGGATACCCGCACTCTCGCAGGACTGAGCACTCTTTTCCTGGACAAGCTTGCGCTGGCATTACTCGTTTATACTAACTCCTGTCACCTTGCCACGATAAATAATGATGTACTCTTACCTTTTTCGTGATTGCACTTTCCCTGTCGGTTCTGCGGACGAACGCGGCTATCGAGACCGGCCCTTCTCACGGCAGAATCGGTGCTTTGGTAGCTTGAAGTGGTGGTCGGTGCTGCTGGTACTGGTGTGTTGGTCGCTATCGAGCCCAGCACAGGCGCAGCGACTGAGCACCCTGTTCGATTTCCTCCGACCGCCCATTACTCCTTGCGGGCTACTGCAGGGCAGCGACGGCAACTTCTATGGCGGGTCCAGCTACGGTGGGTCTAGAAACTACGGCACGGTATACCGGCTGACGCCCGATGGCCAACTCACCACCTTGGTCAACTTCAACGGTAACAACGGTGCGTACTCCAGTTCCGAACTGATACAGGCTGGCGACGGCAATTTCTACGGCACGACCAGCTCCGGTGGGAGCGCAGATAAGGGCACTGTGTTCCGGCTGACGCCTGGTGGCCAACTCACCACCCTGGTCAACTTCAAAGGCTCTAACGGAGCGGACCCCAACGCTGGAGTAGTGCAGGGCAGCGACGGTAACTTCTACGGCACGACCTTGAGAGGTGGGAGCGCAGATGAGGGCACTGTGTTCCGGCTGACGCCCGATGGCCAACTTACCACCCTGGTCAGCTTTACAGGCAGCAATGGTCGGCGGCCCCGAACTGAGCTGGTGCAGGGCAGCGACGGTAACTTCTATGGCCCTACAAATTACGGTGGGACCGATGACGATGGTACAGTATTCCGGATCACACCCGAGGGCGGACTTACCACTCTAGTCAACTTCAACCGTAGCAATGGTAGGGATGCCAACGCTGCTCTAGTGCAAGGCAGCGATGGCAACTTCTATGGCACCACCACCAATGGCGGGACCACTGACGATGGCACGATCTTCCGGCTAACACCCGATGGCGAGTTCACCACCTTAGTTAACTTCAACCGCAGCAATGGTGGGGAACCCAGGGCCGGTCTCGTGCAGGGCAGCGACGGCAACTTCTATGGTGTAACTCGCTTTGGTGGAATAGATGATAAGGGCACGGCCTTCCGAGTGACGCCCGATGGCCAACTCACCTCCCTGCTTAGTTTCAACGGCAGCAATGGTGTTGACCCCCAGTGTGATTTGATCCAGGCCAAGGACGGTAACCTCTACGGTACGACCGTCGGCGGTGGAGCCGCAGACACGGGCACTATGTTCCGGCTGACACCTGATGGCCAACTCACCACTCTGAGCCAGTTCAACAAAAGAAGTGGGCAGACCCCCTTTGCAACTCTAGTTCAGTCGAGAGACGGCAACTTCTACGGCACGACCTACTATGGTGGGACTGCAGACAAGGGCACAGTATTTCGGATCACACCCGAGGGCAAGCTCTCCACTCTGTTCGACTTCAAAGGCTCTAACGGAGCGCACCCCGATTCTGGTGTGGTGCAGGGCAGTGACGGCAGCTTCTACGGTACGACCTACTACGGTGGGACAGCAAGCAAAGGCACAGTCTTCCGGCTGACGCGCAACGGCAAATTCACCACCCTGGTCAACTTCGACGGCTCTAACGGAGCGTATCCTTATGCTGGCTTGGTGCAGGGTAGCGATGGCAACTTCTATGGCACAGCCTCGGAAGGTGGGAGTGCAGATGGGGGCACGATGTTCCGAGTTACGTCCGATGGCCAACTCACCACCCTGGTCAATTTCAACTTCGACAATGGTGGTCAGCCGAAGGGAACTTTGATCCAGGCCAGTGACGGCAACTTCTACGGCACGACCTTCTACGGTGGTGGTGCTTCAGGCACAGGCACGGTCTTTCGTGTCACACCCAACGGCCAACTGACGACCTTGCTGAGCTTCAAAAGCTCCAAGGGAGCGTATCCTTATGCTGGCTTGGTGCAGGGCAGCGACGGCAACTTCTATGGCACGACCAGTCAGGGTGGGAGTTCAGATGGGGGCACGCTGTACCGAGTGACACCCGATGGCCAACTCACCGTCCTGGTCAATTTCAACGGCTCTAACGGCTACCGTGCTTATGCTGGCTTGGTGCAGGGCAGCGATGGCAACTTTTATGGCACGACCAGCTACGGTGGGACCGCAGACAGTGGCACGGTGTTCCAAGTGACGCCGGAGGGTAAACTCACCACCCTGGTCAACTTCAACTCGGCCAACGGTGCGCAACCCACAGGCGGTCTAGTGCAGGGCAGCGACGGCAGCTTCTACGGCACCACTTCCGCATACGGAAGGAAGGGAAGCGGGACAATCTTCAAGCTGAGTGTTCCGTAGATGCCAGTGAAATGAGGGGGAGTTCACCGGGCAGCCGCCGCGAGGGCTTCGGTATTGGCGCTGTAACGCGTATGATTGCTCCGGCTATTCGGTCAGTGCAGCGGGAAATGTCATCCAAATTTGGAAGCATAAAGCTGCCGTTTCGGCAGTTTTATGGGTAAAGTCGCATTTTGATCGCCCTACAATAGGCTCAAACCCAGAAATTGCGCTCAGATGGTACTCTCCGGTGATTTAATCCAGCGCCTACAAATCGACGATCCTGAAGAACGGCGGACGATCAGCAACGTTCGTTGGGCACAATACGAAGTGTTGCTTTGCGATCTAGGAGAAACAGCTCACTATCGGGTCGCTTACTTAGATGGAGTGTTGGAGATTGTGTCCCCCAGTCGTCGGCACGAGAGCGCAAAGACCCGGATCGGTACGTTGCTGGAAGTCTACTTTCTCGAAACGAACACCGAATATTTTCCTGCAGGCTCCACTACGCTTCGCAACGAAGAACAACAAGCAGGCATAGAACCGGATGAAAGCTACTGCATCGGCTCGGATAAAGATTGTCCAGATCTAGCAATCGAAGTAGTCGTAACTAGCGGTAGCATCAATCATCTGGAACTCTATCGACGGTTAGGGGTCCAGGAAGTCTGGTCCTGGCAAAATAGCCAGTTTTCAATTTATCATCTGCGCGAGGAGTCGCCGGTTCGATGGATTCAAACTTCCGGCTACGAAGCGATCGAGGGCAGTGAACTTCTGCCTGGCCTGGATATGCGTCTGCTGTCAGCTTGCGTTCGCAACCCAAACCCACTTTCAGCCGCAAAGGAATTTCGACTTCATCTAGGGGACGAGGAAACGGCTCCTAAAAGCTCGTTGTAATATTGCTTCGTTGAATGCATTCGAGACGCTCTTTTACAGATTTCAATCTTAAGTTTCAATCTAACTATCAATCAAAAATTTTTTCAACGGTACTGGCCTCGTCCCAGCGTCCTACAGGTCTTTTAGAAAGAGCCGCGTACCGCAAGTATAAAAGCTGCTGCCGCAAGTAGAGCTGCTGCCCCGCGCACATGATTCCAGAGGGTCCACTCCCGAAGATAGCGCTTCCACAGGCGCGCACCTTCCTCACTTTCGGGAGCGACGGCGGCGAGGGCGTTGTTTCGCGGAATGTTGAAGGCAATGGTCACAAACAGGGTGCCAACCAGATAAAGTAGAGCGCCGAGCAAAAGATACAAAGCGGTGGCCTGCTGCCAGTGTGTCAAAGCAGCGATGAGCAGGACGAGCGAAAGCAGAGCTGTTCCCAGAAACACGCCCAGAAACAGCGGGTTGATCACTTTGATGTTGACGAACTGCATCGCTGCGATTCCCTGGGGGGGCGGAAGCTGGGCAAGGGCCGCCATCACGAACGTCGAAAAAGCAAAGAACACTCCCCCAATCAGCCCGGAACCCAGGGCGGCCAGAATTGCAGCGCTCACCAGCCAGTCGGTCGTCATCTTCAAGCTCGGGGATTGCCTGCTTGCTCTTTGCTAGCACGTCCGTGCCCTTTTAGACGATCACTGGCGCTGTGTTTCGCAAGGGGAACTCCTCCTGGAGGCTGAGGACGGCGAAGCACCTCTACTCGGATGATCTGTACGAAACCACAACTGTCTGGCTGGGATAAGCGCATAGATATTATTTCGCAATTTCTTGCTGACATCGCGGACCGGGACCGCGACAGACTGGCCGTAGCAGAAGTTCTGCGGAGTGCCGAGGGGATCGCCGGCTTTTGTGCAGCCAACGCTGCCGCCATCGACGAGGAAGGCTGCTTTCCTGTCGAGGAGTTCCGCCGGATCAAAGAGGCAGGTCTGCTATCGGTTGCGCTCCCCTGCGATCGAGGCGGCTTGGGATTCGGCATCGAGGTGGGCCGCAGTTGGCCTCTGCTGGAACTGCTCAGACAGATCGGCTACGGCAACCTGGCAGTCGGTCGGATCTACGAGGGGCACCTCAACGCCGTGCAGCTCGTCGGACTTTTTGGAAGCCCCGCTCAAATTCGCACCTGTGCGACAGATATCCGCGAGCACCAGCGCCTCCACGGCGTCTGGAACACCGAGTCGGTGGACGGGGTGAAGCTTTTGCCCTTAGCCGATGGCCGCTATCGGCTTGAAGGAGCCAAGACCTTCGCTTCCGGGGCCGGTTACATCGAGCGGCCCATCGTCGGGGCGGCCCTGCCGGACGGGGGCTGGCAGATGGTGATCGTGCCGATGGAGATGGTGCGGACGCGCACGGACACAAGCTGGTGGCAGCCCCTGGGGATGCGCGCTTCGGCCAGTTTTCGAGTCGATTTTAGCGGCGTCGAGTTGACGGATGCGGCACTGCTCGGTCAACCGGGCGACTACTACGCCCAGCCCTGGCTCACCGCCGGGGTCAGCCGCTTCGCAGCGGTGCAGTTGGGAGGGGCAGAAGCGCTCCTCGACTGTGCCCGCTCCCACCTGCGCGAACGCGGCTGGGGGGGTGATCCCTATCAGCGCGAGCGCATGGCAAAGGCGGCGATCGCCTGCGAGGGGGGCAGGCTCTGGTTACAAGGATCTGCAGCGCAGCTGGATCGCTTTTTAGCGGGCGAGGGCGAGGCGGAAGGCGAGAGCCTGGTCGCCTACGCCAACATGGTCCGCACCGCGATCGAGGGGCACTGCCTTGAGGTGATGCGCCTGGTCGAAAAATCACTGGGCGCACGCTGCCTTATCCGGCCCCACCCGGTCGAGCGCCTGGTGCGGGATCTGACAATCTACCTGCGTCAGCCCGCCCCGGACGCTGCGCTGGCCCAACTGGGTGCCCATGTCATCGCCCAGGAAGCACCCGCCCGCAACCTCTGGAACGATGCTCTCCACTAATGCCCCGAGGGCAGTGCCGGAGGGACCACTGCTGCCATCTACAGCAATCCAGCAACTCGGTCCTGCCCTGGTCGTCGCTCCCCACCCCGACGACGAAACCCTGGGCTGCGGCGGGGCAATTGCCCTACTGCGCAAAGCAAATATTCCCGTCGAGGTGCTGGTGGTGAGCGACGGTACCCGCTCCCACCCCGGTTCTCGCCGCTGGCCTGCCCCGGCCCTGCGCAAGCTGCGGGAGGCGGAGACGCGGGAGGCTCTGGGTGTGCTTGGGGTCGAAAGCGACTGCATTACTTTTTTAGGCTTGCCGGATGGGGCGGTGCCCTTCGAGATGGACCTCGAAGCCTTTGCCTGGGCCGTTCAGCGCTGCCGCCGCTACCTGGACGAACTGACCATCGAAGTGCGGGCGATTGTCCTGCCGTGGCGGCGCGACCCCCACGCCGACCACCGGGCAGCCTGGAATCTGCTGTATCGAGCCAGCGGCGGCTTTCGGAGCTTCGAGCGCCGGCTGGAATATCCGATCTGGCTCTGGGAGCAGGGGGGAGCGCAGCATCTGCCGCAGCCCTGGGAAGTGGGAAGCTGGCGGCTCGACATCGCAGCGGTGATCGAGCGCAAGCTCGCAGCCATCGCCGCCCATCGCTCCCAGACCAGCGACCTCATCGACGACGACCCCGATGGATTTCGGCTCACCCCCGAGACGCTCGCTTTTTTTGAGCGGCCCTGGGAATGTTATCTGGAGGCACCATGCAGCCTGAACGCCCCTCACTGATGCCCGCCTACTTCGAGGCGCTCTACCGCGAGAGCGCCGATCCGTGGAACTTCGAGACGAGCGCCTACGAGGACGAAAAGTACAGTTCTACCCTTGCGGTACTGCCCAGGTCGCTCTATCGGCGCGGATTTGAAATCGGCTGCTCGATCGGCGTGCTCACCGCTCGCCTTGCCCGGCGCTGCGAGGCGCTTCTGTCGATCGACGTGAGCCAAAAGGCACTCGATCGGGCGCGGCAGCGCTGCCGCACACTTCCCCAGGTTCACTTCGAGTGGATGCGGGTGCCGGAGCGCTTCCCGGACGGCTCCTTCGATTTGATCATCCTTTCGGAGGTAGGGTACTACTGGTCCTGGAGTGAACTGCGCACCGCCCAGCAGCTGATGCTTGCTCACCTCGAACCGGGAGGACACCTGCTGCTGGTACACTGGACGCTCTTTGCCAGAGACTACCCCCTCACTGGGGATGAGGTACACGACGCCTTTGTGGGGCTGGCTCAGCTCAAGCACCTGCAGGGGCAACGCGCAGAGCAGTACCGTCTGGATCTCTTCGAGCGGCTGCCCTCAGCTCCACCCGGCCCGTAGCGGACAGGCGCGGCGCGACTGCCAGAAAGCGATCCGGCTGCGCAACAGCTCGATCGCCCGCTCGATGGGCTGGCAGGGCAGGCGCTTCGGCCCCGCCGCTTCTACCCGTTCCCACAACAGTCCAAAAGGTTGATGGCGCTGCACCTCACCTGCAAGCCAGGGGTAGCTCACCTGCAGCTCCTGGGCCAGCAGCACCCCATCGTCGCAGTCGTTTACAGGCTGGGCCTGTTGCCACAGCAGCCGCAGGCGGCGGCGGACCCCAAAGCGGGCCTCCAACTGTGCCACCGGCTCGACCAGTTGCACGGTGTCGCCGCTGGCACTCCAGGCGTTGAGCTGGGCAGAGAGGCCATTGCTGGCCCGGCCCTGGCGGCGGGCACTGGTTGTCACCTGTACCCCCGGTGCGTGGCGAAAGCGAGCATCCGTGCGCAAAAGCGCCCGATACAGCGCGACATCTTCGGGCGTGCGCCCAGCCGGGATGCCTCCTGAGCGTCCGTAAGCCTCGGCAGTAACGGCAAAACTCGCCCCGAAGTGCTGGTAATGGCGCGGCCACGGATCGAACGGGTCCGGATCGATGCAGGCTTGCAGGTAACTTGCCAGGTACTGGTAGCCGGCGTCGCGCAATAAACACAGCCGCGTCGCCGGATCGAGGGCGGCCCGTTCGGTTGGATGGGTAAAAATGCGACCGCCTACCGCGTCCGCCCCCTTGCAAATCTCAGAGCGAATCGTGAAAAGCCAGTGCGGGCATACCTGGCTGTCGCCGTCCGTCGAAGCGATCACCCCCCTGGGCTGACCGACTCGATAAAGGCGGCGGTACGCCTCGTCCATCAGCAGCTGGCGGGCGCGTCCTACATGGGCTTCTGCCGGTGAAAGCGTCAATTCGACTGTATGCAGGCGCAGATAAGGATGCGTAGAAGCAAAGCGGCGAGCGACTGCTGCCGAGTCGTCCCGGCAGTTGTTAGCAAGCACGATGATCTCGTAGCTGCGCGGATCAAGCGGCACCCCCGTCGGCGTACACTGCCCAGCGAGGGCAGCTAAAGTCTGCTCTAAAAGTTCAGCCTCGTCGCGCACGGGGACGATGACACAGCTTTCGCACCGTTCTGTCGGGGCAGCACAAACCAGGGGAGGAGCGGCAATTCTTTTGAGCACCTGGGCGAGGGGCGTGGATACCGGCGGGCAGCCGACTTGTGACATGAAATACCTCTTTCACACAACAGTGGGCGCGACGGAGGTGGCCGCAGCGGGGTTTAACAGGTGCTGACTGGACAAAACCTGCAACCAGAAGCAGCAATGCCTTCAATAAACGGCATCGACTGCAACTGGCTCTGGGACATTCGCCTGCGCTGTCTTTCGCTGTTGAACGTCCTGTGGCAACTATCTGCAAATAGCGGACAGAGGGGTACTGCCGTTAGGAAGATTTTGAAGGGCCGACGGCAGCCCGGAGACTATCAGGCATGGACGCCTGCTCCTATCTCCACTGGGGCGGAGGGCTGTTTCTCTCTGACGACGGACCGTTTGCGCAAGCACGGTGCAGGACACTGAGACAGGTGGCCGGCAGCGCCACTGGCAGCTTGGGAGGCAGGCAAGATGACGATTAAACAACTGCGCAACAGTCCAATGATGGCCCACCTGATCGATGCGCTCGAAGCAGGTCAAGATATTGGCCACAATGGCCGGTTGGTCTTTGTGATGGTGGCCCGGCACTTTTTAAAACCGGAGGAACTGCTCAAATACCTGCAAAAAGATCCCAATTGCAGCGAGGCAGAGGCCCGTTCGCTCTATCAGCAGGTTGAGGAGCGCGAGTACAGCCCGCCCCGGCGCGAGCGCATCCTCGAATTTCAAAAGCAGCAGGACTTTCCCATCTGTCCGGACCCGGACAATCCTGATAGCTGCAATGTCTACCGCGAACTCGAATTTCCCCAGGAAGTCTACGATAAGATTTCAAGCTACCACGAGCAAAAGTCAGAGCACTGAGCGGCTGGGAAACGAGCATCAGCTCAGTTGTTGCTGCGCTCTTGATCTCGGCGAATCAGGTAGTCTTTTATGGCTTCCTGACGACGGTTGGAGGCACGCAGCTCTTCGATTGTCTGGTCGAGCCGTGCCAGATTATTGGCGGTCGCGGTGATAAACCGCTCACTGATGCCAATCAGTCGATCCAGATTCTGGGCATTGTTCGCGGTGGCCTGCTGCAATTCTCCGACCTGCCGGCTGATGGCGAGGGTGGCAGCCCGCAACTCTGCTATCAGTTCTCCATGTTGCCCTACGCGCTGTTCGACCTGCTCAAATCGTTCTTCCATCAAAAGCCTCAGCTGCAGGACCTCCAGCTTAACCCCAGCCTCGGGAATTGCCCGATAGCTGCGCCGGTACTATCTATCTAAACTGTCCGGCAAAAGAATGGGCCGAACACCAGAACTATTCGTAGCGCAAGGCAACCATCGGATCGACGCGGGTCGCTCTGCGGGCTGGTAGATAACAGGCGCTGAGGGCAACGGCCAAAATCAGTACCGAGACGGCGGCGAAGGTGGGCAGATCGAAGGCGCTGACGCCAAAAAGCAGGCTTGAGAGCGCGCGGGCGAGGACAACTGCTGCCCCTAGCCCGACGAGTATTCCCGAGAGTACCAGTAGCATTCCCTGGGTGACGACCAGGGCGAGAATCTTGCCCTGGGGTGCCCCGAGGGCGAGGCGGACACCGATTTCGTGGGTGCGCTGGGTGACGGAGTAGGCCATGACGCTGTAGATACCGATACTGGCCAGAATCAGGGCGACAACGGCAAAACTCACCAGCAACAACACGTTGAAGCGCTGCTGTTCGATCGAATCGGCGACCACGCGCTCCATCGTCTTGATCGTCCCCAGAGCCTGGTCTGGATCGATGGCCTGCACCTGGGCGCGCAGAGTTGCGGCAAGTGTGGCTGGATCGCTATTGGTGGTGCGGACGACCAGGGACATGTAAGGCCAGGCAGCTTGTCTGTAAGGTAGATACATCTCAGGGCGAATGGCCTGGTTGAGCCCGAGAAAGCGCGTATCCTGAACGATGCCGACGACGGTGATCCAGCTGTCGGCTTTGGGCACGGGCATGTCCGTACTGAAGCGTTTGCCGATCGGATCGCTGTGGGGCCAGAAGCGGCGGGCCATCGTCTCGTTGATGAGCGCCACTTTAGGCGTCTGGGCGTTGTCGAGGGGACTGAGCGGGCGTCCCCGCAGCAGCACAATACCCATCGTGCGCAGATACTCGGGGCCAACCGCCAGATATCCCGAAAGCGGTTCCTGGCCAGGCTTAGGTCTGGACTGGCCCTCGACAAGAAGAGTGACGCTTGAGTCACTGCCGCCCAGCGGCAGGGTGTTGACGACGCTCACCGACTCCACACCCGGCAATGTCTGCACCCGCTCGATCAGCCGATCAAAGAAGGTGATCTGCTGGCGCTCCTCCGGATAGCGGGCTAGAGGCAGGGAGAGGGTGGCTGTTACCACCTGCTCGGGCCGAAAACCCGGTTTGACGTTCTGCAAGTTCAAAAAGCTCTGGGTGAGCAGGGCGGCACTCACAAGCAGCATTAAAGCCAGCGCCACCTCCGAGACAACGAGCAGATCGCGCACGCGGTTGCGCTCGCGGCTACTGGTCGCGCCTCGGCCTCCGTCTTTGAGCGCCTCGTTAAAGTCGGTCTTTGAAACCTGCAGTGCCGGTGCCAGGCCAAAGAGAACCGCACTCAGCACCGCTACAGCGAGGGTAAAGACGAGCACCGGTCCGTCGAGGGCGATCTGATCGATCCGGGGCAGGCTGCGCGGAATCGTCGCTACCAGCATCTTCAGTCCCAGCAGGGCGAACCCCAGCCCCAACAGCGCCCCAAGAAGCGCCAGGAGGATACTCTCAGTCAAGAGTTGCCGGAGGATCCGGGCCCGGCTCGCCCCGAGGGCGGTGCGCACGGCGATCTCTTTCTGGCGGCTCACAGCCCGCGAGAGCAGCAAATTGGCGACGTTGGCGCAGGCGATGAGCAGCACGGCAGCGACTGCCGCCAGCAGCAATAGCAATGCTGGCCGGATCTTGCCCACCAGTTGCTCGTAGAGCGGCACCAGCAGCGCTTTTCGGTTGGTATTGGAGTCCGGGTACTGCCGGGCGAGGGCAGCACTCACCACATCCATCTGCGCACTGGCCTGCGCGAGGCTGATGCCTGGTTTCAGGCGAGCGATGCCGTTAAGAAAGTGGCTGTCACGCTCTTGCATCTTCGCTTCACCGAAGGCAAGGGGCACCCAGATTTCTGTCTTGTCCCTTGGAAAGGCAAATCCTGGTGGCAGCACTCCGATCACCGTGTATGGCCTTGCCTGCAGAGTGATCACTCTGCCTAAAACCGCCGGATTGCCGCCGAAGCGCTCCTGCCAGAGGCGATAGCTTAAAAGCACTACCCGGTCGTGGCCTGTTTTTTCTTCTTCGGGCGACAAGTCGCGTCCCAGGAGGGGCCGCACCCCGAGGGTCTTAAAAAAATCGGCTGAGATAAACGCACCGTTCAGCCGCTCCGGCTGCGAACCGCTCTTGAAGCTGAACTGGTCCGTGTTGTAGACAGCTATGTTCGTGAAGACCCGGTTCTGTTGTCGCCAGTCGAGATAGTTGGGGGGTGAAACTGCCCCCTTTTCCAGCCCCTGCTGCAACTGGCTCTCGAAGACCTGCACCAACTGCTCCGGTTCGGGATAGGGCAAAGTGCGCAACAGCACAGCGTTGACGACGCTGAAGATCGCTGTATTCGCCCCGATTCCCAGAGCCAGGGTGAGCACTGCCACCGCCGTAAAGCCAGGGTTTTTAATGAGCATCCGCCAGCCGTAGCGCAGATCTTGCTGGAGAACCTGCAACTGTTCTTTGATCGCTGTCATCACCAGATCTCCAAATGTAGCTGCGCACCAGAGGGCTGCCCGCCCGCCACTGTCTTCGCGCTGCTCGCGGTACGCCTGCCGAAAAACCTGCTGCATCTCATCGGCGTACTCCTGCTGAAATTCAGAAGGATAAAGGCGCAAAAATAACCCGTAGAGCCGATCTACTACCCGCATCAGCCTCCCTCCACCACCGGCAAGAGCTTCTTTGTCCGTGCGTCGGCTACCAATCCCGCCAGCCTCAGCGCTTCCCCCTGGGCCACCCGCCTGCCCAGATCCGAAAGGCGATAGTAGCGGCGACGCTCATCATCGATCGCCGGGTCCGGTCGCCACTGGCACTCCTCGATCCAGCCCGATTGCAACATGCGCTTGAGGGAACTGTAGAGCGTGCCCACTCCCAGGCGCACCTGCCCGCCCGTCCGCTTTTCGATCTCCTGCATGATTGCGTAGCCGTGGCGCTCGCCGTCCGCCAGTGCCAGCAGAATCTGAAACTCCGCACTCGTCAGCGGTCCTGGACTCCGCAACTCGCCACCCATCCATCCACTCCCGATGCATTCGTCAATGATATATCCATCAATGCTATATCATTGATGGATATAAAGGGATTATGGAACAAAAGTTTGTAAAGCTACTCCGCCTGGCTTGAGAAGGGCACCTATTTTGTCATGACAGGGTTTTATAGACAACTGTGGTATCTCCCTCTCGTCGAAGGGCACTCTGGTGGTAGGCATCGTTCAAGGTGGCGTTCTCGTCGCCAGGATTTTTTAATTCGATAATCGCGATGGGCAGACCATTCAAGAACACCAGCACGTCTGCTCGGCGGCTGTACCGATTTTCGACGCTCGTGAACTGGTTGAGCGCCAGCCAGTCGTTATTTTCAGGACTGTCAAAGTCCACCAGCCGCGCCTGATCGTGGACTATTCGGCCATCCCCGGCAATCATTCAGGCAGTCGAGAATCCAGAATGGCCTGAACCTGCTCGACAGACAACTGTGCTACTTCTGCAATTTGCGCGATCGGCATTTGCAGCGCAGCCATTCTGGAGATCATCTCCCGCTTTTTCTCCTCGCGCCCTTCCTCGCGTCCTTCCTGCAGAGTTTCCTGGAATGCTCGCGAGTTGCGTAGACTCTTTGTCCTCAACATAGCTTCAATCTCCCGACGACTTAATTCTGGAAACTTCGCGGCCAGTACTGTCGCGAACATTCCCATTATCTGTTGCTGCTGATCTGCGCTCAGCGGTTCTGCCCGCACTTTCGACAGCATCTCCTCGATCTTTGCCTTGAATTTGCGCTTTGGCGTGCGCAGCATCCCCAGGATCTCGAAGGCGAGTGAACCCTGCTCCACTTGCTCTGTAAGATAGAACCTGCGCACCTGTCCACTCGCCTCGAAAGCCCGGTAGGCACGAGGAACACCAGGGTCCATACTCTGGGTGGCAAATAAGACCACCGCCTGCCAGTCCCCCAAAAAGCGCTTGCGCCGAAAATAAAGGGCGAGTTGGGCGAAAAGTCGCAAATAGATAGCCTGGTCTCTCTGAAACTGACATTCGAGAAAATAAAGCGGCTGAGCTGTATCCTCGGGGATGAAGACGCCGTCGAGGCGAAAGGCGATCTGCTTGACTTCGATCGAATCGAAGCGGTACTGCTCCGCCAGAGCGATATCCCGACCGATCAGTTCAAAGAACAGCGCCGGAAATGTCTGAAAGAGGTCGTAGAGCAGCGCATCGGTCTTCACGGAAGGGCAACCTATTCATTTGTCCACAAAAGGACATTCTACTGCGGAACTATGGCTGCAGCTTGTCATACAGGCCGTCCACCGTCTCACCGGCAAACAGCCGTTCCTTGGTGTACTCGTCCCGTGGCGTTGGCCTGTAGGAAAGGCCAGCGGGCTTCTCGATCACCATCGCATCGCGGTGTCCTGCTGATTTCCAGTTGGGCAATCATACCAGGTTCTGCACTATCGCTAGCTGAAGTGCGTCCGGCTACCCCAAGAGCGTGCGGCGGTGCCAGAATTGGGGCGTCGCACAGTCGAAACACCGATGATTGCCTCCGAGGAGCCCGTCTTCTATCCCGAGTCCGACGGCCAGCCGATGGCGGAAAACACCGAGCAATTTCACTGGATCGTCTACATCAAGGAGGGTCTGGAATGGCTCTTTGCTGCCGATCCGACCGTCTTCGTCGCCGGAGATTTGCTCTGGTATCCGGTGGAGGGCAAAAACAAGATTCGCCTGGCTCCGGATGCGATGGTGGCTTTTGGTCGTCCCAAGGGCCGCCGAGGCAGCTACCTGCAGTGGAAAGAAGGGAACATTCCGCCCCAGGTCGTCTTCGAGGTACTCTCACCCGGCAACACGGCGCTGGAGATGACGCGCAAGTTTCAGTTCTACCAGCGCTACGGGGTGGAGGAGTACTACGTCTACGACCCGGATAGCGGTGGCCTCGACGGTGCTATCCGCCAGGGAGCGGTGCTGGAGGCAATAGAAGAGATGGAAGGCTGGATCAGCCCCCGACTGGGTGTGCGCTTCGAGCGGATGGAACAGGGCGAACTGCGCCTCTGGCGACCAGACGGCAGTCCTTTCGAGAGTTATACAGAACTTGCCGGGCGGGCGGAACAGGCCGAACAGCGGGCCGGTCTCGCTGAGGAGCGGGCCGAACAGGCTGAACAGCGCGTGCAGCAACTGGCAGAACAACTGCGCCAGTTGGGACTGGAACCGGAGAATGGCGAGGGCTAGAGAAGCTCTGGACTGTAGGAGCCCGTTTTTCGATAGGATGGGAAGTACTTTGAAGGTAGCGGCCATGACAGCAAGTATTCTTCTGAAGGAAGCACAGGCAAGGCTCTCTGAGTTGCTGGCAGGATTGGCTGCTGGAGAAGAAATTATCCTGACCGAAGGTGGAGTAACCATCGGACGTCTTCTCAAAGAGCCCCAACCTCAAACTGTGCGCAAACTTGGGACGCTCCGGGGAACAGTTCTCTATATGGCTCCAGACTTTGATGCTCCACTCGATGAATTTGCAGCGTGCATGGAGTGAGCCGCTTCTTATTGGACACCCACACCCTGATCTGGGCGGTTGAGGAATCTACCAAAATTGGTTCACATCTACCTGCTTAGACAGGGTTGACGGCGGCGAGGCGGGAGGTGGCCAGGCGCTTCATCCAGCCGTCGAGGTAGGCGCGGTTGGCCTGGCGCTGCTCGGGGCGGGTGGTGGTGAGCGGGTAGGGGGCAAGAGCCTGGATGGCGGCGGTGGTGACACAGAACATCGACTTTTGGAAGCTGACGCAGATCTGCACGCGCATGTCCTCTTCGCCGCGCAGGCTGCCCAGGTACTCATGGCGCAGGATCTCGGGCAGGTGCTGCTTCATATCCTGCATCAGCAAGGTGGGCGGGATGCCCGCGCCGCCGATAGGAAGCGGATCGGCGTAGAGGGCTCCGTACTGGAAGTCGGCCTGCTCGAAGGGGATCTGTCCGGCCTGGGCGTTGTAGGAGACCGTGCCCATAAAGGGGGCAGAGCGGAAGAAGACCGCTTCGACGTAAGGAACGGCAGCGTCCATCAAGAAGCGCAGATCGGCGGAAGCGGGGATGATCACGTACTCTTCACCCCGGATCTTGACGGAGTAGGTGAGCAGGTCGTTTGCTGCGGCACCCATATTTTCGAGGATGTGCTGGACGACATCCGGGATCGCTCGGATCTCGCCTCGCTCGTAGCGCTCCCAGAGGGTGAGAAACAGCGCGTACATCACCCGCCAGAACTGGCCAAGGACGCTGTAGTAGCACTGCTGGCGCACCCACTCCGGTAAAAAATCAGGAAAGCATCTGTGCAGCAGTTGGGCCGCCGGGTTGCCCTTCAGTCTGGCTTTGATCGCCCGCTCGGCGCGCTCAGAAAATTCGGGACTGTCGAGGTAGGCGTCGAGCTTGGGAGCGCCGTGCCAGAGCATCGCCTTCATGCAGTACTCGGCAAATTCGTAGTTGATCCGCTCGTGCGCCCAGTGATCGAGCAGTTTGTTGAGCGTCACCTCGCCGTTGAAGTACTTAAAAAAAGGAAAGAAGACCAGAAACTGCCGGTCGGCGATGTAGAGCAGGTTGCGCTGGTAGGCGTTGAGAACCTCACCGTAACTTTTGAGGATGCCCACCACCTCCAGTAGATTCTCGGGGCTATCGGGCAGCAGAGCACCACCCGCTTCGAGCCGTTCGACGATGGTGGCAAACGGTTCGGGGGTGAACACTTTTTTCTGCTCGGACATCACCATGAGAGCGGTCTCCTAAGGGGTAAGCGTTCGGGGTGCGGGCGGGACAAGGGCAAGGCGGCTTGCAATCTGGGTGCCGTAGGCGGCGGCGGTCGCCTCGCTCCAGCGGGTGAGCCAGTTTGGCTGGAGGCCGAGAACGACAATGGCCAGAGCAACGACGATTGCCGGGGCGCGCTCCGACCAGCGCACCGGCGGCAGGTTGCCCAACTTCGGGCTGAGGCGGCCAAAGAACGAACGGTTAATCAAGGTGAGCAGGTAGACTGCCGTCAGGCCAGTGCCCAGGATGCAGAGCAACGTCTGGATCGGGAAGACGGCGAAGCTGCTTTTGAAGACGAGAAATTCGCCCACAAAGCCCACCATACTCGGGATACCGGCAGAAGCCATCACCGCCAGGATCATCAGGCTGCCGGTCACAGGTAGGCCGCGCTCGGGTGCCATCAGGCCGCACAACTCGTCGAGGTCGAGGCTGCCTGTTTTTTTGTAGATGATGCCCACCAGCAAAAACATCAACCCGGAAATGAGGCCGTGGGCGACCATCTGGCAGACCGACGCCTGGATACTGAGGGGAGTGGCCGCTGCCGCCGCCAGCAACACGTAGCCCATGTGGCCGATCGAACTGTAGGCCACCATCTTCTTCATGTTCTTCTGGGCAATGGCGGTAAGACAGCCATAGAGCACACTCACCACCGCCCAGGTGGCGAGGGCCGGGGCGAGCACATGCCAGGCTTGCGGGAAGAAACCCAGGCCAAAGCGCACCAGACCGTAGGTACCCAGTTTGAGCAGCACACCGGCGAGCAATACCGAGATCGGGGCGCTCGCCTCGACGTGGGCATCCGGCAGCCAGGTGTGAAAGGGCACCAGCGGGATCTTGATCCCAAAGGCCACCAGAACGATCCCAAGCAGCACCAGCTGGGTGCCCATCGGCAGCGAGTGGTTGCGCAGCGCTTCAAAAGAAAAGTCGGGGGTGGCGGCCAGATTCGCAAGCCCAAAGAAAGCCGCCAGGATCAAGATGCCCGAGATGGCCGTGTAGATCAAAAACTTGGTGGCGGCGTAGTTGCGCCGCGCTCCGCCCCAGAGGGTGATGAGCAGATAGAGCGGAATGAGTTCCAATTCAAAGAACAAGAAAAACAACAGGGCGTTCTGGGCGAGGAAAGCGCCGGCTACCCCGCCAGACATGACCAGCAGCAGCGCGTAGTAGAGCCGCGACTTGCCGGGGTTCTCGTCGCTCATCCAGACGGCAATCCAGACTAGAAAACTATTGAGCAGCAGCAGCGGCAGCGACAGACCATCCACGCCCAGCGAGTAAGCGATCCCCAGGGAGGTGAGCCAGGGGATGTGCTCCTGAAATTGCAGCCCGCCGTCCGCCAGATTGAACTGAAAGGCAACGACCGCCGACAGCAGCAGCACCAGCGCAGTGAAGCCCAGCGTGATCCAGCGTGGCCTGAACGACTCGGGCAGGCAGCCCACGACGAGCGCACCGGCAATTGGCAACCACACCAGGACACTGAGCATCGCCACCTCGGCTAGTGAATCAAAGTGAGCATCTCGTAGACAAAGACCGCCATCACCCCAAAGAGGATGGTCAGCAGATAGTACTGGGTCTGGCCGGGGACACTGCGCTTGAGGCTCTCGCCGCCCGCCAGGGTGACGACCCCCACCAGGTTGACGAAGCCATCGACTAAGTGCCGATCGAGCTTGGACATAGCGGCAGAAAGACCGCTCACCCAGGCGACGATCGTCGCCCGGTAAAAGCGCTCAATATACAGATCGTGGGAAAGATAGTCTACCAGGCCCATCCAGTCTTTTTGAGGGAAGCCCAGGATGACCCGGCAGGTGAGCTGCGGCGGGCGGGGAGTGTACTGCCAGGCAAGGGCAAAACCGAGCACACTCGTGGCGACCAGACCCAGGGCAAACATCCAGGTCGGCACCGAGCCTGTCACCGAGGTGAGCAAACCCAACTGATAGAGGATGACTGGCGAGAGCAGGTTGACGATGATAAGCGAGATCATCGGCACCGACATCAGCCAGATCACCTCTGGAGACCGGCGCGTCTTTGCCTGGCGGCTGCCTAAGAAGACCCGCACAAACAGGCGGGTGAGGTTGAGGGTGGTGAGGGTGTTGACTAGCAGCAGTAGCACCACCGCCCAGGGGGCAACCGACCAGAAGCGTTCGCTGGCATAAATAGACGACCAGAAGGTACCCAGGGGCAAAATCGAGACCGAGGCGGTGGTGCCGACGACAAAGGCGAGGCTGGTGGCGGGCATCCGCGACCATAGACCGCCCATCTCGGTGATGTTCTGGGTGCTGGTGGCGAGGATCACCGCCCCAGAACTCATAAACAGCAGCGCCTTGGAGATGGCGTGGGTGAGCAGCAACAGCAGGGCTACCGAATTCTGCTGCAGGGCAACGGCGACGAAGATAAGGCCAAGGTTGGCACTGGTGGTGTAAGAAAGACAGCGCTTGATGTCGATCTGGGCGAGGGCGATGCAGCTGGAGCCGATGGCCGTCACCGTGCCAATCGCGAGCAAGACCCCTACGCCGACGGTGGAGATGGCGAGCACCGGCTGCAGCTTGATGAGCACGTAGGCACCGCAACCTACTACCAGCGAGTTGCGCATGATCGAGGCGGGATTTGGGCCTTCCATCGCCTCGTCGAGCCAGAAGTGCAAGGGAATCTGGGCGCACTTGCCCACTGGACCTGCGATCAGCGCCAGACCGAGCAGAGTCGCCGTGAGGGGCGGCAGATTCGCGTGGGGAGCCCAGGCGGCCAGATCCTGAAAGTCGAGGCTCGGAGCGATGTTGGCAAGGGTGACCACACCCATCAAAAGCAGCAGGTCGCCGACGCGCTTGATTAAAAAGGCGTCGCGGGCCGCCGTCTGCACCAGAGGCTGGGCGTACCAGAAACCGACCAGCAGGTAGGTCGAAACCGTCAGCATCTCAAGCAGCGCGTAGCTTAAGAGCACGGAGTTGCTGAGCGCCAGACCGCACATCGCCCCTTCAAAAACACCGAGCATGGCAAAAAAGCGCGCCAGCGCCCAGTCCTTTTCCATGTAGCCCAGAGCGTACAGCTGGGCAAGCAGGCTCATGCCGGTAATCACGACCACTGCACCAACCGTGGTCGGTGAAAATTCGAGCGAGAGCGTCAGGCGCAGATCTTGAGCCTGCAGCCAGAGATATTCGAGGCGAACGGGAGCCTTTCCCCAGACTACCGACAGCAGCGCCAGAGCGTGGCCAAGCGCCAGGAACGTCATCGCCAGATTAAAGTACGCCGCCGGTCTCGGCCCGCCGCGCCGCACGACGCCGGGCAATGCCCAGGGCAGTGTCAGCACCGCGCCGATCAGCCCATAAAAGGGCACCCACCAGCCTGTCAGCAAGAAAGGCTCGGCCATGCCAGTTGTTCCCCTTGTAGCACCCTCAGACCTGACGCTCGCCTTCCGGCAAGAAGGCGGCACCAGCACCCACGGTCTGTGTCTTATTATTCTGCAACGCTTTTAAACATCTTTCAATACGAAAGTGTTCAAAGGAAGCGATAAGCAGAAGTAATCGGAGTTGACACTGGCCGGAGACCCAGGCCAAGATGTTGATTGCGCTAATCAGGCCCCGTAGCTCAATTGGTTAGAGCGCCGCCCTGTCACGGCGGAGGTTGACGGTTCGAGCCCGTTCGGGGTCGCTACTTTAGAGAGAAAACGCCGGTTCGGTTGCCAGCAGCCGGCGCAGTTGTTCGTGCGCCCGCTGGACGGTTGGTGCCTGGACCTGGACCATCCGGGCAAAGTGATAGAGCCTGCTTTCTGGCAGCAGGGCCGCTTGCCGGAGCAGATGGGCAGGCCATTCGCTCAACAGCGCTGTGAAAGTGGGCCGGTGGATCTGCAGATCGACGATGGGCAAGCCCAGTACACAGCGCCAGTGGCAGGCAAAGAGATCTGGCTCCTGGGTGCCCAGGGTGGCGAGGGCGGGCCAGTCCGGAAAGGGCAGCCACTTCTCGAAGCGCACAGCCGCAGATTCGATCTTGAAGTAGACGAGCGAGACGCCGGGGGGGGACTGGACAACCAGACTGCGGGCAAAAGGGTATAGCTGCTGGCGTTCTTTGTCGCTCAGGCTAAAAGGCTGCCAGAAGTGGTCAGCGGCGATGCCGATCGCTTCGCCGTAGAGAATGCCACGGGCGGTGACGACGAGGGGCAGGCAAAAGCGCTCCGCCGCCTGCGGGTTTGAGAGCGCGACAGGCAAACGGGCAGGAGCAGAGGCTGCGGCCTGCTGCCAGCCGGACAGGTCTGGAAAACCACCATCCGTTTCGGGCGGCGCGAGCCAGAGGAGCCGTTCAGTTTCTTTTATCCCGGTTGGATCGGCGGCGATCGTCGCCTCACCGCCCCAGAGCCGATAGCTGTCTGCAAGGGCAGTGGCCAGGGGCAGAGGACCGGCCACCCACAAAGGGGGCAGCTTCACCGCCGGGAGCCGGCGGCAGGTGTCCGCTCACCCAGGCCGGCTTCGGGCCGGGAATCGCCTGCTGGGACAGCGAGCAGGGGAAAGGCGTCACGGATCGCTGGTTCGAGGCTGATCGTGAGGACGCGGCCAAATTCTTGCTCGAACTCCGCTTTTTTGTACTCTGCATTCCACAGTTCGAGGTCGCAGGGATCCGCAGGGTCGTGCGGCTGCAAGTGCAGTTCGACCTGATCGGGACGAACCTGGCAGCGCACCGCCTGCACCGCGCCCTTGTGGCGGCGATCGAGGGCGGAGGCGAGGCGCAAGAAGATGCTCAACTGCCGCACCAGGCGCTTGTGTTCTTTTGAAAGCTGCTGAAAGGGCAGGTGCTTGCGCCGGGGGGCACTCTTGCGGTGGTAGCGGGCAAGGTTGGCGATCACTTCGATCTCTTCTTCGGTAAAACCGAGCATCCCGCCGTGGCGAATCAGGTAATACGAATGCTTGTGGTGGGCCGAGTGGTTGATGAAGTGGCCGCAGTTGTGGAGCATCGCCGCCGCCCACAGTAGCTCGCGATCCGCGCCGCTCCAGTGGTGCAGCGCACCACGGGTCTGATCGAACAGGCTTAAAGCGAGGCGACTCACCTGCTCGGCGTGGGCATAGTCGAGGTGGAACTTGTCCGCCAGATGCAGCACGCTGCGCTCGCGCACCGAACCCTGGTAGCGCAGCCGATCGGCGATGAGGCCGTGGGCGAGCATCCAATCGACGATGAGCCCCTCGCGCAGAGCCGCCTCGCAGACGACCAGCGATTCGACTTTAAGAAGCTTCATCGCCTCAAGCAAGATTGCCGCTCCAGCGACGATGATGTCGGCGCGCCGCTCTGAGACGCCCGGCAGGCGGCGTCTCGCCTCAAGATCGAGGGGGCGCAATTGAGCGAGCAGTTGTTCGAGGCTTGCGAGGGTAAGCGTGTAGCCCTGCAGCGATGTGGGCACGTTGCCTGTCTGGCGGGCATCCATCTCGGCGAGGGTCATGATCGTGCCGGAGGTGCCCACCAGCCGCTCGAAGGAACCCTGACTGTGCAGCGCGTCGATCGCCGGCTCCAGCAGATTGCGCACCTGATTTTGCAGGCAGTTGTAGTCGCGGGTGCTGATCGGATCGCTGGTGACGAACTGCTCGCTCAGGCGCACCGCCCCCGCTTTGATACTGGTAAGAAAGCGCGGTTCGTGGCCGTCGCCTAAAATCAGCTCCGTTGAGCCGCCGCCGATGTCGATGACGACGTGGGAGCGATTATCCAGTTCGACGGCTGAGAGCACACCGAGGTAGATCCGCCGCGCCTCCTCCTCGCCTGAGATGAGATCGACCCTGAGGCCGACAACGCGCTGGATCTGCTGAAGAAACTCGGGGCCGTTCGGTGCCTCGCGCACGGCACTGGTGGCGACGGCGATGATTTCTTGAGCGCCCAGTCCTTCGGCAAAAGCCTTGCAGTGGCGCAGCGCATCGAGGGCGCGGGCCATCGCCTCGGGCTTGAGCCAGCCGGTCTTGAGGCAGTACTCTCCGAGCCGGACCATCTGCTTTTCGCGGGCGATGATCGTGAAGCTCGCCAGCCTTGGCTGAACCAGGACGATCACCATGTGTATCGAGTTGGTGCCGACATCGATGGCAGCCAGAATGCGCTCCTGTTGAGCGTCGTCAGCTTCAGGCATCGTCAACCCTGCAATAGTCGCTGTAATTGTAACGGAAAAGCAGCACAGAGCCTATCCGCTGCGGGACGCAGAAGGAGATATTCAAAATTTCAAAACCTGCAAGCGCCTGAAGGCGAGCTTATTTTTCACCGAGACTCGTAGGCTGCTTGTACTGCAGCCAGGCAGCCACCAGCAACCCGGCGATCGTCACCGGTACAAAACCCAGAACGATGCCCAACAAGATCGGTTCAATCACAACCTTGGACTCCCATGCTTCACTGCTCCCCAAGATAGCTGAAAATGAGCGGAAGCTGACGGTGAGCGAAAAATTTGCTGCATGTGTATACGCGGGATGTTTTGCTTTGCGCTAAAACGTGGTATCTTGCCGTCTATTCAAGAATAAGGATCTTCTCCCGTGTTGCCGTCCCTGCGTTTCCCTCCTGCTCCTGGTGCTGTTCTGCGATCGTCCGCCCTGCCGCTCGGGGCTTTTTGGCTTGCGCTGACACTGGTGGGTGCCGACGGGGCAAAAGCGGCGACAATCAGCTTTGGCCCGGTGGACAGTGGCCCGCTTCTAACTGAGATCGTCAACTATTCGCTGCCCATCAACCAGTTCGATCCCTCTTTGGGTACCCTGACCGGCATCCAGCTCACCCTGGGCGGCAGCTTCGACAGCACCCTCACTGTGCAAAACCTCTCGGCCACCGATCAGACCTTTCAGGTGGGGCAGAGTGTGCAGATTAGCCTCACCGGCCCCACACCCTCCAATCCGTTCTCGACGAGCGTCACCCCCCGCGACTTTTCCGGATCGATTACCCTCGCTCCTGGCCAGACCAGCGGGCCGATCGAACTGACGGCTGGACCGACCACCAGCGTCACGAACATCAATCCGAGCCTGTTTAATTTGTTCATCGGCACCGGCACGGTGAGCTTTCTGGGCAACTCGAACACCACCACGACCTTTAATGGCGGTGGCGGCAACCTCGAATTTTTAAGTACGACGTTTGCAGACTTCTCGGTAGCTGTCACCTACACCTTCAACCCGGTGGTGCCGGAGCCGTCGTTGCTGCCGGGGCTTTTGCTCATCGGCGGTGGCGTCGCTGGGGCAGTGTTCGCCCAAAAGAAAACAGGCCCAAAGATCAGGTAGGCCACGAGCCACACCGGCAACAAATTTTCGAGCTTAGAGGTAGCCGCGCTCGTAGAGCAACTGGACCACCCGCTCGGCGGAAGCTTCTTTGGTCTCAGAATCGGTGTGGATGGTCAGATCCGGATTGAGCGGCGGCTCGTAAGGGTCGGAGACACCGGTAAAAGCCGGAATTTCACCCTTGAGGGCGCGTGCGTAGAGGCCCTTGACATCGCGATCGATGCAGACACCGAGGGGACAGTCGATAAAGATCTCAAGAAAGTCAGAAATGTTGGTGCGCAGCTCTTCGCGGGTCGAACGATACGGACTGATGGCGGCACTGATCGCAATCACACCGTTGCGGGACAACAGGCGGCAGACATAGCCGATGCGCCGCACGTTGGTGTCGCGATCCGCCTTGCTGAAGCTCAAGCCGGCACTCAAGTTGAGCCGCACCTCGTCGCCGTCCAGGACCTCGACGTTGCGGCCAAGCGCCTGCAACTTCTGAGCGACGATCGCCGAGATCGTGCTCTTGCCCGCACCGGATAGACCGGTAAACCAGATAGTTACACCTTTACCCATAGATGTTACCCGTCTCACGGAGGAATCGAGTTTGAGCATAGCAGGCAACTGCCCGCCGGTTAGGTATCGCAGTCAGCATTTTTTTGAGCTTTTGCTGACAAGGGCAGGTAGCAGCCAGTACAATGCGCTGAGGACATTCGTCTATCGAACCTATGGTGCGCCTGCTTCACCTTTCGGATATTCACCTTGGTAGCGGCCTCTCCCACGGACGCATCAATCCGGCAACCGGATACAATTCTCGCTTTGAGGATTTTCTATACTGCCTGTCGCAGGCGATCGAGCGCGGGATTGCCGAGCAGGTCGATCTGGCGGTCTTTGGCGGCGACGCCTTCCCGAATGCCACTCCGGAGCCGACCCATCAAGAGGAGTTCGCCCGCCAGTTCAAGCGGCTCACCGACGCCGGTATCCCGACGGTTTTGCTGGTGGGCAACCACGACCTGCACAGTCGGGGCGTCGGCGGAGCGAGCCTCAACATCTATTCGGCTCTACAGGTACCGGGTTTTCTAGTCGGTGCAAAGCTTGTGATCCACACGATCGCGACGCGCTCCGGTCCGGTCCAGGTGCTCACCCTGCCCTGGGTCAACCGTTCTGCGCTCGTCACCCGCGAGGAGATGCGCGGCAAGAGCATCGAACAGGTCGATCTGGCCCTCGTCGAGCGGATGAAGCTGGCCCTCGAAGCCCAGGTGCGCCGCCTCGATCCGTCCGTTCCGACAATCCTGCTTGCTCATCTGATGGCTGAGAACGCCGTCTACGGGGCAGAGCGGCACCTGGCGGTGGGCCGGGGTTTCAGCATCCCGCTCGCGCTGATGGCCCGTCCTGAGTTCGACTACGTTGCCCTCGGGCATGTCCACCGCCATCAGGTATTGTGCGAAGATCCGCCGATTATCTACCCTGGTTCGATCGAAAGGGTCGATTTTGGCGAAGAAAAAGAAAAAAAAGGCTTCATCCTGGCGGAGGTCGAGCGGGGGCGCTGCCGCTACCAGTTTGTCGAGCTACCGGCCCGCGCCTTCAAGACGATCCAGGCCAACCTGGCCGACAGCAGCGATCCCCAGGCTGACCTCGTCGAGATTATCCGCAAGCACAAGTTCGAAGGGGCGGTGGTGCGGGTCCACTATCGCCTGCACGCCCATCAGAGCGAGCGCATCGACACTGCCGAGTTGCGTGCCCTGCTGGAGCGGGCCTTTGCTTTTCAGTTGCAGCCCGAACTCATCAGCCAGCTCACCCAGCCCAGAGTCCCCGGCCTGGGCGAAAGTTGTGCCCTCGACCCGCTCGACGCCCTGGGCCAGTACCTCGACAGTCGGCCAGAATTGGCGGAGTTGCGCTCTGCCCTGCTGCAGACGGCGGAGGTGCTCATCAAAGGTGAGCGGCCCGAACTGGACACAGAAGAATGCGAGAGCGACCAGGAAGTGCTCGAGGTGACGGCGGCGGCAGCGCTGCAGCTGCTGGAGCGCGAGGAAGGCCCGCAGGCGACCAGCCAGCTCGGACTTTTTGGCGCGTAGATGTTTGTCCTGGCCCTTGCCGACTCCCAGAACCTTGCGTCCGCTCCAGCAGGGACATGGGTGCAGTCTGCCGGCTGGAGGTTCCTGAAAGCCCGCGCTCTAGCGCTGGGAGAGTGTCAAGATTGAACAATAGAGGTGGCAGGGCGCGTATGGTCTTCGACTGGTTCAAACGCTTCGGCAAAAAAGAAAAGAAAGAAGAAGAACCCTTACTCGAACCAGCTCCGCCTGAAGCTTCAGCACCGCAGACAGAATCATCGGCGACTCCAGAGGCGCAGGTGGAGCCGGACTATATGAGATGGGCGCGCATCGCCCAGGAGAAGCTCAACACTGAGGTTGCTCAACAAGCGACTGCGGACGAGGCGATCTCCGACTGGCAACGGGTTCTCTACGGTACCTCCTCCCCTCCTGCCCCAAGTGTTCCAGCGCCTGCTCCGCCACCGCCGGTAGTAGAGCCAGCCGCCCCACCCCCACCGCCGGTGGAAGAGCCGCCCGCAGCGACCGCTGCCTTCGACTGGCAGCGCGTTCTCTATGGCACTCCCGCGCCCCCTGCTCCTCCGGTAGAAGAAGCGCCGGTTGCAGAAGCGCCACCGCCCCCGCCAGTACCAGCCATAGAAGAAGCGCCACCGGTTCTAGAAAGTGTTGCAGCAGTTCCGCCTGCGGTCGCTGAAGCGCCACCGGCACCCGAACTGCCCGCTGTTGCAGAAGCACCGGTGGAGCCGCCGCCAATTCCTGAATCGCCTCCTGTCGCTGAACCGCCGGTGGCAATTGTCCCTGTAGAAGCGCCGTCGGCTTTTGAAGGGCCGGTCACTGCCGCTGAACCGGCTATCCAGAGCACCGTTGAAGTCGAGCGCGCTGAGGCTGAGCCTATCGAAGAACTGCCAGCGCCGGCAGCTGAAAGTCCTCCCCAAGCAGTAGAGCCTGAGAGCGTCGCGGAACCTCCGGCTCCTGTAACCAAGACAGTTTCTGAAAGTTCACTCCAGCCTCCGGCCCCTGTCGAGCCGCCGGTTCAGAGTGAAGAAGCACTGCCTCCGGAAGCTCCCAGATCTCCTGCCTTCGATTGGCGGCGCTTCCTCCCCGGCTATCGGGCCGCTCCCTCCGCGCCTGCCCAGCCAGATCCAGACACTCCGCCCGTCAGCGAACCGGTGAACCCGGTCCCCGAACCGCCCGTCGCCCAGACACCGCCGCCTCCGGCAGAGCCACCGGCAGCGGAGCCATTGGAGGAGGAGCCGACCAGGGCCCCTGCCTTCGATTGGCGGCGCTTTCTGGCAGGCAACAGATCCACACCGGCGGCTGAGCCGCCTGAACCAGTCGCCCCACCCGCACCCCAGCCCCAGCCGCAACCCCAGTTCCAGCTGGACGCTGGTTTTTTGTGGTCGGCGGAGGTGCTCGCCGCCCAGGGCCGCCGTCCGGAGGATGTGACGGTTGAAGAGATCACCTGGCTGCAAAAATTGCGCTTTGGCCTCGGGCGGACCCGCCGCAGCCTGGTCAACAACCTCAAGGCTGTCGTCGGGCGGGGTCCAATCGGGGCGGCGGAGCTGGAAGAACTCGAAGCGCTGCTGCTGCAGGCAGACGTTGGCCTGACCGTGAGTGACCGGATCTTGAGCGCTCTACAGGAGCGGGTGCGCCGCGAGGCGCTGAGCGCCGATCAGGTGCTGCCCTTTCTCAAGTCGCAGCTGCGCAGGCAACTGGAGCTGGAAGCGGACGACCCGGCCCAGTTCGCTCCCCGGCGCGGACGGCTCAACGTCTGGCTCATCGTCGGCGTCAACGGCGTCGGCAAGACGACGACGATCGGCAAGATCGCCGCACTCGCCGTCCGTTCCGGCTACAAAACCCTCATCGCCGCCGGAGACACTTTCCGGGCTGCCGCCGTCGAGCAACTCACCATCTGGGGCGAGCGCGCCGGGGTGATGGTCGTCGCCAACCCATCGCCAAAAGCCGACCCGGCGGCGGTCGTCTACGATGCGATCGGCGCGGCCAGGTCGCGGGGAGCCGAATTGTTGCTCGTCGATACAGCTGGTCGCCTGCAAAACAAAAAGAACCTGATGGACGAGCTGGCCAAGGTGCGGCGGATCATCGACAAGCAGGCAGCCGATGCCCACGTCGAGGCGCTGCTGGTGCTCGATGCCACCACCGGCCAGAACGGCCTGCAGCAGGCGCGCGTCTTCCGGGAGGTGGCGGGCCTGACCGGTGTGATCATCACCAAGCTCGACGGCTCGGCCAAGGCCGGTATTACCCTCGCCATCGTCGATGAGCTGCAGTTGCCGATTCGCTTTATCGGCGTCGGCGAAAAAGTGGACGACCTGCGGCCATTTAATAGCTTCGAGTTTATCGAGGCGCTGCTGAGCGACATCGATGACGGCTGAGTGGCTCTGGTATCAGCGCTTGCGGTTCTTGCGCCACAACCCGTACATGCGCTGCGAATCGAGGGCGTCCTGGGCGCGCTGGCGGGCTGTGTAGATCTCCATCGCCGCTGAAAGACCGCTCTCGGAGCGCGCCGAATGGGCCCCAGCAAGGGCGCGGGCGGCAGCGGCGCGGTACTGCTCGCTGTCGGTGCTGCGCCGCTGCCGCCGCCGTCGGCTGGAGCCCACCGCGTCGGCGGGCCGATCGGCTTGTTGGCGGCGAGCAGTGCGGGAGCGGCTATCGCTGGGCTTTTGAGGCGAAGCGGTCTTTTTGGCGCGCCGTTCGATCGAGGCGATCTGCTCCTGGGCTCCGGCCAGCTTCCGCTCGACGCTCGCCACCTGGGTGCGGGTGCGAATCAGTTTCTGCTCGATGTGATCGATCCGCTTCTGGGTGCCGCTGAGCTTTTGATCGACTCGCTGTGCCTTCGGCTCGCGGCTGAGACCGATCAAACTGCGCTGGTGGGTGCGCACTTTCTGGCCTACCTGGTCGAACTGCTTCTGGGTCTGCCAGTAGACGGCGGCGGAGATGCCCGTCAAACCCAAAAGTGCCACCAGCGTCAGCACCAGACTCGTGCGCAAGGAGGCAAACCAGTGCCAGCGCTGCTGGGAGAAGATGCTTCCAAAAGTGGTCCAGCCTGCCTCCAGCTGCCCTGGTGGAGGCGGCAACTCCTGCACCCCAGCAGAAGCTGATGGCTGACCTATCGTCGGGCTCGCCGCCATCGCCAGTTCGGTATAGTACAGCTCGACCGGCTGGCCATCGCCCAGAGCGCGGTGGCTGCTCTCGCGCAGGGGTGCCGGGATCATCACACCGGGCCGTTCGGGTTGATAACTCCACAGATCCGGCGCAGGCAGCGCCTCCAGGGGAGCGCCCAGCGCCTCGCGATCGATCACGCGCACCGGACCTTTGTGTAGACAGGTAAAGATGCTCTCAAGCTGGACGGCTACCAGCGGTGCCGTCAGGTAGTAGCACAAAAAGTACGGTACATTGGCGCGGCCCAGCTCGTCCTCGCCGTCGTTGTAGACCCAGCCAAACAGTTGATGCTCCGCATCGAGTTGGTGGAAGTAGACCGAGTGCGAGCCTGGATGAGGCGGATCGTAAGCGTTCCAGTGCCGATAGACAATCTGTTCAACAAACGCCTGCTGAACCTCCTCCGGCACCTCGGCGCTGGTAAAAAGCTGGAAGCCCTGGGAGGCAACGCTGGTATAGACGAGTTGTCCGAGGCGAATCATAGCAACAAGGACGCGCAAAATAAGCATATCCTACTAGCTTCGCTTTCGGGCGGCAGGGCAGCGAAGCGAATTTACGGTTGCGCTTGAGTGAACAGACAGGCGTTCATTCGGGCGGTGAGGGAGGGGCGCGGGGGATGCTTTTGCGGACCGTACAGGAGGTACTGCCGGTAGCCGGGCGGGGGCGAGAGGGCATAGCGCTCCTGCAGTCTGCCCCCAGCGGAGACATCGACGCCCAGGGCGGTGAGTCGGGTGGCGGCCCGGCGGCGCGTCTCGCTGTCGGGAGCGCTGCTATAGACTTCGCGCCAGATCTTTCGCTGCAACCAGCGGCTGGATGGCAGGCAGCCGAGTACCCGCGACAGCAGCAGCCACTGGTTGGCCTGGTTCTGGGCGGCGTTGCCCGCTTTTAAGACAGCAAGACCGGCGGCGCGGCGAAAGCTCCAGGCTGCCTGTCGGGTGTCGCCGGTGTATATCCAGTGCAGCAGTCCCCTCGCCTGCCAGAGGGCGGGCGACAGGGGCTCAGCCTGGATGCCCCTTTCAAGCAACTGCCCGGCCAGGTCTGGCCGGGCGGTGCGCCCGGCTACTGCTGCATTGGCGAATAGATAGGCGCGCTCAAAGCGCGGATCGGCGGCGGTGATTGCCTCCAGGTAGCGGTAGCTCTGCCTGTAGCCCGATTGGCTGCGGCTCGCTGCGTCGCCGTAGTACTGCACAAAGCGCAGCCAGCCGGAGTCGGCGACGAGGTTGCCGTAACCGATGGCGATAGACGGCTTCTGTGAGCGGCTGCCGTACTGGAGGCCGCCGCTCGCCACGGCCAGGCTACAGGCGAGGGCGATCGCGCAACCCGGTCGCATCTTTCTAGTGGCCCTGGTCCGAATCGACGACGACCCTGCCGTTGCTCTTGACATACGAAGAGGCCAGCCCCTTGATCGCCCCGGCCCCGGCAGCCCCACCGGCGTCGATAGAAACACCGAAGCTCGCAGCGCCATCCGGATTGGCTGCGACGCCCTGATCGGCGAGCGCCCTGGTGGCGACGGCCCACTTGCTGCCGTCCGGGGCGGCTCCATTTTGAAACTTGTTCGGATCGAGGTTGACCGAGAGCGCCGTCATCAGGTTGGCAAAGCTGGCCCCGGTCTTGACGAGGGTACCGCCCAGGGTGTTGGCGGGGGCGGCAGCAAAGACCGCTCCACTCGAATCGTCGCTGAAATATTTGCCGTTTTCGTTGAGATACACTTCCTGAGCCGTCTTGATCGCGTCGATGGTCGCCGTCGCCTCGGTGGTTTTGGCCTTGCCCGACTGGCCAAGAAAGTTGGGCAGGGCGACGGCGGCGAGGATGCCGACGATGACGACGACGACCAAAAGTTCGACCAGCGTAAATCCCCGCAGCGGGCGTCTGGCAATAAAAGACATGGCGGCACTCCATCGAAGTTCGTGCCTCCCCAGACTACGGACCGCCATCCGGTCAGATGGACAACCGGACAGCGCCACCCGGCAATCTAACAAAGTGTGCAAGTACTTGCTTGCATAAGGATGCCGTTCCGCCTTACACTCGTAATGTAAGTAAGCACTTGCATTATGCCTGTTCAGACGCGCTCCAGCCTTGAGACTCGCCACCGTCTGATCGAGGCGGCGGTGGCCGTATTTGCCCGCGCCGGTTTGCAGGGAGCAACCACCCGCGAGATTGCCCGTACCGCCGCCGTCAACGAAGTGACGCTTTTTCGCCACTTCAAAAACAAAGAACAACTGCTCCAGGCGGTGGTGGACTACAGCTTCAGCCTGCAAAAACAGACGCTCGAACCCTGCGAGGAGTGGACCGGGAACGTGCGCGAGGACGTGCGCCGCTACGCCCGGCTCTACTACCAGATGCTTGAGAGCAACGAGGCGCTCATCCGCATGTTTATCGGCGAGGCAAAGCGCCATCCGGAGGCGGCCCGCGCCATCTTGCACGAGGCGGCCCGCGCCCGGCGCGAGCGCAAGACCGCCTATCTAAGAACCCTCCAGCAGCAGGGCAAGATTCGCCCGGACATCGATCCGGCTGTGGCGGTGGATCTGTTTACGGGGATGCTGCTCGCCGGCGTGCTGCGCTCTGGTCTGGCCACTGTCGAGTACTCCCGCGAGCGCTACCTCGACAGTTGCGTCGATCTCTGGCTGAGGGGCCTCGCTCTCGCCGATGCTTCTGCCCCATCCGCTACGAGCGAGCCCCATGACCCAGACCGCTGAAAAAGCCCAGCCCCAGGCCAGCGCCGAAGCTTCAGCCTACGTGCAGGGGTGGCTGAAGTGGGCGATTGCGCTTACTGTCGCCCTCGGGGCCATTCTTGAGGTGATTGACACGAGCATCGTCAACGTTGCCCTCAACGACATGCAGGGCAACCTCGGAGCCACCCTGAGCGAAATTGGCTGGGTTGTGAGCGGCTACGCGATTGCCAACGTCATCGTCATTCCCCTCTCTGCCTGGCTCGGCGACTACTTTGGCCGCAAGCGCTACTTTATCTTTTGTCTTATCGCCTTTACAGCTGCCTCGACCCTCTGCGGCTTTGCTCCTAACCTGGGAGTGCTCATCTTTGCGCGCATCCTCCAGGGATTGGGCGGGGGCGGGCTGCTTGCCAAGGCCCAGGCAATTCTCTTTGAGACCTTCGCGCCCGCCGAACAGGCGATGGCCCAGGGCGTCTTCGGCATCGGCGTCATTGCCGGACCGGCGATTGGACCGACTCTGGGAGGCTTTCTGACCGACGCACTGGGCTGGCGCTGGATCTTCTTTATCAACATTCCCTTCGGCATCCTGGCGGTGGTGCTCGCCGTGCTCTTTTTGCCCCGCCCCACCGCCAGCCCCAAAAGCACCGCCGTCGATTGGCTGGGCATCGGACTGCTGGCCCTTGGCCTCGCCGGTTTGCAGACGATGCTCGAAGAAGGCCAGCAGGACGACTGGTTCACCTCAAATTTCATCGTCGCAATGGCGATTCTAGGTTGCGTCGGGCTGGCGCTCTTTATCTGGCGGGAACTGCGCACCGCTCAGCCTGCCGTCGATCTGCGCGTACTGCGCTTTCGCTCGCTTGCCGCCGGTAGCCTCTACTCGGCGGTGCTCGGGCTGGGGCTTTACGGTGCCCTCTTTGCCGTACCGATCTTTGCGCAGAGCATTCTGCACTATACGGCGGCCCAGACGGGTTTGCTGCTTTTGCCCGGAGCGCTCGCCTCGGTGGTGACGATGCCCATCGCCGGTAAGCTCAGCCAGAAGATCGACGCCCGGCTGCTCATCGGTGCGGGTGGGCTCATCATCGTCGGCTCGATGGTCGCCCTTACTCACATCAACCCCGACACCGGCACCGACGAACTGTTCTGGCCGCTGTTGTGGCGCGGGGTGGGAACGGTGCTGATGTTTTTGCCCCTCAGTCTCGCTACCCTCGGGCCGCTGCCGAAAGAAAAAGTCTCCTCCGGCTCCGGATTCTACAATCTCACCCGTCAGCTGGGCGGCAGCGTCGGCATCGCGATTCTCACGACTTTGCTGGCCCAGCGCGAAGCCTTTCACCGCGCAGTCTTGATCGAGAATATCAGCGCCTACAACCCGCTTGCCACCGCCCGCATCGATCAGCTAAGCGGCGCATTGGGAGCGCAGGGCAGCGATCTGGCCACTGCCCACGACCAGGCGCTCAAGCTGCTGGACAATCTGGTGAACACCCAGGCTGCCATCCTCTCCTTCGAGGACATCTTCCGGGTCGTAGGGATCGTCTTTTTGGCCTCGCTGCCGCTGCTGTTGTTTCTGGGCAGCGGACGGACCGGGCGCACGCCGCCTGCCGCCCATTAAAAAACAAAATTAAAAAAGTCAGGGCCAATCGATCGAGAGCACTACCGGCAGCCTTTTTCGCCGAAGCGTTTGAGGCAGGCTCCCTGCTCGTCGGCGCTCAAATTTTGCCACTCGATGTCGCGCCGCAGGAGCAGACCCGTCGGGCTCATCAGGGTGCGGGGCAACTGGTGGACATCGAAGACTTTGCCGGTGGCCATGTCGTAGGTGGTGTAGACGGTGTTCTGGGAAGCGAGGTCGATGTCGATCACCGTGAGGGGATGCCAGGGGCGCAGGGCACCTTCGAGCAGGGGGCGGGGGCCACTGCCCAGGGCTCCGGTCTGCAGCAGCTGCAGTTTGCCCCGGTGCGAGGGGTAGTAGGCGTGGTCGTGGCCGCTGATGTAGGTGTGGACGCGGTAGCGCTCCAGCATCGAGCGCAGGGCTTCGCCGTTTTCGAGATATTCGCCCGGTGTCTCGCGATCGACGGCGACGGCGTAGAGGGGCAGGTGTCCAATGACGATGCGCAGCCGGGCATTCTGGGCGGCGGGGCTTGCCAGACTCTTTTCGGCCCAGGCGAGCTGTTCGCTCGGAATGTGGGCACAGGAAGCGTCCCAGGCCAGATAGAAGATGTTGTTGGCCGTGAAGGTGTAGTAAAAGGGAAAGTCGGCCCGATCGACGAAGTGGACGCCGGTGGCGTGGGCAGGATCGTTCCAGTAGGCGCTCGCCAGGTCGCGCTCTTTTTTATAGAGAAATCCGCCCCGGATCGCCCGTTCGCAGGAGGCGTCGTGGTTGCCGACGGTGATGCCGAAGGGCAGGCGGGCTCTGCGCAGGGGAGCAGCAATCTGACGATCAAAAGCGGCCCACATCTGCTGGATACGCTCGGCTTTGAGGGGGGGCCACTGGCCTGCCACCATGTCGCCGCTGCAGAGCACGAGATCCGGCTGCCAGGAGGGGATGAGAGAGACGGCCCGGATCACCTGGGGCTCGTAGGCGAGGGAGCCGTACTCGCTGTTGAGATCGCTGATGAGCACGATGCGCACGTCACCTCGGGGCGGAGCAAAAAAGCCCGATGGCCCGATTGCCTTTGAAGCGGCCAGGGAGCGGCCCGCCGTCAGGGCAGCCAGCGAAAAGATGCCTGCTTGCAAAAATCGACGCCGCTCCATAAATCTCCCGATGGATTCTCCCGGCAAGAGGATAGCAGCGGCAGCCGGCGATCGACCAGATCCAGGCGTGATCCCCGGCGGGGGCAATATGGCACAATAGCCCTATTGCCGTCGAAATCAGGGGCGCGTTCGCCTTGGATGCCTCGAAAACTTTTCAAAGATGGTTCAGTGAATTGCGCATTCAGGTCCGGCTGCTCACCGCCGGAGCGCTGCTGATTTCGCTGATTATGGCGAGCTTCGTCTTCTGGGCGCTCAACTACATCCAGGAGGACGCCCGGCGCAGCGACCAGCGCTTTGGCGAGGCGGTGGGCAATCTGCTCGCGACGACGGCGGCTCCGCTCATCACGAGCAAAAAGCTCGACAAAGTCGAAGAATTTACGCAGGAGTTCCTGGCAAGTAACGCCGACAACATCCTCTATATCTTCTACGTAGACGCCCACGGCGATTATCTCTACGGCAGTCCCTTCGGCACCAGCGCCAGCGCCTACAAGGATACGGCCCCCGTACCGGCCCTGCTCCGCCATGTCGAGCTGCCACCGGTCCTGCCGGCCAAGCGCCAGCACCGCACGCCCAAAGGGCTGGTCACCGACATCATCGTGCCGATCAACGCCAACGAGCAGCGGGTGGGAGCGGTGCTGGTCGGGATCAACCCGGAGGCGAGTCTGGTCGGGCGCTCGGAGTTGACCCGCGATGTCACCAGCGCCGTCTTCGTCTCGATCTGGATCGTGATGATTCTGGGAGCAATCTTCAATGCCATTACGATCACCCAGCCGCTCAAAGAACTGGTGCAGGGCGTGCAGCGCGTCGCCCAGGGCAACTTCAAACAGCGGATCACCCTGTCTTATCCGGGTGAACTAGGAGCGCTCATCGGCAGCTTTAACCTGATGGCGGAGCGCCTGCAGCGCTACGAGGAACAAAATATCGAAGAGATCACCTCCGAGAAGGCCAAACTTGAGACCTTCATCGACACAATCCTAGACGGCGCGATCTTGCTCGATTCTTCGCTGCATATTGTGCTCGTCAACCCGGCAGCGCTGTCGATCTTTGGCTGGCAGGCGCGGGTGGTGGGCATGAGCATCCTCGATCTCTTGCCGGTGGGCCTGCGCACCGAGGTCGAAGAACCCCTCGACGCGGTGGCGCGCAACATCCTCGACCAAGCCGAGTGCCGGATCGTCGTCCAAAAGCGCACCCTGCGCGTGCTGATTTCCTCGGTGATCGTGCCGGGGGGGGCAGCCAACCTCAAGGGCGTCGTGCTCACCGTGCAGGATCTCTCCAAAGAAGCCGAACTCAACCAGGCCAAAAGCCAGTTCATCAGCAACGTCTCCCACGAACTGCGCACGCCGCTTTCGAGCATCAAGTCCTACATCGAGACGCTCTACGAGTACGGCGATGGCTTAGACGAATCGACCAAGCGCGACTTTCTTGAGATCGCCAACCTCGAAACCGACCGGCTCACCCGTCTGGTCAACGACGTGCTCGATCTTTCGCGCTTGGAGTCTGGCCGGGAGTATCATTTTGAGCCGGTCGATATTGCCCAGCCCATCGAGCAGACGCTGCGCACCCACCAGCTCACCGCCCGCGAGCGCGGCATCGAGTTGAGTACTGAGATCGGCACCGACCTGCCGCTGGTGTTGGGCAACTACGATCTGCTGCAGCAGGTGCTGGCCAACCTCGTCGGCAACGCTCTCAAATTCACCGAATCGGGAGGCAAAGTCCGCCTCTCGGCCCACTGCACCGGGGATGGCAACAAAGTAAGGGTGGCGATCGCCGACACTGGCATCGGTATTTCTCCCGAAGATCAACAAAAAATCTTCGATCGCTTTTTCCGGGTCGAAAACAAAGTGCATACCCTAGAGGGTACCGGCCTCGGTCTCACGATCGTCAGCAGTATCATCGAGAAGCACCATTCCCAGATCCACATCGAGAGCGAGGTCGGTCGGGGATCCACTTTCTGGTTCGACCTCGACGGGTACCTTGAAACCTGCGAGTGGCCGCGCCGCGAGGCCGCCGCCTGAGACTTCGTAGCACAGATGACATCGACGGTTCCGTTGTGCTGTCTACGCTGATAAGGCAGGTAAAAGCGCCAGTATGATGAACTCAGCAACGCCTGATGCAGAATGACTACCGATTCTGAATCGCTGCCAGGTTTCGCGATTGGTCAGCAGGTCGGCGGGCGCTACCGGCTCACCCGCTGGCTCGATGGCGGCAGCATGGGCGGCGTCTTCGAGGCAGCCGATACGCGCCTGGCCAACAAGGTCGTGGCGATCAAAGTTTTGCACCAGGGTCTGGTGGGCGACACCCAGGTGGTCAAGATGCTGCGCCAGCGCTTCGAAGAAGAGGCGCGCCTGAGCGCGATTCTGGGCAACCATTCGCGCATCATCCAGGTGACCGACTATGGCCTTGAGGCGAACCAGCCCTATCTGGTCATGGAATTTTTAGGCAACTCGCCCCGCAGTCGCAGCCTCAAGGATGTGATCGCCCAGGGACCCCTGGCCGCTGAGCGGGTGGTGCGGCTTGCAACCCAGATCTGCGATGGCCTCCAGCACGCCCACACGATCGAGACGACGATCGACCAGCGCCGGATTACCGGCATCGTCCACCGCGACATCAAGCCGAGCAACATCTTTCTCATCGCCGACGAAGCCCTGGGTGAGACGGTCAAGATCCTCGATTTTGGTGTCGCCAAGGCCAAAAGCGACATCAATCTTGCCCTCGGCACCCACATGGGCTTTGTCGGCACCTCCACCTACGCTTCTCCCGAGCAGATGCGCGGCGAAGAACTCGATGCGCGCTCCGATATCTACTCGCTGGGCGTGGTGCTCTACCAGATGCTCACCGGCCAGTTGCCCTTTCAGCCCAGGACCAACACCTTTCCCGGTTGGTACCAGGCCCACAACTACGACGAGCCGATCCCCTTTGACACCCTGCCACAGCCGGTGCCAACGGCCCTGCAGGCCGTCGTGCTCGCCTGCCTCGCCAAAAACCGGGAGGATCGCCCGGCCAGTATGCAGGTGCTGAGCGATCAACTGCAGGCTGCTCTTAAAACCGCTACCCGCCGCTCGACGACGGTCCTCAGGACCGTCCCGGCAGGGGTCCGCGCCAATCGCGCTCCGACCGAGGCTATGCCGGCAGTTGCTTCCAGCCGCCTGGTGCCCTGGCGCTGGCCTGCCGTCCTGCCGCGCGATCTGCTCATCGGCACGACGATCGCCCTGGTGGCGATCGGCGGTTTCTGGTATCTCTCGCAGCCCACCCCTCCCGCCTCCCGCGCTGCCGCCTCGGTCGGCCCCTACATCAAGCGGGGCGTCAGCCGCTTCAACCGGGGCGACTACAACGGCGCAGTCCGCGACCTGGGCCAGGCAATTGCCATCGAACCCGACTCGGTGGAGGCGCGCTACAACCGTGGTCTGGCCCGCTACCAGCTCGGCGATTACCAGGGAGCGGTCGAAGATTTTACCGCCGGTAGCCGCCTCGAACCGGACGACGCACGCTTCTACACCGAGCGCGAGCGCGCCCACCTCAAGCTCAGAGACTTTGGCGGCGTCACCGGCGATCTGAGCGAACTTATCCGCCTCTATCCTAAAAGTGCTGCCTACCGCGACCAGCGCGGCCTCGCCTACGTCGAACTGAAAGACTATGGCCGGGCGATCGCCGATTTTTCTGACGCCATCGCCCTCGAACCGAAGGCGGACTACTTTTTTCACCGCAGCCGCGCCTACCAGAACCAGGGCAATCCCCAAAAAGCCAAGGAGGACTTCGATCGGGGTCGGGCTGCCGTCGCCACGCACTGATACCAGAAAATACCCCGCCGCATCGAGTTGCGGGCGGGGCAGGTGATCGAAGCACGCTGTAACTGGAGTTCTGCTTACTTGATGCCCAGCAGGTTGAAGATGACGTACAGGTTTGCTGCAAAGGTCGCCGCCCCCAGCAGGATACACACCGGCAGCGTCAACACCCAGGCAAGCAGCAGGTTGCGCAGGGTACCGGTCTGCAGGCCGGACTTGTTGGCGAACATCGTCCCGGCCACCCCGGAGGAGAGCACGTGGGTCGTGCTCACTGGCAGCCCCAGGTTGTCGGCAGCGAGGATCGTGCCCATCGCCACCAGTTCCGCCGAAGCGCCCTGGGCGTAGGTGAGGTGTTCTTTGCCGATCTTTTCGCCGACGGTGACGACGATGCGCTTCCAGCCAATCATCGTGCCGAGGCCGAGGGCGATGGCGACGGTGACTTTTACCCAGTCGGGGATGAACTTTGTGATCCCGTCGAGTTCTTCCTTATAGCCTTTGAGGGCTTTTTTGGCACCCGGATCGCTGAAGGCATCTTTTTTGAGCAGTTTGCCGACGCTCTCGCCCACCAGGTAGATGTCGCTGCGCAGCGCGATGCGGTCGGGCCTCGCCACTGCGGCGAGGTCGCTTTTGCCCGTGAGTCGCTCGCTGAGCGAACGGTTCTCAGCGGCGAGGGCGGCGTAGGTCTTCTCGGTGGCCTGACCGGTTTTAAGAAAGCTCGACAGTTCCACCTCGGCGGCTTTGAGCGGCAACGTCGTCCCTCTGGCCCGCTCCTCGAAGAGGCTCACGACCGATTGGGAACTGGCGAGCAACTTCTGGAGAGTCGCCGGGTCGGTGCCCAGGTTGAGGGCGAAGGCTCCCGGCAGGATGCCGATCAAGATGAGCAAAATCAGGCCCATGCCCTTCTGGCCATCGTTGGAGCCGTGGGCAAAGCTGACGCCGGTGCAGGTGAGGATGAGCAGGCTCCGAATCCAGAATGGCGGCGGTTGCTCGCCCTCGGGCGCTTTGAAGAGCGCTTCCTGGCGGCTCAAAAAATTGCGGGCAAGGATGAGCAGCAGGGCAGCGAGGCTAAAACCGACGATGGGCGAGACCAGCAGGGAGGTAAACACTTCCCCGGCCTTGTTCCAGTTCACGCCCTCGCCAAAGACGTACCCCGGCGACATCAGCGAATTGGCAAGCCCAACGCCCATGATCGAACCGATGAGCGTATGGGAACTGGAGGCCGGCAGCCCCAGGTACCAGGTGCCCAGATTCCAGATGATCGCCGAGATAAGCAGGGCAAAGACCATCGCAAAGCCCGCGCCTGAGCCGACGTTGAGCACCAGCTCCACCGGCAGCAGGGCGATGATCCCAAAGGCGACGGTACCGGCGGAGGTGAGGACGCCGATCAAATTCCAGAGTCCTGACCAGACCACGGCGACGGTCGGTTTGAGAGTATGGGTGTAGATAACGGTGGCGACAGCGTTCGCCGTGTCATGAAAACCGTTGACAAATTCAAAACTCAAAGCCAGCCCCAGCGCGAGAAGCAAGAGCAGCCCCGTGCTGGCTGTCAGCGTTTCTCCAAATAGTTGCATACCATAGTCCTCGTAGCATTAAAACGAGTGGCAAAATTTGTACACTCACCGGGCACGAAAAATTCCCCAGCCAGCCGTTCCAGGCAGGCCACTGAAGCGATGCTTCTACAGGTTCGCCCAGGGAAACGGCGGCGAAAAATTGTTTGATACACTACAAAACCTGCAAGGATACAGATCCCTTGCGAATGTATCCATTCAGGGGGTGGTCCGCAGCAAGACTAGCGCCGCCAGATTAACGGCTGATTAAGGTCGCGAAGAATTTTGGCGGCACCTTATTTTTTGGGAGCCGTTCGCCCGAGGAGCAATCCCGCCAGCGCTCCCGCCGCTGCCACCGGCACGAACCATTCGCCCCAGCGCACGTAGGGGGTGTAGCCCACCAGCAGGGGCACCGCTTCGATAAAGTCGGCATAGGTGTTCCAGCCTGTAATCCGCACTGTCCGACCGTGGGAGTCGATGAGCGCGCTGGTGCCGTTGTTGGAGGCGCGCACCAGATAGCGGCCCGTCTCAGTGGCCCTCAGCGCGTCGAAGGCGTGGTGCTCGGGGGCCATCGCCGGGCCGTACCAGGCGTCGTTGGTCGCCTGGACGAGCAACCGGGCACCGTTTGCCACCTGGGCGCGAAAGCCTTCGCTGAAGGCGGAATCGAAGCAGATACCGCCTGCGATGGGACCGTAGGGCGTGAGCAGGCGCTGATCGAGGGTGCCGGGATAGACCTCAGCCTGGATGGGGGAGAGTTTGCGGACCAGCGGGCCAATCAGCCCCTTAAACGGAATCTGCTCGCCCAGGGGCACCAGATGGATCTTGTTATAAAAACTGAGCACCTGCGCCTCGCTGCCCAGGGCAAAAATCGCCGTCGAGAGCTGGCCGTCCGGGCGTCGGTCGAAGGCACTGAGCAGAACCGGCACCCGGCGCGCCCGAATCTCAGCGACCAATGGCAGCGAGGCACTGGTGAGGCGGGGCCAGACAAAGGCAAAGGCGCTCTCCGGGGTCAGCACCAGCTGGGCTCCCTGGGCGGCGAGCTTCTCGTAGCCGCGCACGTAGGTGTCGATCGCTTGCCGGCGGCCCTGGGCGGTCCACTTGCGGGCCTGGGCGATGTTGCCCTGGATGACGCCAATGCGCAGCGAACCTGCCGGCACTGGTGGCCGGGCAAGCTGGACAAGGCCGTAGAGGTGGGTTGTCACCAGCAGAGCCAGAGCCGCCGGTCCAAAGCGCTTTGGCCGGGTAAAAGCGGCGGCCAGCAAGAGATTGAAGGCCACCAGCCCCCCGACCAGTAGCTGCGAGCCCCCCAGGGAGACGATCTGCAAAACCCAGACATCCGGCACCTGGGACTGGGCCAGATTGCCCCACGGAAAGGCCGTGTCCCCCTGGCCCCAGAGCCAGTGCAGGGCAACCCACAGCCCTGTGCCAAAGACGATCCGCTGCCAGCCGCCCAATCGGCTGCGCACCAGCAGACTGGCCCACAGGCCAACCAGCCATGCCTGGCTCACGCTCACAAAAAGCCAGGCTCCGACGGCGATGGCGAGGCTCGGCCACCAGGCAATGCCCAGCCAGGTGAGCGGATGAAAGCCCAGAAGCCAGTAAAGCAGCATCAGATAGTAGATCATCCCGAGCAGCGTGCCCAGCCAGAAGGCAGGAGGCCGCTCGCTGCGCTCCAGGTAGATCAAAAAGGGCACAACCGCTACCCAGGTCAAGGGCCACCAGCCAAAATCCGGAGCAGCAAGCCCCAGGCAGAGGCCGCCAAAAAGCGCCGAGAGCACACCGGCGTGTGGCTCCAGTCCCTTTAGCGCCGGGGGACGGATCCTCATCACCGTCGCCGTCCGGCGCTATCGACGAGGACAGCTGCCAGAATCACAGCCCCCAGAACGATCTTTTGCAGGTACGGATCGACGCCGGTGAGGTTGAGGCCGTTGTTGAGGGTGCCGATAAAGAGTGCCCCGAGCAGGCTGCCCAGCACGCCTCCCCGGCCACCGCTCAGGCTCGTTCCACCGACGACGACCGCTGCGATCACATCCAGCTCGTAGAGCTGACCGCTGTTGGGAATGCCCGCTCCCAGACGGGCCGCGAGGACTGCCCCGGCCAGACCGGCCAGCAGACCATTGATGGCGTAGACGGCCACCAGCACCTTCTGAACCGGCACCCCCGCCAGCCAGCTCGCCTCGGCGTTGCCGCCAATCGCATAGATCTGGCGGCCAAAGACCGTGCGGCTGAGGACGAAATGACCGATCGCCACCGTCACCAGCATCACCAGCACCGGCAACGGCAGGATGCCCAGTTGGGTCTGTCCCCAGAAGGTAAAGCTTGCAGGCAGACTGCCCACCGAGCGGCCACCGGTGAGCAAAAAGGCGAGGCCACGGGCGATCGTCAGTCCCGCCAGGGTGACGACGAAGGGAGCGACGCGAAAGTAGGCGACCAGAATGCCGGTTACAAGACCGATGCCGCCCCCCACAGCGAGGGCAACCACCAGGCCCAGGCCCGCCGCGCTCGCCGTAAGTGCTCCGCTCACGCCGGTCAAAGCCACCAGCGAACCGACCGACAGATCGATGCCGCCGGTAAGGATGACCATCGTCATCCCGACCGCCAGAATGCCGGTGATCGCCGTCTGCAGCGAAATATTGATCAAATTGTCGAGGGTCAAAAAGCCGGGGGCGATGGCGCTGAAGATCACCACTTCAAGCAGCACAGCAATGGCCGGACCATAAGCCTGTTGCCGGGAGAACCATTCGCGCAGGGCGTCCGGCAGGGCGGGGGCGACGGACTTCTTTGAGGTGCTCTCACTCATGCAGCGACAGACGAGGCGACAGACCCATAACCGGGAAAGTTGAAACTTTATCGGTCCATTGTTGCACGAGCACAGGCGCAGGACGGTACGGTTCCCCCGGAGCCACAAACAGGGTTTCTAAAGATAAACACGACATCCTGGCGGTGCAGACTTCTTTCTAAAATCGAGCAGCCGCGCAACAGCTGCGTTGATACGTACAACGGCGCGGTTACAGGCACGGTGGCGCGATCGACCCGGCGGTGCAAACGGGACGGTGACAGTAGACTGCGCCTGATGAGCAGCCTCCCTGCTGGAGTGCGGCCAGATTTGAGCGTCGATGGCACGATCGAGCTGGAGCGGCTGAGGGATATGCTGTTTGTCAGTCGCCCCAGGAAAGTTACAACCGCACTCGCTTACAGCACGGAGCTTTCCTGCACTATGAACTCCCATTGAATCAATACCAAGAAACCTTAGCCGTATCCGACATGTTGCCCTGAGGTAGTGAACCTCCAAGTTCTTCTTGTATAATGTTTTTGCTAATAAGGTTTGCTCTTATAGTTATCCACAGTCAGCCGGAGCTTCGGAAGACGAAAAAGGGCGCAGATCACCGATAAAACGACCCACTGCCTAAATGGCTTTACACTGCTAAATGAATAAACACCATGAATAGCTCTCAAGGTTCTTCCAACAAAACGGTCCTGCTACATGTGGCTATACTTATTGCTTTAGCCGCATTGGCCCCCAAGGGAACACATATCCTCGAAAAGCTGTCGCACAGGGAAGCTGGAAAGTGGTTGATTGGCTTCCCGCGAGATAAACCTCCTGTTAGCCAAACGATTCCGAATTCTACGAGCCCTGCCGCATCCAAAGAAAGTAAAGATATTTTGCTTTAATGACTGTGGGTGAACAGGCTCTAGAGCATAATTGCTCGCTCCCAATCAGAAATTTTGTATTTAAAGTAGCCAGCCGCTGCAATCTCGCCTGCGGTTATTGCTATATGTATAGAAAAGGTGACGACTCTTATCGAGATCAGCCTTTTTTTATGGATCCACGAGTCGTGCGAGCCGCAGCAAACCGCATTGGCGAGCATCTAGATAAGCATGGATGCTCAGACAGGGATCGGGAAATTTGGATCTCCATTCATGGTGGAGAACCCTTGCTTTATGGCAAAGAGCGGATAGAAGATTTTGTATCTATTGTGCGTGAAGTGTTGATTGATGCCCGCTTCAGTATTTTAACCAACGGTTCTCTGTTAGACAAAGATTGGCTGACACACTTGCGGATGCTCAATGTGCATGTTGGAGTGAGCCTGGATGGACCAAAAAATCATCACGATCTTGCCCGGCCTTATCCTTCGGGAGTGGGTTCACACGAGTCAGCCGAACGGGCAGTCAAATTAATGATGAGCACTCCAGAGGGGCAAGCGCAATTTAGTGGAACCCTCAGTGTATTAGATCCAGCTCTTCCGGCAGAAGAATTGTACGCTTATTTCAGAAAAGAATTAAGACTATTTGACTTTGATATTCTGCTTCCAGACCATCATCATTGCGATCCGCCTATAGCTGGGGATCCGCCGGTATACGGCCAGTATCTGACCCAGTTGTTTGATTTATGGATGGAAGAGGGCAACCCGCAGGTACGAATTGGTTTTTTTGAAGATTTGTTGGGAATCATGATGGGCAAGGTCATCCCTCATGCTTTTTGGGGGCTGCAGCCGCTTCCGGTGGTTGTGGTCGAAACGGATGGCGGCCTTGAACCGCCCGACTATTTCAAATCTTGTGCCCCAGGCATTACAAAGACGAGATTCAATGTGCTCAGAAACACCATTGATTGCGTAATGCAAAATCCGATCGTGGATATGATCTTGAAACCAAGACAAAACCTAAGCCAGACCTGTAGGAACTGCGTCTGGTTGGATCAGTGTGGCGGGGGACTTCTATCACACCGATACTCCTTGCAAGGCGAATTTAGGAATCCGTCTGTATATTGTGCGGATCTGATCTACTTGATGGAACACGTCTATGAGGTGCTTTGCTCATCAGCAAGCTTTGCAGCACTTTTTGATTGAGGCAAAAGGTATTTTCTATTCGGCAAGTGGGCATCCTTCGCAAGCTGCAAATCAGGGGTGATATGACACTTTTAGGGGCATAATTCTAGAGTCCCTTGAGCAGGAAATATCCACCGTGAGTGCTCCTTGAGCGCGTCGAGATGAGCCACCGCACCAGACACTACCCGGCCCAACTGTCGGGCGGTCAGCAGCAGCGGGTCGCCGTCGCCCGTGCGCTGGCGGGTTCACCGGCGATTTTGCTGGCGGACGAGCCGACGGGGAACCTCGATTCGGTCAACGGTCAGGCGGTGATGGACCTGTTGGCGGAGTTGCACGCCGGGGGAGCGACGATCTGCATGGTCACCCACGATCCGCGCTTTGCCGGTTTTGCCGGGCGCAGTATCCACCTGCTCGATGGCAAGGTTGTCTCCGCCGAGCAAATAGATAGCAACGACCTCGGTATACCTTCTTGGGGAAGAGCAGCGCAATGAGCGTTCTAGACTTATGGCATGGTCTGCGATATCTGAAGCGCAACTGGTCATACTCGATGGCTATTGTTCTCACCTTGGCAGTAGCGATCGGAGCAAACACTTCTGTCTTTAGCGCCTTTTACACTGCACTTCTCAAACCATTGCCATATGTCGATTCGCAGCAACTCGTGATAGTCAGAGAGACCGATGGGGGACAACCAGTTTCGGTTTCCTACCCTAATTACCTTGACTGGCGTGGGTTAGCACACTCGTTTTCTAATCTCTCTGGCTATGCGCTATTTCAAGCAGCCTTGAAAGATAAAGAGAAAGTAGTTCCTCTTATCGGTGCAAACGTTGATCCTGCATTTTTTCAGACTCTTGGAGTAACGCCGCGTCTGGGTCGAACCTTCAATGAGAGGGAGGATCGCTTGGGTCTTCGAGTAGTAATTCTAAGCGATCGAGCGTGGAGACAATGGTTTGCGGCAGATCCAGGAATATTAGGTAGAACAGCCTCTCTCGGCGGCCAGCCAACTACAATTATTGGGGTGATGCCACCAGGCTTTGCATTCCCGAAAATCGCAGATTATTGGATACCACTAGGCGTTCTTGTTCAGCAATCCCAACATTTAAAAGATAGCTCAAACTTCTTAGATCGCAACAACCGGCTCCAGCTTATAGGAATCGCTCGCCTAAGAGCAGGTACCAGCATTTTAAGTGCGCGAAAGGAGATGCAAGGAATTCGTGAACAGCTAGCAAAGGAGTATCCTCGCGAGAACAAAGACTACGGGGTGATCCTACTGCCTTTGCGCGAGTACATGAATGCAAATTCTTCCTCTTCACTCAATCTGCTTGCAATCGCAGTATTCCTGCTATTGATGCTCGCCTGTATAAACGTTGCGAATTTGAGCAGTGCTCAGCTAATCACAAGGAATAGAGAAATTGCAATCCGGTCGGCTTTGGGAGCGACACAGATAGCCCTACTCAAGCAGTTGGCTCTTGAAGGATCGTTACTTACTACCGCTAGCCTAGTAGGAGGAGTAGTCCTGGCACTTGGTCTAGAAGGGCTATCGAGAGCTGCACTTCCCTCGATGCAATACACCCTTTTTAGCTGGGACTGGCCCGTGATCGTATTCGTGACAGCAATCTGCTTTGTTTGTAGCGTTAGTGCCGGTGGACTGCCTACATTGTTTCTTACTCGTGGTCTGGCGTCGATCCCAAGTATAAAGGACACGCAACCAGGGACGCGACCAATAATTCGAAGAGTACTGGAGGGATTTGTCTCTCTACAGATGGCTCTCGCGCTGGTGCTGCTCTGCACAGCAGCAACTGTAGGTGGAGCCTTGTGGGCTCTGCAGTCGGTCAAGCCAGGATTTCAGACACAATCGCTGCTGAGTATACAAACGACGCTTGATTCAGCGCGATATAAAGCAGCGGAAAGCAGAAAGACTTTCAGCGATACGGTATTGAGCAAGCTGGAATTGCAGCCAGGCGTAGCTGTCTCAGCCTGGACGACAGCACTGCCACTTTCAGGCATCAGCTCTTATCCGAAGGTAGAAAAAATAGCTGGAAGGTCCATCCTGCAACCTTTCACAGTTGATTATGCGTCAGTGAGCGAACGATATTTTGAAGCGATGGGCATACCGTTGCTGGCTGGAAGGGTCTTTAATAAAGTAGATAGTTCAAAATCGATGCAAGTTGCGGTAATCAACGATGTGTTTGCTAGAAAGTATTTTTCAAACGTAGATCCCATTGGCCAGCGCGTCAAACTGGAAATTGCCGATGGATGGCTCGAAATCGTCGGTGTGGTAGCGTCCGTTTATCAACGCTCGCTCGCCGAGCGGCCAGGGCCGCAATTATACCGACCCTATAGCCAGGATCAATGGGAGGGGGTAGCTGTCGTGCTACGAACTTATGTCAATCCAGAATCCCTTGCGCCTGCTGCCAATAAAACTCTACTCGGGGAAGACCCGGAACTAGGAATTGTGATATTATCCGGCAAACAATTACTTGAGAAAAACTTAAGTCAGGCCCGCACTCTTACATTAGCGCTCGCGACTTTCGCGTTCGCTGCAATAGTTCTTTCTGGTTTGGGAGTCTACGGCCAGGTAACCCTTCGGATTTCTGCTCAAACCCGTGAGATTGGAGTGAGGCTTGCGTTAGGGGCAACACCAGAGGCAATTGTCCGCAAAATAATAGCGAGAACCTTGGTTACAGTTACCATCGGCATTGCCCTAGGTTTTTGCCTCTACTTACTAGTATTTTCAATAATAACGAGCGCAGTAATTGGCTTGCAGCAGAATAGCCTCTGGTTGAATGCCTTACTGTCTGTAGCTCTATTGGTAGTTGCCGTGATTGCAAGCTGGCTGCCTGCTCGCTCCGCTGCTGCATTGGACCCTTTAGAGGCTCTAAGATATGAATAAATTATCGACCAGTTCTAAATGGCTTTTTACTACTATGATTGCAATCGGTATTGCCTGTATCGTAACGGCGATTGGATACAATAACTGGATTTATGATTTTTATGTGAGATTGACGGGCTACTGGTTTGAAGGGGACCGTATCGCTTTTGAAGACATTCTGAGGCAAAAGCGAAGCCGCATTGAGGATCACACGGCGCTAATGCGAGAATTAATAGGCTCTGGTAAGGGTGTTCCCATGCCTAAGACATTGCACAATGACCTTAGCGAATACGAGCTGTCTTTCATAGTTATTACAGACGGAGCGGGTCGGATCACTTCTGGTATGAGCCGGATACTCGATAGGAGCCTCGACTCCAAACAGATACTAATGCGCCCAGACCAAGAGCAAATCGTGGAGCCACGTTGGGTGCCAGCCGAATTCGCTGTTCCTGAGCATAGGCTCCAATACCATGACACGCTTCCGCTAATTGGTGAATCGCTCGCGGAATTTGGAATTGTTCGTGACAGCTTGCGCCTGGGAAGAACGTTCAGCGGCATTGAGCGGGTTAGCCCGTCCATATTGATGAGATTGGGTTTGAAAGGACAAGGGGGAGTACACAACCTCGCCATCGTGAGCAGTAGAGAGATCCCTGGGGGATTGGCTATTTCGGGAATGCTGCTAAACGGCGATCCAACGTTGGTGGATCGGATGCTTATAACCCATGCAGCGGAAGATGAAGTAACGATCTATGCAGATAATATTGCAATTGCTACCAATTTGCACAAGGAGGATAGAATCGACCGGTTGTACGGAGTAACTATGCCTGAAGCTATTGCAGAGCGAGTATTGAAAAATGGTCAGACCTACTGGGGACTGGTGGTCCTTGGAGACGCACCACATTATGTCTCTGCAAATCCCCTGTGGGATCATAGCATCCAAATTCGAAAGGTTTCACATTTTATTTCACCGGATATTTTTCCAGTCGGGATTCTTAGTTTATCTATTCACGAGAGCTTTTTCAGATTGGATCGTTTCTGGTATGGGGCTGTTGCAGTTGCGGGCAGCATCTTTATTATTGCATTAACAATAATTGGACTATTTTACGCACGACAACGCGATTATGAAAAAAAGGCGATCATTGCCGAGGAAGAAGCTGAAAGATTCAGACAGGTAGCACAAGATCAGAGGATAGCTGTAATCGTTGCCCAGAGAAAGAATGAGTTCGCCAGTATGGTTCACGATACCGTTGGCCAATATATAGCTTTGAGCAAAACATACGGTTATATAGTACGAGATGCGATAGAACAAGATCTCCCTGATACTGAAGAGGCATCGTTGGCTTTGGAGAACTTGCAAGAAGCTCTACAGCAAGGGCTCCAAGAAATACGCAGATCAGCACTTAGTATCGATCCAAGGTTGGCGAATGTGAATCTAGAGGAGGGCTTGCGCGGCCTTGTAGAAGAATGGGAGAAAGCCAAAAATCAGTTGATTTTGTCGGTGAATGGGAAAGGGCCGGAACTGCCTACTGAGGCTCGCAGGAACGTATACTTTATCGCTCAGGAGGCAGTGCGTAATGCCTTCGTGAATGGTAAGGCGCGTACCGTTCATCTGGAACTGTTTCGCAGTGTGAATGCAGTCCGAGTTTGTGTTCAAGACGACGGGTTGGGGTTCGATACCAAACTAGTATTGAGCGCTGATCACGGAGGCAAAGGGCTCGTCATTATGCACGAGCGTGCTAAGGCAATTTCCGGGAATTTGAAAATAGAGAGTGTTGAGGGGCAGGGTACACGGGTAGAACTGGAGGTACCCATCATAAATGGAGATTTCAGGCAGTGAGCATGGATCGAATTCGGATTCTTTGCGTTGAAGACATGGCCCTAATTCGCAGTACCCTCATCACATTTATCGAACGTGACACTCGGATGCTCGTCGTCGCCCAAGCTGAGAATGGGCGCGAAGCCATAGAGATGGCATTGCTTCATCAGCCAGATGTGATCTTAATGGACTTGCGTATGCCGGTGATGGATGGCATTGAAGCAACCATAGCGATACGTCACAAGTGGCCAGAAGCTAGGATACTGCTTCTGACTGTTATAGGCGGTGTCGATGACATCGACCGGGCTTTAAAAGCTGGAGCGAGAGGTTATCTGCTCAAGGGCTGTCAACCTCACGAGTTGCACGCTGCACTACTGGCTATTCATGAAGGGAAAGAACACATCTCTCCTGAAGTGGCACTGAAATTGGCAGATCAGCGGCCATTGACACTGACAGACCGAGAACATGAAGTGCTCAAGCTGCTGGCAGCAAACCATTCAGTAGACAAAATGGCAGAGGCGCTATGCTGCTCTGAGAGTACTATTAGGTTTCATAGAGTAAATCTTTTTCGCAAGTTGGGCGTTGGAGATAGAGCTGCAGCAGTGGCAGAAGCAGCAAAAAGGGGACTGATCTATTTTGAACCCTAATCTTGGCGTTCAGGTAGAGAACTTGTAGTTAGTTATGAAAGATTCTCTACTCTCTTTACTAGATTCGTAGACAACGCAGATTTCTAGTCGTGCTCGTCCATTCTTCAAAACCTGTCCCTTGAGCTAGTACACAGCCTTGGGAAACACGCCTATACTCAGGTCTATCTCTTGTTGGGAGTCTAACATTCTCTAGCATCCCCCAGCCCAATCCCCCCAGTACTCACTCTGTATTCCTAACTAGCCGGATACCCCCCCGAAAAGCACAACCGATACGTTCAGCAAAACCCTGGTGAAGTGGAGCATTTTCTTCAACCCGACCTGGGTTGATGGATCTGTTTTGCCTCGGCTTAGGAGCTTGCTGAACGAGCAGTGTTTCATGATCTACCCCCCTTCTTTCCTATTCTGTGTTTCGTTCAGCTTCGTGCGCTAATCGTCCCTGCCCTTTCCACTTGCGGGAGAATTTGATAGGTGCCTCTACCTTTGAAACTTCACCGCAGTTTCCTTTTCCTGAATAAACTCGAGTTGCTATAAATCTCGAAGCAAGCTTACCCCCCTTCCTCGACTCGGCCTGGGTCTTACCAGTCCAGGCAGTTTAATCTTCTGGCGCATCTAGCAGGTACTTTAGCAGGTCGGCGGGCTGGAGCTGCACACAACTTGTTGTGGGACTGGCTATCCAGCCGTCCTGGCATCACCTGCTTGTTCTTCGATTTTGAGATTGCCTGCTCATGAGCCAGGCCCGAACAGCAAACACTAGATTGCTGCCCTGCCACTGGTGTTCAACAAATCACCAGTCGGTTTCAGGGTGGTGGGAGCGGTTCTCTTCGCGGGTGGAGTGTTCATTCTGAGCTGCAAGGGTGAGCTGCGGAGTGCCGATAGCGATGCCCTGCTCCTCAAGGGCGAGGCGTACCCTGAGGCGAAATTCGCGGCCCACGGGCCACTGCTGCAAGGGCCGGGTCTTAATCCAGACGCGCAGCAACATGCCGCTGTGGTGGAGGGCATCGACCCCCAGCACCTCGGGCAGGTCGATGAGTCGTTCGCGCCAGTAGGGCTCGTCGTACATTTTCTGAGACACGTCCTTGAGCAGGCCCAGTGCCCGCTCGATGTCGCTTTCGTAGGCTACCTCGACCGTAAAATCGACCCGCGACCAGTTGCGGGTGAGGTTTTCTACCTGGACGACGGCACTGTTGGGAATGGTGATGAGCCGCCCCTCGCTGGTGCGGATCTGGGTGATGCGCAGGTTGAGGTTTTCGACCAGTCCGGTGGCGGCACCGACGGCGATCACATCGCCCAGGGCGTACTGGTCCTCCCAGAGGATAAGGCAGCCGTTGGCCACGTCTTTGATGATGTTCTGCAGGCCAAAGGTGAGGGCAAAGGCGAGGATACCGCCGATGGCGAGAATCGATGCGACCGGAATGCCGATGAGTCCCAGGGCAAAGGTAATGCCCACGGCGATGACGAGGGAAGTCTTGGTGACTTTGAGCGCCCGCGAAATCGTGGCGATGCGCAGCGACTTGCGCTGGGCGTCGTCGAGGCTAAAAAAGCCATTTTCTTCCCAGACGTTGCCGAAGCGGTCGATGAGCACATCGCCGATGCGGTTGATGAGGCCAGAGGCAAACCAGATAGAGACCAGTAAAAAAGGCACGCTGAGAATCTGCAGGGCCAGCTCCCGCGTCCAGGGAAAAAGGGCCAGAATAAACGACGCTCCAACGATCCAGGTGACGACCAGCGCCGAACTGAGAAGCCAGCTTGCGATCGCCAGCAAACCCCGCCGCCGCTGCAGGGTAAATTGCTGCCGAAAGGCCGCCAGAATCGCCTGCCTACCTGCACCGTCCGCTGCCACTTCTGTCTGTGGCATCGGTTCGGCACCACTTTGCGCCTGACGCTCGGCAAGAACGCGGTCGCGCAACTTTACAAGACCGCGCAACAGCCACAGCCCGACGCTGATCCCCGCGACAACGGCAGTAGCCAGGGCAGCCTGTTCGATCTGCAGCAGCAGTTGCTCCGGCTGGCGCTCCTCTAGCGAGCGCTTCAGCCGTTCGTCCAGTTCGGTGCGCCACTGCTGGGCCAGTTCCTCTGGGGTCAGTCCGTAGTAGTCGGCGTCTTGATCGGTGATCGTGAGAATCTTCAGGGGCTTGGTGTGATAGTCGTCGGTAGCGAAGATGACGATCGCGCCGTTGAGCGTCGAGTAGTAGACGCGCAGGCTGCGCGGATCGAAGTCGGTGCTGCTTGCGGACTGGGGGCGGGGCAACTGCAGGGGGGGCTGGGGGGGGTCGTCGGTTGTAATCGTGATCTTGAGGGGTTTTGGGCTGACGACGCGCTTGAGCTGGGCTTCGATAAGTTCGGCGCGCACCTCCACAGGTACGAGATTGCCGGGGTTGTTGCGGTCGCGGACTGTGGGTGAGACGACAGAAAACAGTTCCCGGCCCTCGAAGCGGACCGGAGCCACCTCGATCGCCCCCAGCCTGCGCACCCCGTCCGGTGCCGCCGTCACCTTCTGCTGCATCAAATTGGGCAGGCTCAACTGGGCTCTGGCCGCAGGTGCCCCGGCTCCGATCAGCATTGCGACGATCAACCAGCCGTAGAGCACTCGCTGGAAAAGTTTCATAAAATCGCGTGCTGCTGCAATCCCGTTTATCGTAGCCTCAAGCGCTTGGCGGCGCAGGCGCAGGCGTGCTACTTTGTCCACATGCCATTTCCTCGCTCCCGTTCCCGGCCTCCGAAGTTGCGTCTACCGCTCGTCTTGAACCGCGAAGAATGCGAGGTGCTCGGGTGTGCCCTGGAGCAAGCGATTGCAGAAGCGGCACCGGGCAGTGACGAGCTGGCTTTGCTGTATACTTTGCTTCGGAAAACCGAGCGCATTGGGCGGAAATTTGCGGATGAGGCAACGCGCTGGGGCACAGACGATCTGGGCGACGATTAGCACCCTTTGCCTCACTTCGAGCCTGCCGGTGATGGCAGCAGATCTCCGTCACGTCAGTGTCATCCTCTGCCTTGTGACGAGAAGTCGTATGCGAATAGTAGCTTCCTACTCGGTCAGAAAGTTAACTTGACAGTGGCCATTTGCTACTAGCTACTATGGGAAGCAGAAATCTTGATAAAGTCTATGACTCTAGCAATTGCCCTTGAACCTGCGCCGATAGAGACCGATTCTCAAGGTGTTGTACGAGTTGCCAAAACTCGTATCACTTTAGACACTGTTGTGACTGCCTTTCTTGAGGGATGTACGCCAGAGGAAATAGGGGAGCAGTATCCATCTTTACAACTGCCAGACATCTACTTGGTTATCGGTTACTACCTTAAACATCGAGGTGAGGTGCATACCTACCTTGCAGAACGTCAGCAGCAGGCGAATTTGATTCGGCAAGAGGCTGAACAACGCTTTAATCCTCTTGGAATACGCGATCGTTTGCTTGCTCGACGCAATGAATCCAAGTAATCTAGATGGCTCGATTCCTGGCTGATGAAAACTTCAATAACCAAATTGTTCGAGGTGTTCTTCGCCAAAACCCAAACACCGACATAATACGTGTTCAAGACGTGGATCTGTCGGGAGTAGACGACCCAGGTGTTTTAGCTTGGGCAGCCGAAGAAGGACGCATTGTTCTGACTCACGACGTTGCTACGATGATCACCTTTGTATACCAACGCATTCAAGCTGGCTTGTCTATGCCCGGATTATTTGAGGTGAATCGTCGTGTCCCAGTAGGTTTAGCGATAGAAGAAATTATCTTGATTGCGGAGTGCAGCATTGAAGGAGAGTGGGAAGGGCAAGTGAGATTTCTCCCTCTACGGTAGGGACAAAGGAAAGGTAGAGAAGATGCTACTAGAGCGGACGCATCAGGCGCAAATTCACAGATGAGACGGCGACGCGCTGGGGCAGTGACGATCTGGGCGACGATTAGCGCCCTTTATCTCAAGTAAGGCTCTGGCAAGCAGCACACAGCAGGCCAGCTCAACTCCTGCATTGCTTTACAGGCTGCGGCTCCCCAGGCGGGGGGCGAGCGCTCACACTGCTGGCTCAGATGCCACCACCACGCCACACATACGCCACCAGCGGGTGCAGTAGGTGGGCAGGGGCTTGCCGGTCACTGTCAGAAATAGACATAGCAGAGCCTGAAGGCTGTTGCGTTGGTAGGCGGATCAGCAGTGTGACCAGAGCCTGGGCCTATGGCACGATGTTGAGCATAGGCGGATGAACCTTTGGACTTTGCTATTACTTGTTCTGCCCGCCTTCCCTTATTGCTGCAAAATCTGAGTTCAAACTGGACAGGCTTCAGCGCGGTCCTCTGATCCGCCAGTTGAGGTCGGTGGTCGTGTTGAGGTTGATCGCCGTGACATAGCTGGTGCCGTTCATCTGCCAGACCTGGTTGTAGCCCTGCTTGGAACCGGTGCCCTGGTAGCGCCAGAGAATGTCGGTCTTCCCGTCACCTGTGAAGTCACCAGTACCAACTATCTGCCAGTTGAGGTCGGTGACAGGGTCGAGGTTGATCGCCGTTACGTAGCTGGTGCCGTTCATCTGCCAGACTTGATTGAGCCCTTGCTTGGAGCCGGTGCCCTGGTAGCGCCAGAGAATGTCAGTCTTCCCATCGCCTGTAAAGTCGTCGGTGCCAACTATCTGCCAGTTAAGATCGGTGGTCGTGTTGAGGTTGATTGAAGAGACGTAGCTGGTGCCGTTCATTTGCCAGACTTGGTTGTAGCCCTGTTTGGAGCCTGTTCCCTGGTAGCGCCAGAGAATGTCGGTTTTGCCATCACCTGTAAAGTCACCAGTACCAACTATCTGCCAGTTGAGGTCGGTGACAGGGTCGAGGTTGATCGCCGTTACGTAGCTGGTGCCGTTCATCTGCCAGATCTGCACATAACCCTGTTTGGAACCTGTGCCCTGATAGCGCCAGAGAATGTCAGTCTTCCCATCGCCCGTAAAGTCGCCGGTGCCGACTATTTGCCAGTTGAGGTCGGTGGTCGTGTTGAGGTTGATCGCCGTGACATAGCTGGTGCCATTCATCTGCCAGACCTGGTTGTAGCCCTGCTTGGAACCTGTTCCCTGATAGCGCCAGAGAATGTCGCTCTTGCCATCACCTGTAAAATCAGCAGGTTTTTGAACCACCGTAAAAGTACCGGCATTTACAGAGCCACCAGCATTGGTAATTTGAATTGGGCCGCTGGTGGCACCGGGGGGAATAGTCACCGTGATCTGAGTATCTGAGTTGATGACAAAGCTAGCAACAGTACCGTTCAGAGTGACCGCACTGGTGCTGGAGAAGCCGCTACCCGTTATAACAACTGTTGAGCCGATTGGGCCGCTAGATACTGAAAGAGCAACAATTACGGGGGGCAAGGGAACATCTACTCGAAAGCTGGGTCCATAGTAAGTAATAGAGTCTGCCGTAGCTGAGACCCTGCCGGTAGCAGCACCAGGAGGAACAGTGGCTTGCAATATTGTTCCATCATTGGGAGCACCAGACGGCACAAATGCTGGTGGACTGCTTTCAATACCAGCATTACCACTAGGATTGAAAAAGGAAATTTTTGCTGGGTTACCGCTTGCAGATTGTTTGAGATTATACCCTCCCACAGATAGTGCGGTGCCAATCTCTCCTTCTGCAGGATTTAAGCCCGTAATGACAACTGCATATGCATTGAAAGAGGCAGGAATACCTACACCCGTAAACGCGATTGGAGCAGAATTGATGGCTACTTCTGGATTGTACAGGACGAACGCTCCAGTCTGCACATTGTTTGCTCCTGAAGTGGGCTTACAAGCTATGGATTGCCAAAGAGCTACACGTTTCGCAGGATTATCAGCGTAACTTATTGTAGATGAACCTATGCTCACACCTGCCGCTGTCCAAAATAATAGATAGGGCGTTGGCCGAAGAAATCCTAAACTGGGAGGTGCAGTCCCAGCTGGTGATGTACCTAAATAATCGAGATACGCCTGAGTCTGGTTTGCACTTGAACCAGAAGAAGGTGTAATAACAGTGCCAGCTTTATATGCTTTAGCATCAAAAAAAGCACTAGTAGGGTATATTTGTGAGTAAGGCATGCCATCCACAACTGCATTGACCACAATGGAGTCAATAGCATCAGGAGTAATAAGCTGACTTATAGTAGTTGGATAGCCTGGAAGAGGTTGACCAAGGGCATTGATATAGGACGCGTAATTAATCGGATATCCTTGACTACCTGCTGCAGATTTTTCCCAAAGCCCCCCAATTGTGGTGTCCCCCGTATCGTAGCTAAGATTTGATGCAAAGGTCACCATATTAGGCTTACTCGTATCAGATTTGCTTACGGGAGTTAAGTTTCCGCACGAGAGAGCATCTGGTGATACTTGTGCAACTACAGGAGGCGTAGCAAAAAGTAGCGAGCACACTGTTGATGCGAACAAAACACTCAAGTTGTTCGTTACTCTTATGAACATTTTACATCTACCTCTCTTCTTGTAATCAAGTCACATTTCAAATCAAACTTGGTTAACTATCAAGTTTCAGGAGAAATGCCTGCTGTGACGTTGTAGAACCAACAATATAGCCGCTGTTGTTAATCGAAGTTGCATCGACGATATTATCCAAATTTGTAACAATTCCTATTTCATTAAGATCAACCATGGTATCATGATACAAGAAACCATAAGTATAATAAGTCCTATTGTCTTCAAGAAGCTTTTGTGAAGTGCCTACTACAAAGCCGTTGTCGTTGATACTCCGTGCGAAACAATTTTGATTTTCAGCTACATCCAAGTACATAATTTTATCTGTGTATATGTCATAGATATAAGCACAGAAACTTGTTTTCTGTCTTGCATAACCAGTAACTAATCCCTGTTCATTTATGTCGAAGGCAAAACTGTCATTGGCTACAATACTTAATGGCTTAACACTACTTTTAGAAGAATATACGAACGCTCTAGCACCTTCATTAGATTGAATGTAACCGACAACTTGATCATTGTTGTTAATAGCAGTGCCGTAGCAAGGATAATCAATATTCTCAGCGACTTGCTTAGTTTCCCAAGTATCGAGATTGAACAACAAAGTCTCTGTAAGCTTATCTGCACTGTATGAGTTAATGACAATATGCCCTTGCTCATTGATTGCTTTAGCGTCGCTTCGAGCATGCTCAAAAACGTTGATGTCGATTAGTTCTCTACTATTGGAGCCATAGAGAAATGCATGATAAACTCCGTCTTCAATTTCTGCACTACCAACAACAAATCCCCTACTATTTATAGCACTAGCTGAACTTTGAAGGCCGCCCAATGTTCCTAGATTAATTAACTTATTACCATCCTGCTTGTACAAAAATGCTCTAGCACAGCCCTCTTCATTCTCGGCATTCCCTACAATATTCCCACTTTCGTTAATTGCAGTAGCGTTGCTTACTCTGCCACCCAGCGTACCTAGGGCTATAGTCTGATGCTTCTTCATTTGATGAGCCTTCCTAAATGTCTAGATGCTACTTTGCCTTGAGTGGCGCTGCTTTTACTACTACATTTCTAACATTTTGAATGAGCTGTCGATAGGGTTGAAAACCATTAACTACCATGACGATTCTTGCTATGGAGCTTGGCAAAGTTGGTGGACTTTGAGCTGCATTATAATGTTTCCCATCCACCTGAACCTCCGCAAACTTTACCTTAAATGCTGATTCTAAATCATCTATTCTTCCCTTTGCTCTAACGATTTTGCGATTTCCTTCTCGATCCATGAAAACAATAGACAGACCCTGCTCTCTTATCCAACCAATTAGGGTGTCGTAATCTTCAAGTGATGGTTCAAAAGATTGGAGAAGTTTCTGTTCTTCCTTTTCAGGTAGCCTGTTACCTAGCTCCATTTGCTTAAAGTATTTCACATAGCCATCGTAGTCCCTTACCTTAACGAAGATGTCAAGGGTTAGCTCATCTGAAGGTGACGCAGCCCCTCGCACTTGAACCTTATCTGAAAACGGTTCAAAACCCGACCTGATTTGTATACGATTTTCCTGAGACCATGCTGCCGTTGGCAAAACCAATGCTAAACCAAGGCAAAGGATGGCACAAAGTCGCTCTGCATTATAAACAACCGAGCGTTTCGGATGATGATAGAGTTCCGTTGACATTATTTTCTCCTCATGATGTTATTATCCACTTATTCGAAAATAGAAACCTAAGAGAAGGTTTTCCTAAAAAATTTCTCTAGAAAACCTTTTTTGACCTCTATTCCAGATTAGGTAAACCCAGCTTAAATGTTCGTTTGAGTAGGAAGCTACATCCTGAATAAGTTTCAGTTTTAGGAAGTCAGGATCAATTGTTGTGAGCATTCATGAGTCAACTCGCCCTGAGCGAAGTGATAGTAACACGGTTTTGGCAGCATTGACAGAAAACTAAAACGCACAAAATATTAAGTTTTGCATGCACGGCTGCTCACCGGGGACTGCCCCTGTTAGAGCGGACATCTCAAGGCACAGTTTCTTGTCCATCTAGACAAGAGTGCTCCCGACTACGACAGCGAAGTCGCCGACATCCAGCAGCCGACCGATAAGGCGAGGATGGCTGATAGCTAGAATTGATCCTACCGGAATGCCCACCAGTCCCAGGGCAAAGGTAACGCTCACGGTGACGATGGCGTAGGTTTTGGTGACTTTCAAGGCTCGCGAAATCGTGGCAATCCGCAGCGACTTGCGCTGTGCGTCGTCGAGCGATACCCGCCACAGCGACAGTGACGAGTTGGCTTTGCTGTATACTTTGCTTCGGAAGACCGAGCGCATTGGGCAGAAATTTGCAGATGAGGCGACGCGCTGGGGCACGGACGATCTGGGCGACGATTAGTGCCCTTTATCTCACTTCGAGCCTGCCGGTGGCGGCAGCACCGCTCCTGGTCCCGACCGACGCGACGGCGGTAGATCTAGCGGGAGGCTGGCATGACCGCTGGACCTTGATTCGCAGCATCGATACGAGCTTGAAGTACCTCAAAAGCCCTGCCGCAGCCGCCGTCTATCCGAGGGAGGGCGTGAGCCGGTCGCGGCTAGCAAGCAGTCTCAAGCACTTTCGTGAAATTCTCAAGACCGCCCCGGATGCCCAGAGTTTCAGCGCCCGCGTCCTCCGGGATTTTCAGCTCTACCAGGTCGATCCCAAGCCCGACAGCCCCGAAGTATTGATCACGGGCTACTATGCGCCGATCTATCGGGCGAGCCTCAAACCGACTGCCACCTTTCGCTATCCGCTCTACCGCAAGCCTGCCGACCTGGTTACCAGTGGCGAGCGCGGCCTCGGTCAGGCGACGGCGCGGGGCATCCAGCCGTATCCGACCCGCTACGAGATCGAAAAACAGAATCTGCTCGCCGGTCAGGAGATTGTCTGGCTCGCCGATCCGCTGGAACGGTTTTTGGTCCATGTCCAGGGCTCAGCCAGACTGCAACTCACCGACGGGACGACCCGCTCGATCGGCTTTGCCGCCAAGACCGACCGGCCCTACCGCAGCATCGGCAAAGCCTTGGTCGAAGACGGCAAGATCCGCCCCGAGGATCTGACGCTCCAGGCGGTCAAAGATTATTTCAAGGCCCATCCCGACGAACTCGAATCGTACCTCTACAAGAACGATTCTTACGTCTTTTTTCGCTGGACCGACGACGGTGGACCCTACGGCAGCCTGGGTTGGCCCGTGACGGCGATGCACTCGGCGGCGATGGACAAGCGCGTCTTTCCGCCGGGGGCGCTGCTTTTTATCCAGGCTGAGCTGCGCGACGGGCCCCTCAGGCAGTTCGTCCTCGATCAAGACACTGGTGCTGCGATCCGGGGCCGGGGCCGGTTGGATCTGTTTGTCGGTACCGGTCCTGAGGCCGAGTACAGAGCCGGGCAGATCAATTCTGCAGCCCGATTGTATTATCTGCTGCTCAAAAACCCGGCAAGTTGATAAGCTAGGAACGCTGTTTTCGGCCCAGGGCCAGACGGGAGAGGTAGTTGACACGCGCCGCCACAAATCCACCTGCACTCGATACGTTCATGCAGGAATTGATGACCATCCAGCAGACGGCATCCAAGCAGATCGCCATCCTCGGTTCGCGCCATGTGCCCCTCGGTCATCAGCAGCTCATCGAGATCTTGAGCTACGCCCTGGCGCTTACCGGCAACCGCATCCTCACCAGCGGTGCCACCGGTACCAACCAGGCGGTGATCCGTGGTGCGGTCCGCGCCGACGCCAACGCGCTTACGGTCATTTTGCCCCAGAGCCTGGCAAGCCAGCCCCGCGAATCGCGCGAACAACTCGAAAACATCATTCATCTGGTCGAACATCCTGAGAACAATCACCTGCCCCTGAGCGAGGCGAGCATCCTCTGCAACCGCGAAATCATCGAGAAGGCGCAGCAGCTCATCTGCTTTGCCTTTCACGATTCAAATGTGCTGCTTGAAGCCTGCCAGTTCGCCGAGGATATGCGCAAGGTCGTCACGCTCTTTTACTTCGATTAGTGCGAGCGGCTCATCGTGCGCAGCAGCGCCTTGAGGGCGCTGTCCTCGGAGGCATTGATCTGGCGATCGAGCATGGCGATGCCGACCGCCCTGGCGAGGGCCAGCGCCGCCACATCCGGCTCAAGGTGGGCCAGGATCTCATCGAGCGGCTGCGGCTCAGCCAGGCAGGCGCGGATGCCAGTGAGGGTCGATTCAGCAAAGCCCAAAGAGACCAGTTGGGGCCTGAGGTGTTCCCAGGGCGGCGTCGGGTCGGGGTTGCCTACCTGGATCATGTGGGCGAGCAGGCGGTGCAGTTGCCGCTCCTGGAAAGCGCTGAGTTGGGCGGTGCCAGTTGGGCTCTCCGTCGGGGCTGAGCGCAACTTGCCCAGGATGTGCTGCCAGTCGTAGAGATCGCAGGCTTCCGGCTTCTCGACGCAAAAGGCGATGTGGATGCGGCTGGTGTCCGGTTCGAGGTGAGTGATCTGGGCGCGGACGCCGATAAATCCCAGCCACTGGGCCAGCAGGTTCATCAACGTCGAGCGCGGTGCCTCCGAGCTGGCGAGCAGCCGAATCTGGGTGTGGACCATCGGTCGAACGATCTGTGAGAGCATCGCTCCCCCTTATGAAAGAACGGTCGAGTGTGCCTCGCCTCTGCAACTTAGGATAACCAAACTGGTCGGCGCTGTTCAGCAGGAGGTCCACGCCAAACCTGTCTTTGGGAAGGTCTGGTTGCCTTCTGTGCGCCCTTCAATAGAAAAATGAACGGCAAGCGCACCAGCCCACCCCGCCAGGATTCAGAATCTGAGCTGGCCGAGCACGTCAGCGAGAGCATCAGTACGCTGGTGGCCCTGCGCCAGGAAGCCGAGCAGGAAGTCAGCCGCCATCAGCGCTTTGCTGAGAAGTTGACCGCTTTTTTGGGTAGACCGGCTTTTTTGTACAGCATCCTGGTCATAATCGGGCTATGGAGCGCGTATAACTTTCTCGCTGCCGGCTTTCATCAGCATCCTATCGATCCGCCGCCTTTTTTTGCGATGGCGACGGCGATCAACGTCGGTGCGCTGGTGATGGCAACGGCAGTGCTGATTACCCAGAATCGCCAGGGCAGGCTGGCGGAGCGGCGCGAACAACTGAGCCTGCAGATCAGCCTGCTCGCCGAGCAAAAGGCCGCCAAGGCGATTGCCCTGCTAGAAGAGTTGCGCCGCGACATCCCGGTTGTCCGCAACCGCCACGATCCCCAGGCGGAGCAGATGCAGCAGCCGACCGATCCGCAGCTGCTCAAAAGCCGACTCGAACAATCGCTCGAAGAAGCGGTACGGCAGGCCGAAAAGGGTGAAACTCCACCAGGAAAATAGCGCTACGGATCGGCAAAGAGGGCGCGAAACTGCTCGAAGGCGGCGAGCAGGGCCAGCCGCTCCGCCTCGCTCAACCGCTCGAAGCGCACCTGGAGATGGGCGATATGGGCTGGAAAGACTTGCTCGAAGAGGGCTTCCCCCTCGGGTGTGAGGGCGACGACAAAGCTGCGGCGGTTGCCCTCCGCCACCCGGCGGTGGACCAGTCCCTTCGATTCGAGGCGATCGACGATGCCGGTGAGTGTGCCCTTGGTGATGAGCGTCTTCTCCCCCAGCCTGCACATGCTCATCCCCCCGGTGTTGCCGAGGGTAGCAATGACGTCGAACTGGGGCGGAGTGAGGCCCAGGGTGCGCACCTGCCGGTCCGAGTAACGGACAAATGCCTGGTAGGCCCGCACCAGCTCGCGCACGACGGGCAGGAGCTTTTGCTGAGCTGCTGCCAGAGACTGGGCAGAGGACATCGTTCTCCTTTGACCGGTGGCAACGATCCTACCGGGATAGGGGGACTTTCGAGCACAAATTACCGTGAGCAGTCAAGATAGAACCAACTGCTCGTGCCGGGAAGTGATGCCAGAGCCTACTAAAATCGAGGCGCTTGAGCTGGAAATTGCTCAGTTGCAGGCCGAGGCGCGCACCCAGGTAGCAGCCGAACAGTACCTGCGCACCCAGCTCGCTCAGGCATTGCGCACGGTAGAGCTGGCCAAAAAGCAATTGCTGCTGCTTGAGATGCAACAACTCGAAATCCAGTCGCTGCGCAATCAGGTGAGTAGCCTCAACCATCAGCTCGCCTTTAGCCAGGAGCGCGAGGAGCGACTCGAACAAAAATTGCGCGCCAGCGAGCAGACTCTCGCCTCCGAACGCCAGGAGCGCACCGTACCAGGAGCCACCTGGAGCGGCAACAGCCCGGCCCTGCCCGCTTTTTTGCGCAAACCGCTCGTTGCGGCAACGGGCGAGGAGCCGGGCGAGAGCGACCGCTAGCTTTCTTTGCTTGCGATCGCCTCGGTGGGTGCAATCCAGCTGCGCCAGAGCACCAGTAGCAGCGAAAGAATCGCCGGTCCCAGGACGATGCCGATCGTACCGAAGGCGAGCAGGCCGCCCAGCACGCCAAAGAAGACGAGCAAAAAGGGAATGCCCGTGCCCTGGCTGATAAAGACGGGCTTCAAGACGTTGTCGATCGTGCCCACGATCAGAGCCCCCCAGGCAAATAGAGCAACGCCCTGCCAGATCTGCCCGTTTGCCCCAAGCCAGACGACGCACGGAAACCAGACCAGCGGCGTTGGAATCTGCAGAATCGATAGCAGTGCTGCCAGGACGCCTAGGATCAAGGCCGCCTGAATTCCGGTTGCCCAAAGCCCAATGCCTGCGAGCACTCCCTGGGCGACACCTGTAAGAATGAGCCCGAGCACCACCGAGCGTACCGTCGTCGCGAGGGGCTCAAGGAGCGCCACCAGCTGCGGCCCCCCTAACCGATCGAGGGCGGCTCGCAGTTGCCGCAGCAGTTCCGGGCCACTCAGATAAAAGAAGAAAACCGTAAAGATGACAAGCGCCAGAGTGACAATTGCACTGCTCACCGTCCGGCCCGCTGTCGCCAGAAAAGTCAAAAGTCGCCCGGCTCCGCCCTTGAGCCCCTCCTGCAATTGAACGAGATCGATCTGGGCCAGCCACTGGCGCAGCGATGTACCCACCAGCGGAATCTGGCCGAGGGTTCTGGCAAAAACACCGTCGTCCGCCTTTAACGATGCCAGGGAGAACACGCCCCCAGTCTGGATCGAGCGGTAAGTGACGAGCGCATCCTGGGCAAGACTGGCAGCGATGAGCACCACCGGCAAGATCACCGCCAGCGACACCAGCGCCGTCATCGCAAGCGACGAGCCGACACCGCGCTTGCCAGAAGAACCCAGCAGCCGCTCATAGACCGGCCAGCTCACCAGCGCCAGAATCGCCGCCCAGAGAATCGCATCTAAAAACGGAACCAGTACCAGAAAGGCACCCCAGAGCAGGAGCGCCCCTACGACGACAATCGCCCACTGTTGTCTGGTCACTCACCGTCCACACTCGCCGCCTCCAGCTTAGACGGCCTGTCTTCTGCCGCTCGGAGGACCACAGATCACCAGCCGAAGGCGCGGGCGACGGTGCCCATGTCCTTGTCACCGCGTCCTGAGCAGTTGACGACGATGAGACAGTCACCTGCAAGCTGGGGGGCGAGGGTTTCGAGGTAGGCGAAGGCGTGGGCGGTTTCGAGGGCCGGAATAATGCCTTCGGTGGCGCTCACCAGTTTTAGCGCTTCGAGGGCCTGCTCGTCGCTGATGGCGTAGTACTCGGCGCGGCCAATGTCTTTGAGGTAGCTGTGCTCAGGTCCGACGCCCGGATAGTCGAGACCGGCGCTGATCGAGTGAGCTTCGAGCACCTGGCCGTCGTCGTCCTGCAACACGTAGCTCATCGCGCCGTGCAGAACGCCGGAGCGGCCAGCGGTGAGGGTGGCAGCGTGTTTGCCGCTCGCTAAGCCCTCGCCTGCCGCTTCGATGCCGATGAGGCGGACGGCGGGTTCATCGACAAAGTCATGGAACAGGCCGATGGCGTTGGAGCCACCGCCGACGCAGGCAAGGAGCACATCTGGCAGGCGGTTGAAGCGCTCCAGGCACTGTCTACGCGTCTCGCGGCCAATTACCGCCTGAAACTCGCGCACCAGCATCGGATAGGGATGGGGACCGGCGGCGGAGCCCAGGATGTAGTGGCTGGTCTCGACGTTCGTCACCCAGTCGCGGATCGCCTCGGAGGTAGCGTCTTTGAGGGTGCCGCTCCCGGCTGCCACAGGCCGCACCTCGGCCCCCAGAAGCTGCATCCGCTGGACGTTGAGCTTCTGGCGCTCGATGTCGCGCACCCCCATGTAGACGATACATTCGAGTCCGAAGCGGGCGCAGACGGTGGCGGTGGCGACGCCGTGCTGACCGGCTCCCGTTTCGGCGATGATCCGGCGCTTACCCATGTGCAGGGCAAGCAGCGCCTGGCCCAGGGCGTTGTTGATCTTGTGGGCACCGGTGTGGTTGAGATCTTCGCGCTTGAGATAGATCTGGGCACCGCCGTAGCGTCCGCTCAGCCGCTCTGCGTAGTACAGAGGGGTAGGCCGACCAACAAAATCGCGCAGGTGAGCCGCTAGCTCACTGAGAAAGGCCGGATCTTGCCTATATTGGTGAAAAGCAGCTTCCAGATGTGCCAGAGCGCTCATCAACGTCTCCGGTACATACTGACCACCGAAGCGCCCAAAGCGGCCCCGCTCGTCGGGGAGAGTGCTGAGTGTCTGAGAGATAACGTAGGTCACAGCCGAAGTAGTTCACAACACATTTAGAATATCCCAGCGCCGAATGTTCAAAGTTGCAAGCTCCACCGATTAAGGCGATAGGATATGCAGTGCAGGCCAGTATCCTTCCCTAGCTGCCAGCCAGATCGGCGGAGTCCGTACCCAGGAAGTTCCCATGTACTATCTCGCCCTAGGTAATCCTGAGAAGCTAGCGGCTCGCCTGGGCGAGCGCTACCAGCAGGTGCGCTCCGGGGTGCTGCCGGTGGTGCGCGATCTTTCTCCCCACCAGCCGCCCCCCAACACCGATGAATCTCCGGCAAGCCATCTGCCGGCGAGTGCTCAGCCCTATCAGCGCCTCAACGATTGGCGCTGGGCTGTACCAGAAGTTTTTACCTTTCTAAATGGTCCCGGTGAGCCCTGCCTGCTGTTGAGCAACGTGCCGGTCGATGACGGAGTGCCCTGGCAAAATTTGATCGAGGGCTGGCGCGAGGCGAACGTGCTGCAGCAGCTAGGCTGGCTTGCTCAGATTGTCAGGCTCTGGGAACCCTGCGTCGCTCAAAAAGTGGCATCGTCGCTGCTTTTGCCCACCAACATTGGCGTGCAGGGCTGGCAGATTCGCCTGTTTTATTTAAAAAGCGACACAGATGGGCAGAGTGTCACTCTAAGCGATCTGGTCGGTTGCTGGCGCACACTGCAGCCCCTCTCCTCGGTACTCGCTTCGCTCATCGTCGCTGTCGAATCGGGTCAGGTCGGCAACGCCTCCGATTTGCTTGAGGCGATCGAGTCGCTTGCGATCCTGGTTGCCTCGGGGCGCATCGCCGAAGTGACGGCTGCCACCGACGTTGGTCGGCGGCGCAAAAACAACGAAGACTGTTTTGCCTACGAGCCGGGCGGGCGCTTTGCCATCGTCTGCGACGGGATGGGTGGTCACGACGGCGGCGAGGTGGCAAGCCGCATGGCCACCGAAAGCCTCGAAAAAGATCTCAAAAATCTGGCCAGCCAGGGACTGACGCCCCGCGAGATCCGTAGTCAGCTCATCGAGACGCTCCAAAAAGCCAACCTGCAGATCTGGGAGGTCAACCAGCAGCAGCGCCGCACCGGTACCGGCAAGATGGGCACAACCGTGGTCGCCTGCTACCAGGACGGAGCCCTGCTGCACGTCGCCCACGTCGGCGATAGCCGCATCTATCTTATTAACCGCAAGCACTGCCAGCAGCTCACCGTCGATCACGACCTGACCCAAAAAGAAATCTCCCGCGCCCACGCCGCAAGTAGCGCCGCCGCCTTGATCCCGACCGGTGGCACTCTCACCCAGGCACTTGGCCTGATGCCCCAGGGCACCCTCCAGCCCGTCGTCCAGAGCTTTGTTCTGCCGGAAGAATGCCTGGTGCTGTTGTGCAGCGACGGATTGTGCGACGGCGATCTGATCGAGCGCCACTGGAAGAGCATTCTGCGGCCCTTCCTCGATCAAGACCTCTCAAGCGCCGCACCTAAGCTCATCGAACTGGCCCTGCGTGAACTTGGCCACGACAACATTACTTTTGTCTTGCTCAAGTATGTTCCCGGTGCGGTCAAAGAGCCTGAGTTGCCGACGGTCGAACTGCCCGAGCGCCCCCAGACGATCGTACCCAAAAGCAGCGAGCCGGCAGAGCCCATCCCGGCAGTAGCAGCGGCAGCACCTCCAGAGATGCCGGTGGCTGCCCCTGCGCCAAAGCCCCTCAGCGTCGAGCGCCCCCGGCCCAAACCCTGGCTGCCCATCGCCGCCGGCAGTATGGCGGCGGTCCTCGCCGGTGCTGTTTTTGTGCTGCCGCGCCTGAGCCGGACCACCGCCCCTGCTCCGGGGGTTATCTCCGCTGCGCGCCCTACTGCCCCAGCTACCGAAACCCGCAGTGCCCCGCCTATCGCTGCAGCTGTCAAAACGCCTGTCCAGCCTCCGGCACCGAAGCCGGCTCCGGTAGCAAAACAGGCACCGCCAACTTCGATCAAGCCAAAATCCGAGCCAGCGCCGACGGGCAGCTCGAAACCGCCGCTTCCCCAGGTGGCAGCCCAGGCCGCTCCGCTCCCTGAGCCGACGCTCAAGCTCGACGAGGGCGTTACGGCAAAAGCCGCCCGCAAGGCCGCGACGATCGTCGATCGCGAGATTGCCACGATCGACCAGGCAACGGTGTCACCGGATCCGCCAAAGGCAACCGACGGGTCTACTACCAGGTCGTCGCGGCGCAAGCAGCGGCGCACCGGGGAACAGCCGGAAAACCCTCTCCAGGAGCGGACTGTCCCCGCTACTGGCCTGGCAGGAACGACCGCTGCTCCGGTAGAAACCGTTCCAGCCCCACCGGCCAGACCGACCGTCGCCGCTCCAGTCCCGGCGGCTACCCCACCGCCCCCGACCAGTTCGAGCACGCCCTAGGACGACGCGCCGAGCACCTGGATCAGTTTGAGCCTTACGATCCGCTCCGGGTCAGTGCGCAGAGCCTCGACGGCTGAGCGGGTCTGGGGGGTGAGTCCGCGCTCGACGAGCATCTGGATGGCGTAGTAGCGCACCACCCAGACACTGTCCTGCAGCGCCTGCAACAAAAAAGGCTCGGTGTCCGGATAGCGGGACAGCCCTTTGACGCAGATGCAGCGCACACCAGGAATGATGTCTGCCTTGAGCCAGTGCTCGTAGGCGGGCCGGGCGCGCGGATCGCCTATGGCTACGAGCGCCTTGAGAGCCCGGTAGCGCGCACCGTAGTCGAGGCCGTCGAGGCTTGCGAGCAACGGCTCGACCGCCGGTGCGCCCACCGCAATCAGGCCATCGACGGCGACATCGTGGAAGGCAGCGTCGTTGAAGCCGATGGCACGAATCAGTGGCCCGGCACCAGCCGGATCGCCGCTTTTGGCAATCTCGCGGACGACACAGAGCAACTCAGCCGGGCTGGAGAGCCGCTCGAACTGTTCGAGCAGCGGTTCGATGGACGTTTTCATACTCCCTATCATCGCCCCTGCCACTTCAAAGCAGCGAGTCGATAAAAGGCAGCACCGCCATCGCTTCCTGCTCGTCCTCCTGGACATCGACCAGTTGCTTGAGTGCTACCAGCTTGAGGGTCGTCGTCACATCGGCTCCGACGATGTGGGGAGCGACCGGCAGATGACCGGTGTCGGCCAGATCGAAGAGAGCCCCCCGACGGATGTGACTGTCGTCGCTCGCCAGTCCTTCGAGGATGATCGCAATCAGACCCGATTCAGCGGTGAGCTGAAAGAGCGAGCGGGCAGCGGCGTAGCGCACCCGCCCGGTAGCGTTGTGCAAAAAAGGCCGAATGAGCGGTTCGGCGGCAGTAGCGCCCAGGTCGCCCAACGCCTCGATGAGCGCCTCGTAGGGCTGGTTGCCGCCCTCGCGCAGCAAAGCCAGAAGCGGCTGTGTCGCCTGCCGGTCCTTAATCCGGGCCAATGCCCAGCAAGCGGCCTCCCGCACGTAGTAGTCCTCGCAGGCGAGAACGGCGACGAGGGCTGCTACGGCGCGGGTGTCGGCGATCCGGCCCAGGGATTCAGCCGCCTTGCGCCGCAGGGGGTAACCACCCAGCTCGGTGCGGTCGGATTCGTCTTCGAGCGCTGCGATGAGCGCCGGAACGGCGCGCCGGTCCTCGAGGTAGCCCAGATACCAGGCGGCGTAGTACCGCTGGCTAGTATCCGGGCCGCTCAGCTGGGCCACCGCTTCCTCAAGGGTGAGGCTGGTATCTGGAGTGATGAGCGACATCGCCTATCAGGTCACTACCGGCTCGACGGAGACCACTTTGCCGCCTTTGTTGCGAATCGCCTGCATCGTGGGCAGCAGGCGGGCGAGCGGCACGGTGACGCTGTAGTTGCTCTGGCTCAGGTTGTCGGTATCGAGGCTATCCGCCGCCGGAAACTGGGCGACGCTAACCTTGAATACCTTGCGTTCCCACTCGTTGTTGGCTGTGATGTTGTTGAACATGGATGCGGTTCTCCCTTAGAAGCAAGGTTCGTCGCTTCTATTTATGATTCTGCCGGTTTGTCCCCTGACGGATAGAGGGTGACCTTCGCAACTTTGCCGCCCAGGCGGCTGAGCTGCTGGATCGTCTGGGACAGACGACTGTAGGGCACCTTGACCGTAGAGTTGCTGGTGCGCAGCCAGCTTTGTTGCAGACCGGTCACCTCGATCAGCACGGTACGGTTGGCGTAATCGCTCGCCGTCGTGTCACCGGTGTTTGCCATGCCAGACATAAGAAAAACACCTCTCGCTCGAAAAACAAAGAAATGGTCCCCGCTGGTCAGGCTACTTCGGAGATGCTGACAATTGTACCACCAGCTTTGTGAATGTTCTGTACCTGGTGCGACAGTTGCTCGTAGTTGACGACGTACTCGATGTTGCTGTAGCGCACGCGAGGCCCGGCGTTCGACTTTGAGACCTGGATACGGAAGCGCTTGGCGGTGTTGCCGGCGGCGGCACTGCCGGGAGCGGGAGCTTTGATCGCAACGGGCAGGTTGGCGGCGAGGGAGGCGATGAGCCTTGCGTCGCTGCCGCCGTCGCTGCTCGCCGCCCCGCGATCGAGGACGAAGGTCCGGTTGAAGACGACGTTCGAGAGACCGATTTGGCTGCGGGTTGCCCGTGGGTAAGGAACGATATTTTCGCCAAAGTTCTGGATGTACTCGTCGCTGTCGATGTATGAGTCGATCTCTGCGTCGTAGCCTTCGTCGTTGTAGAGGCGGACGTGCTGGGAGATCTCGGCTTGATCGATCGGAGCACGGCCCAGCAGGTGCTTGAAGTTGAGTTCGATAAAGCGGTACTGCGAGGTCGATTCAAAGAACAGGGCGCGGTAGAGATCGGATTTGGCGACCAGGCGCACGAACTGGCTGACGGTGATATCGCCGTTGCGCAGCAGTGATTCTGCCGAATCGAGGCGCTCGGATTCCATCAGATGCTCGTTGCCCAGAACCTGCCTGTAGACCGCCCGGATCACCAGTTGCAGGTCGTCCTCGGTAGCATTCGGACGCAACTCGACGATCGGCGAATCGATAGCCCAAAGTGACATGGTGGTTTCTCCTTATTAAAAACGGACGCAGTCGAACGACAGCAGCGCATTCAGGCCGCTGTCAGAGCACCTCGGTGATGCTGACGATCGTGCCGCTGGTGCGGTTGATGCGCTGGATCTGGGCAGTCATGTGATCGCCGGGCACCAGATATTCGACCGTGCTGCGGCGCAGGCGGCCAGTGTACTTTGCTCCGGAGACGACGATGCGGAATAACTTATCGGTGCGGCGGGTGTTCTGGGGCGGCTCGATCTTGTTGGTGCTGTTGGTGGCGAGGGCGTAGACCAGCTGCGACTCTTTGATCGCCTTGTCTGCCTCGGCTCCGCCGCGCAACAAAAGCGACAGGCGGTTGAAGCCCACCTGCTTTTGTCCGGTCTGGCTCACGGTGCGGGGATAAGGCACAGTGTCCTCGCCAAAGGCATCCTGGTATTCGTCGCTGTCGATGTAGCTGTCAATCTCCGCATCGTAGCCCTGCTCGACCGCCAGACGAATGTGCTTCGAGACCTCGGCTTGATCGAGCGGAGCGCGGCCCAGGAGGTGCTTGAAATTGAGTTCGACGAAGCGGTAAGGAGCGGCACTCTCGAAGAACCGGGCCCGGTAAAAATCGGATTTGGCCACGAGGCGCACGAACTCGCGCACGGAGATCTCGCCGCGTTTGAGCTGCGATTCGGGCACGACCAGCCGCTCGGATTCCATCAGGTGGGGATTACCCAGAACCTGCTTGTAGACGGCACGAATGACCGTCTGCACCTCGTCCGGGGAACTATCCGGCGAAAGGTATAGGCCCAGGTCATCGGATGCAACAGCTCCTGTCAAGACTGCCATGATTCGGTTCTCCTAAGTGGACATGGAACGAACACGACAGAATCCCGCGAGGGCCATCTTGACCCCCGCCAGCACTGTCGGTCTGTACACTTGCCTTAGACGATTACGCCACGACCGAGGTGACGTTGAGGATCCGGCCACCCTTGCGCTTGATGGTCTCCATCTCGCTCAGTAACCGGTTGAGCGGCACCACTACGCTGTAGCTGCTGTCGCTCGGATCGTAGGTGTCGAGGTTGGCACCGAGGCCCGGCGAACGGGCGACGGTGATCTTGAGCACTTTGCGGCCCCACTCGGTGTTGGGCGTCAGCACGTTGTACTGGGTGCGATCGGACGTCGGTGCCACGGTGATCGGCAGCACCGGAACGGCCTTTTCGTTGATGATCAAACTGTTGAGGCGCGGGGTAGCGAGGTCAGGGTAGCTGCCCTTGTCGCTGGTCGAGGAACCCCGCAGCAGGCGGAAGATGTGGGTAAATTCGACCATGCTGATGCCCGGCTGGGTGCGATAGCCCCGATAGAAAGGCACCGTGTCCTGTCCGTAAGCTTCCTGGTACTCGTCGCTGTCGAGGTACGAATCGATCTCCGCGTCGTGACCACCGGCGTCAAGGACGCTGCTGTGGTAGGCCATCTCCTTGTAACCGTTGGGAGCACGACCCAGTAGATGCTTGAAGTTGAGTTCGATCGCCCGATAACGCGGCACACTGTAAAGAAACCGCGATTTATACAGTTCGGACTTTGCTACCTGACGGACGAACTCGCGCACCGAAATCTCCCCGCGCTTGAGTTGGGATTCGGGAACAACCAGTCGCTCACTTTCCATTACATAGGCGTTACCGAGAACCTGCCTGTAGACGGCTCGGATGACCGTTTCAACTTCTTCTTTGGAATGGCCGGGCCACAATTCGATAGGGTCTGTGTCTTCAAACAGGCTGATACCAAGCTCAGACGCAGGTCCAATCGCCATGCGCTGCCTCCCTCGCTACACATTTGCTTCTGTATTATTGTTCAATCTTGCAACGGGGATCATCAAAATTTGTAACGTTCTGCACGCATTTTCAGCTGAGATTTACCCCACACTCCTCCCCAATTTGAGGAGGAGTGCAGAGGAAGTGTCTAAACGATCCCACGGCCAGAGCGCAGTAGTTCGTCGGGTTCGACGCGGCGCAACTGACCATTCTGGTTGCGGTCGGTGTCGCTGCCGGCGTCGCCGCCCCACAGTTGGAGCAGGCGGGGGAAGGCTGCCGCCGACTGGCCAATCTGGTACTTGAAACCCCGGTAGTAGGGCACGATGTCTTCGCCAAAAAGCTGCCGGTACTCCTCGCTGTCGATATAAGAATCGATCTCCGCGTCGTAGCCCGCCTTCTGATAGCGGTCGAGATGCTGGGCAATCTCCGACTGGTTGTAGGGAGCGCGGCCCAAAAGATGCTTGAAGGTGAGTTCGATAAAGCGGTTGTTGGAGGTGCTGTGGAAGAAACGGGACTTATACAGTTCGGACTTGGCCAGAAGCCGGACGAACTCCCGCACGCTGATGCTGCCGTTTTTAAGAAGCGACTCTGCCTGAATGAGCCGGTCGGATTCCAGAATGTACGTGTTGCCAAAGACCTGCTTGTAGGCGGCACGGATCACCAGTTGCTTGTCCGCTTCTGTGCTGTTGGGCCGCAGTTCGAAGGGCTGGGCGGGAGCGACGCTGGCGATGCCCAGTTTTTCTTGGGCTTTAGCATCGGCCTGGGCGTCGGCGGCGGGCCGGGTAAAGTACCCTTCTGCCTTTCGCGGTCTGGCAACTTCGACTACGGGCGCTGCGGTCGGCTGGGGAGTGGCGACCGAACCCAGCTCCTGCGCCCACTTTAGGAAGGTTTCAAGCCCATCGCCCACCGTCCCCCCGGCGGCAGCAGCGGAGAGGACAACTCCGGTTTCGATGAGCGGACGGGCGAGGGTGTAGGTGAGCTGGGTTATCTGTCCCTGGCCGCGATCGGTGTCGCTGCCGGCGTCGCCGCCCCACAGCTGCTGCAGTTGCTCGAAGGCTCGGGCGGACTGGCCGGTCTGGTACTTGAAGCCCCGGTAGTAGGGCACGATGTCCTCGCCAAAGGTGCGGCGGTACTCCTCGCTGTCGAGGTAGCTGTCGATTTCTGCGTCGTAACCGGCCTTGTGGTAGCGGCCAAAGTGCTCGGCGATCTCTGCCTGGCTGTAGGGCGCACGGCCCAGCAGGTGCTTGAAATTGAGTTCGATAAAGCGGTTGTTAGAAGCCGGGCGGAAGAAACGGGACTTATACAGTTCGGACTTGGCCAGAAGCCGGACGAACTCCCGCACGCTGATGCTGCCGTTTTTAAGAAGCGACTCCGCCTGGATGAGCCGGTCGGATTCCAGAATGTACGTGTTGCCAAAGACCTGCTTGTAGGCGGCACGGATCACCAGTTGCTTGTCCGCTTCTGTGCTGTTGGGCCGCAGTTCGAAAGTTACAGCCGGTGCGACACTTGTGATCCCCAGCTTGGTCTGCGCCTCCGCGTCGATCCGGGCGGCCTCGGAGGGCACCAGAAAGCGCTGATAGGAAGGCAACTGCAGATTGGACTCGACGACGATCGACTTTTCGGTGTAGTTGCCCTGAGCAATCAAGTCGCGGGCGGCCTCAAGCCAGATATCGGCTACCGTGTCCGGTCCTTTGGCGCTCGGTGCGCTCAAACTGGCGTAGTCGGCTCCGGAAGGCAGATCGGGACGGGTGATGTTGGTGGTGAGCTGGGTGCGCTGACCGCTTTTGTTGCGGTCGGTGTCGCTGCCGGCGTCGCCTCCATAGAGGGTGCGGAAGCGATCGAAGGCCCAGGCGGACTGGCCGGTCTGGTACTTGAAGCTCCGGTAGTAGGGTACGATGTCTTCGCCAAAAAGCTGCCGGTACTCTTCGCTGTCAATGTAGCTGTCAATCTCGGCGTCGTAGCCCTTCTGGCAGTAGAGATCCAGGTGGAAGGAGATTTCTGACTGGTCGTAGGGCGCACGACCCAGCAGGTGCTTGAGGTTCAGCTCGATAAAGCGGTTGTTGGAGGTGCTGTGGAAGAAACGGGACTTATACAGTTCGGACTTGGCCAGAAGCCGGACGAACTCCCGCACGCTGATGCTGCCGTTTTTAAGAAGCGACTCTGCCTGAATGAGCCGGTCGGATTCCAGAATGTACGTGTTGCCAAAGACCTGCTTGTAGGCGGCACGGATCACCAGTTGCTTGTCCGCTTCTGTGCTGTTGGGCCGCAGTTCGAAGGGCTGGGCGGGAGCGACGCTGGCGATGCCCAGTTTTTCTTGGGCTTTAGCATCGGCCTGGGCGTCGGTGGCGGGCTGCACCAGATCTTCCCAGTCGAGGCGGGGCCGCTGGCTCAGTTCTTCGACGTAACCCCGGCCAAACAGATCCCGAGCCATCGATAACCAGAGATCTTCGGTGTCCTCGCTCCGGGACACCCCAGGCCGGACCATGCGCGACATCCGCACGAAAGGTTGAAAAGATGCATCCTGATCGGGTGCCTCAGCCTCGGGCTGAGCTCCTAGGACTGGTGACATGGCACGTTCTCCCTACACTTTGAATTGAAAATCGACAAACAGACAGCCTGCTCGCGTCAATGTTAGCAGTCGCTCTCGTAACACGAAACAGCCTTTGTCTAGTGACCGGCGGCGGCTCGCCGGCGCTCGAGATCAAAAAGAAACCCGTGGATGTACTCTTCCGTCCACTCCGCTCCGTAGAAGCGACGGAACATGCCCCGCGCCGGATCCTTCTCGGCCCGATAGCGCAGGTAGCGCAGCTGCGCTGCCTCGATTGCCCGGAGTCTGTCGGGCTCACTCACCGGCTCCGCCTGCGCGACAAAATCGAGGTAAGCCTCCAGATAATCGCAGAAGGCGGCGAAGACCCGCGTGCGGACCACTTCGGTGTCGCTCGGGCGCGTCCATAAAAAGGCAGGTGAGAAGTAGGGCCGGGCCTCCTCCGGAAAATCGCCTCCCCACTCGAGGTGGACGCGATGCGCCTCGAAGACAGGCAGGATAGGAGCGGTGTAGCGCGCCTGGTAGTCCGGGTCGTCGCGGAACAAAGGCTGCATGTCGAGGGCGATCAGATGCCCCCCCGGCAGTGTCACCAGGTCCGCGCCAAAAAAGGGCAGATCGTAGTGCAGGTGGGGAAAGATCACAAAGTTGAGCACCTGCAGCGCTTTGCCGCCCTGGACGTGGGCAGCGCGGATCTGGCGCAATCTGGCAGAGCAAAAGGCGTGGCTTGTCGTCAACACCTCCTCGCCCCGCACCGTCGCCGCTTTGGACTCAAAACCCGCCGGAATCGGGTACGAAAGCAAGTTCAGCCGCTCGCCCAACCGGGCAAGGGCGTGGTCTAAAAAAGGCTGATAGAGCGTCATGGTGTGACTGCCAGGGGCACGGCATCGGCGAACAAAAATTCGTACAAGAAGCGCTCGGCCCACTCGTGGCCAAAGTAACTGCTAAAAAGTCCCGAGGCCGGGTCGCGCTCGGCGCTGTACTGGTCGTAGTCTCTGTGGGCACAGGTGACGCGCTGCACCGCTTCGGGATGCTCTAAAGGCTTTGCTGCCGCCAGCATCTGCCAGTACAGGTCGAGATAATCTTTGTAGGCGCTAAAAACACGGGTCGCGACGAGATCTGGATCGCCTACGCGCGCAAAGAGCAGGTAGCGCGAGAAGTACTGGTTGGCGTCGTAGAACTTCATCTCGAACGGCTGGGCCAGATCGCTGTAGCGCTCGTAGATCTCGCGCATCGGCTCGATATGGCGGCTCAGGTAGGCTTCGTCGCGAAACAAGGGCTGAAAGTCGAGGACGACCAGGATCTTCTTGCGGTTGAACGACAGCAGATCGATGCCCAAGAGGGGCAGATCGTACTGGTAGGCCGGATAGATGACGCTGTTGAAGACCTGGGCCGCCTCACCGCCATCGATGTAGGTGTAGCGGGCCTTGCGCAACTCCGCCGAGCGGTAGCACCAGCTTTGAATCGTCGTCCGCTGCCTGCCCCGTTCGCTCAGCTGATAGTCGAGCCCGGCAGGAATCGGCAGCGCCTCGAGGGCGAAGCGAGCAAACAGCTCCTGCCGAAGATGTTCCAGGAATGGTTGGTACATGACGGGCGGACGTATCCCAGACTACCGTTTTTGAAGATAAGGGAGGATGTCCTGCCGCGTCCCTTTATTCTCAAAACTAAGCAAAGATCCGTAACATCAGGCGGGCTCGGCGGCGCGCTGCTGCAGTTTCAAGATCGCCTCTGGGGTGAGGCAGCGGCGCTCGGAGCTGTAGGAGATGAGGTTGACGCCGCTCATCAGCCGCACGGTGCCGATGCGCACCCGAAAGTAATCGGTGACGAACCAGCAGCGCTCCTGGCCCTGGTTGTTGGTGTACTCGGTGTCGATGGTGAGCACCCCGTCCTCGGCAAAAAAGTAGCGGCTGATTACGGGCATCTGCTCGACGTAACCCTGGTTGCGCAGCAGTTTGCCGGTGCGCGGATTGTGGGCGTCGGGCAGATCGACGAGCACCGCCGCCCGGCTTGCCCGCTCGTCCTCGTCGTCGAGGTTGTCCCGCCAGCTAAACGCCGCTCCCCCGAGTGCGCTTTGTGCTTCGATCGCCTGCTGCTCGCAGACTGCCTGCACGCGCGGGTCGTCCTTTTCGAGCACCTGGACAATCAGGTTCGATTCCCCCGACTCGTCGGCGACCGCATCGAAGTGATGGACGGTGCGCTGCGAGAACCAGGTGCCCTCGCTGCGGCGAAGGAAGTCCATCATCGTCATCGGCGGCTCAAAGCGCATGGTTCCTTGTACCCGGTTTGGGGGCACCTGCTATCGTACTGAAGCGATGGGCAGGTGTCCATCGGCGCGCTACGATAGCTAGTTGCCGCTCTCTGGCCCTGAAGATGAACGATTCTCCTGAACTTCTTACCTGGCTCAGATCAAATTCGGACCTCTACGGCACAGACCTGCGGGGCAGCCAGCTTGCGGGAGCGGATCTCAGCGGACTGGTGCTGGTGGCAGTCGATCTGAGCGGGGCGAATCTTGCCGGGGCCAATCTGCAGGCAGCCGATCTGCGGGGGGCGAGCCTGGTCGGAGCCAACCTCACAGGGGCCAATCTGACAGACGCCTGTCTGAACCGGGCGGATCTGGAGCGGGCCAATCTGACGGGCAGCGACCTCACGGGTGCCCAGTGGCAGGGCAGCTACTACGACCAGCAGACGATCTGGCCAGGGGACTTTGCTTATAAGACCAGTGGAGCCATCGGTCCTGCCGCCAACTTGAGCGGCGCGTATCTCAATACAGCTGACCTGCGCCGACGCGACTTGCAAAATAGCAACCTGCGGGGCGCGTATCTGAGCGGCGCGGACCTGAGTGGGGCCAATCTCACAGGTGCGATTTTAAGCGCAGCCAACTTGCAGAGGGCGTACCTGGGCGGAGCCTGCCTGCGCAATGCCCGGCTTAACGGCGCGGAGTTGCAGGGGGCTGATCTGCGGGGAGCCGACCTCACCGGCGCGACGCTGAGCGATCTGCCCAGCATCGCCGGGGCAGACTTCAGTGGGGTGCAGGGGCTGGATGGAGCGACGCGATCTGCCCTCAGCAATCGGCCTGCCCGCGAGATCGATACGTGGAACGCTTATACGCGCACGACCACCCGCAAAAGCCTGCAGGTGGCTGTTTCAGTTCAATCTTGAGCTGGAAATTTTTTAAGTCGCTGCTGCTCTTACCCGCTCGTCCTCGTCTTTTGCGAGGTAAGCGAGGGCAGCCATCGCCCGCCCATCCTCAAAAAAAGCTTTAAGAGCCTGGGTGACGCGCAGGCGCACCCGCCACCACTCGTCGCTCACCAGGGGCAGCAATAGCTGAAGTGCCCGCTCGCGCTCGCTGGTCTGAGCCAGAGCATTCAGGCCGTCGATTCCAGATTCGCGCACGATCGGATCGCTGTCGGCCAGGGCAATCGCTGCGACCTGGTACAGCGCCTCCGGGTAGGGCATCTCGACGAGGGCCGAGAGAATGCTGCGGCGCACCAGCCAGTGATCGTCCTGCTCAAAGGCCCGCAACAGATGCGGCAGGGCCGGGGAACCGTAGAGCGAGAGTGAATTGGCCGCCTCGGCGCGCACGTTGTAGTCGCCTTCTTCGTGCAGCAGCGTCAGCAAAGCAGCAAACGCCTCGTCGGTGCGATGCCTGCCCAGGCCCATCGCCACAAAGGAGCGGGCAACAAATTCTGGATCGCGCAACTTGCTGATTAGCAGCGGCACTGCCGTCTGTGTATCGACGTCGCGCAGTGCCACCAGACCCCGCATCCGCTCCTGGGGATTGGCACTACTCAGGGCCGCTCGGATTGCGTCAGTATCCATGAATACACATTGACCCAATTTTTACCTTTGTTTAAGAAGTTAGCAGCTGGGGCGGACATCTGGGAAGGTGGCGTGCCAGACTACGGTATGTTTTGTAACCTGCAAGGAAGAGCATGTCCGAAAATCTTGCCACGAGCGCTGCCGAGCAGGAAGTCGAGCAGGTCATCGCCGAATTGGAGCAGTACCGGCAACGGATCGTCGATGACGCCCTGCGCATCGGCAAGCTGGCGAAGCTGCCGCAGAAGCTGACCCTGGCTCACCTCGAGAACCATCCCGAGTTGCAGCAGATCGACGCGATGATCGAGGCACTGCGCACGGGTGAGCCGATTCCGATTCCCGCTGAGATCGCAGCGCAGATCGAGTAGGTGATGGCACACTCTCAGATTCTGCCGCACCCGCCGGAGGCGACGGACGCACTGCTCGAGGTGGTCCACGCGCAGCTGGCGGCTGGTCACTTCGATCCGGGCGACACGGCTTTGCTCGCCCACATGGTCGAGGCACTGGCCGACAGCCGGGGCATGGCGCGGCTGGCTATCGTCGAGGCGTTTGGCCAGATCGGTACCCCGGCGGTGCCGCTTCTTATCGAAGGGCTGGCCCACCATCCCAACCCGGTCGTGCGCCGCTCCTGCGGCAAAGCGCTGGCCAAGACCGGCGATCCGCGCGCCGTTCCCACACTGATTGCAGCCCTGCTCTACGACGAGGACAACGTTGCGCGCAGTTCCGCTGCCGGAGCGCTGGCTAAAGTCGGAGCCGCCGCTGTACCAGATTTGTTGGTGGTGCTGGCCGCCGATCATCCCGGTTCAGCCAAGGGGCACGCCGCCTGGGCGCTGGCCTTCATGGGAGCGGAAGTTGCCGACGGATTGCGCGCCGCCTACGATTCGGAGGCCGCCGACGTGCGCACGGCGGTGATTGGGGCGATTGCCGGACTCGATCCGGAGTTGGCCGCTCCCCACCACTATGCCCTTTTGACGACGGCCCTCGCTGATCCGGCGGCCCCGGTCCGAGCTGAAGCCGCCGCCGCCCTGGGCAATCTCGAATACACCCCGGCTGTCGCCTCCCTCATCGACCGGCTCACCGATCCGAGCCCGGAGGTGCGCCGCACGGTGGCCCTTGCCCTGATGAAGATTGCCCATCCCGCTGCCCTGCCTGCCCTGCGCGCGCAACTGGCCCAGGAAGAACAGCCGGAGGTGCGACCGGTGCTCGCCCTTGCCCTCGCCCAGATCGAAAAACATCTATCGGCTGAACCGCCATGCAACTGAGTGATGCTGTCCAGGCTCTCATCCGCAAAGCGCGCATCGTCAGCTTTGCCAGTTGGAGCACGAGCTTCTCCCCAGCCACGATCGAGCGCCTGCAGACCGCCGACGATGAAGGGCGCTACCTGACCGACACCGATCTCGAAGCGCTGCTTGCCGATGGGCCGCACGATGCCAGAGTGGTTCAGGCTGCCCGTCTGTTGCGCGACGAAGCACCCGCGATCGTCTCGGAGGCGAGAGAGCAGGTACTCGCCCACTTTCCCGGCATTGCCGAAGCGGGAGGCGATCTCTATCCCCAGGCGCGGGCCGATGCCTGCTGGCGCGATTTCTGGCATTTTTTGCGCTGCATCAGCTACGGCGTCGCTGCGGAGCGCCACGACTTTACGAGCAGCGAAGGGCTGCACTACATGGGGCTTCTGTACCAGGAGCTGCGGGTGCCGCTTCCGGCAATGCTTCTGGGCCTTGAGAGCCTCAAAAAAGCAAGCCTCCAGCGCTTTGCCCCCGAAATGCAGGCAACAGTCGCTCCCTGTTTCGAGGCGCTGATCGTCCAACTGCGCCCATTCGAGCAGGAAGAATAGTTTCAGACGCCATCGGCCTGGACTTCTGCGGCAAAGCTCTGGTGCTTCTTAAATACAAGCGGACCCGCCTTTGAACCCCAGACCTGCTCGTCGGTATCGATGTCCATGCCCCGATCGAGGCTTTCCCAGGTGGTCTCGCTCAGTTCTACTTCGCTCACCAGGTAGGTCTGACGGCCATTGCGCTGGATCAAGCAGCGGTTGCCAGGTTCGACGCTGCCCAAAAAGTGCTCACCCTCGCGGCGAAAGACCATCGCGCAGCCGGGGCGGCGCTCCAGGCCATCTCGGGGAATGGTGAGCAGGATGTCGCGGTCGTGGCCCGCCCCGGCGTAGAGGGCGGCTTCCTTGAGACCGTAGTTTTCAACAACGATACTGTCGCCCAGATCGACCAGCCGGTGGACACCCTGGCGATAGGGGTTCCACAGGTCGTAGTCGTAGACCTGCTCGGAGTAAAAGCCCGGTGTGCCGAAAAAAGCAGAGGGCAGAGGCCGGAAGTAGATATGAATGTGGGCAAAAAGTTGGGGCTGGGCGAGAGCCTGATCGCGGTTGCTGAAGTCCCCCGCCATCCAGTGGGCCAGAAGGAGCAGGTCACTTTTGCTCATGGCTGGGAAGGGAACGGATTTCAGAAGAAAAAGAAGCGGTCATCACGCCGTTGCCGTCGCGGGTCTTGATGAGCGAGACCCGAAAGCGGAGGTTGGGTGTGGCAAACCAGATGCGCTCCTCAGCGCTGGCCCGGTCGTACTCGGTGATCAGCAAGAATGTGCCGTCCGGCTGGAGGGCGTAGCGCCCGACAGCCGCGACCGTCTCGGCATAGCCTTTGTCGCGCAGCAGGCGTCCGGCCTTCGGATCGGCCAGATCCGGAACCGGCACCAGCACATTGCTGCCCTCGAAGGCAGCGTTCTCGTCCCAATCGGACTCGCCCTGCCAGTGCATCGCAAACGGATGCGAGATTGCCCCGGCAGCGACATCGTGCTGGTGGCACAGCTCGATTACCGCCGGATCGTCCCCCGCCAGGGCGGTGATGTCGATGGTCGAGCGCACCTCCTCGAAGTGGCCGAAGGCGAGATGGTGACCGCTGCGCTGCGAGCGCCAGCGGCCAATCGACAGTTCAAGAAATTGCTCGATCGTCCTGACGTCCACGGCAAAATCCTGTCTACCAGCTCCACAAGGAGACGGGCTGCCTGATTGGTGACGCATCGGCTGCCTGCTCAGCCTCGTCCGTCAATCGCGTCTCGGTGCAATAAGTGGCAGTGCTGAAGCCGCCGAAGCGCTTGAGGGTACTGGCCCTGAGGCGCAGATCGGGGGTGATGAACCAGAAGCGCTCGACCACACTCATCGTCTCGTACTCGGTGATCAAATTGAGGCCGTCCTCGTCGTCCATAAAATAGCGCCCGACCACCGGTGCCACCTCGGCGTAGCCGCGCTCCCGCAACAGTTGCCCCGTCCGCCCGCCCGCATCGTCGGGAACCAGCACCATCACTGTTGCACCACTGTGGTTTTCTTCTTCGCGGTCCCAGCCCATGCGGCCCTGCCAGCTCACCAGCGTCGCCCCCGCCGCTCCCGCCGGATCGATCCCGTGCAGCTTGCATAGTTCGACGACCTGGGGCGCATCGGCCCTCAGCGTGTCCACCGCAATCTCCGACTCTCCCGCCTCCGAGCGACGAAAGGCGAGATGGTGCGTCGTGCGCTGCGACTGCCAGCGGCCAGCGCTGCGCCGGAAAAATTCCATTGCGTCCATCTATGCCTCCTTGATCCCCGTCCGATGATAGCTGAAACCACCGCTCTACCGACCAGACGCCAGCGCTGAAAACTGTAGGTGCTGTCCAGGGTGAACATGCCAGGTTACAGTTTATTACTTTCTTTTCGGTAGTTGAGACTACGGACACCCCTTCGCGTATCGTAATTAGCGTCAAGTCAACTCTTGTTGCAATTTGTTAAGGAGAACTCGATGGTACTTGATGCTTTTTCAAGAGCCGTAGTTGCTGCCGATTCAAAGACTGCTTACATCGGCGGTGCTGAACTCGCCGCGCTCAAGCAGTATATCGCCGCTGGCAACAAGCGTCTCGACGCCGTCAATGCGATCACCAGCAACGCCAGCTGCATCGTCTCCGATGCGCTCGCCGGTATCGTCAACGAAAATCCCGGCTTGATCTCCGCCGGTGGCAACCTCTACACCAACCGCCGCACCGCCGCCTGCCTGCGCGACCTCGAAATCGTCCTGCGCTATATCGCCTACGCTCTCCTGGCGGGCGATTCTTCTGTGCTCGAAGATCGGGCGCTCAACGGCCTCAAGGAAACCTACATTGCCCTTGGGGTGCCGGTTCCTTCCACCGTGCGGGCGATGAACATTGCCAAGGCTTCGGTTGTGGCTTTCATCAACAACACCGCCAGCAAGCGCAAGATCGACACGCCCTCCGGCGATTGCTCGGCGCTCGCGGCTGAGGCTGCCAGCTACTTTGACAAGGCGACGGCGGCGCTGCGCTAGTCCGCTCGCCCTCGTTGTGAACCGGAACCTGCCATTGTGGCAGGGTCAGGGTCATTCATTCTGCCATTTTCGTCTTAGGAGATTTCTGAAGCCATGAAGTCTGTCGTCACCACTGTCATCACCGCCGCTGACGCAGCCGGTCGTTTCCCGAGCGGCTCGGATCTGGAGTCCGTCCAGGGCAACATCCAGCGCGCCGCCGCCCGCCTTGAGGCTGCCGAGAAGCTGTCTGCCGGCCACGATGCCGTCGTCAAAGAAGCCGGCGATGTCGTCTTCAAAAAGTATCCCTACCTCAAGCAGGCGGGTGAAGCCGGTGATTCGGCTGAGAAGGTGGCCAAGTGCTACCGCGACATCGACCATTACCTGCGGCTCATCAACTACTCGCTGGTCGTTGGCGGCACCGGTCCGCTCGACGAGTGGGGCATCTCGGGTGCGCGCGAAGTCTATCGCGCCCTCAACCTGCCCACCCAGGCATACGTTGCGGCTTTCCAGTACACCCGTGACCGCGCCTGCGCCCCCCGCGACATGTCGCCCCAGGCGCTGACCGAGTTCCGCGCCTACCTCGACTACGTAATCAACGCCCTCAGCTAGTTGGCGCTGTCGCTTTGATACAGTGAGAAAGCTCCCGCTGCGACCTTGCTTTTGTTAAGCAAGGGAATGCTTCGGGAGCTTTTTACGGTTATTTCGGTGGGCAGAGCAATGGAGAACCGCTTTTCAAATATCTTTCCTGGGCTGGGCGAGGAGCAGGCGATTGCGTTTTTGACGATGCCGCTGGAGCAGATGGAGGACACCTCCGACCGCTACATCGCAGCCGCCCATCTGGTCAATTTTCCGACGGACCGCTCGATCAGCGCCCTGATCGCGGCGATCGAAGATACCAATCCGGCCCTCGACCATCGCATTGCCCGCCGCAAGGCGATCGAGACGCTGGGGCGGCTCAAAGCCGAGCGGGCGCTGCCTTATATTCGCGCCTGCCTGAGCGAAGAGGACAGCTACACCGTCGAGAATGCCGTCTGGGCAATCGGTGAGATTGGCACCACCGACCCGGCAATTCTCGAAGCGATTGCCAGTGTGCTCACAAGACCAGCCCAGAGCTACCGCACGATTATCCAGGTGCTCGCCAAATTAAACTACCAGCCGGCCCTCGAACGGATCGTCGCCTTCGAGCAGTCTTCGGAGCCCCCGATCGCGAGCGCCGCGATCACGGCGGCAAGCAAGCTCACCGGCGATCAAAGCCGGGCAGCGGCCCTGATGGACTATCTGCAGCATCCGAACGTCAATGCCCGCCGGGGCGTGCTCCAGGATCTGATGGATGTCGAGTACTATCCGGCGATGAGCGAAATTGCGGCCTGCCCGGTCTCGGTCGTCTTTCGCCTCAGGGCGATCCGTCATCTGGCCGATCGAGGCGTGCCGTCGGGGGCAATTTTCTTCGATGCGGTCGAACCCAGCCTCGATCGCACCCTCAAGGACCACCCCGCTGGCCTCAAACTGGTCCACCGCTACGATCAGACGCCGGTGCTCGAATTTTTGCTGAGCGAACTGTATGGCACCGACTTTGGGCGCTGCTACCTGGCCACCCAGACGATTATCGAGCAGTACCCGGACGCGGCGAAGGCGTTGCTTGCCACTTACGAAGCAGCTGGTCACAACGACTACGGTGCCCACTACCACATCGTCAAACTATTGGGCTGGTTGCGCCACACCCCGTCCTACGATCTAATCGTCTCTGCCCTGCAGGACCGGCGGCCCCAGTTTATGAAGTCCCGCTCCGCCGCCGCCATTGCTCTGGCTCAACTAGGCGATCCGCGTGCGGTCGCCGAACTCAAGAGCTGTCTGGGCCTGCCCATCTGGGAACTCAAATATAGCTGCCTGCTCGCCCTCACCCAGTTGGGCGATCTTTCAGGCTGTGAGGTTCTCAAAGACGATGAGGACTGGCTCATCCGCACGCGGGCCAGCCGCCTTGCCCAGGCCGCCCTCACCCATTGAGGCTACGAGCATGACCCTCGACGAGCAGTACCCCTACCTCCGGCACAAAAACCCGCACCTGCGCGAAAAGGCGATGCGCGAGATTGCCGAGACCGCCGACGAGCAGACGATCGACGCGCTGATCGCGCTCGTCACAACCAGCGAAGACAGCGACTACCGGCGCACCGCTGCCCAGACCCTCGCTCTGGTCGGATCACCCGCCGTACCGGCTCTAGCTGCCCAACTGCGCAACCATCCCACAGCAGCGGTGCGGACAGCCTGTGCCAGCGCCCTCGCCGCCCTTGCCCTCAATTTTTCGGAGGAGCCCTTCTTGGAGGCGGGCTTAAGTGCCCTGCAGGCGGCTCTCAAGGATCCGGACCCTGGGGTGCGGCTGGCGGCTGTCGGAGCCCTCAGCACCGTCGGAGCGCCCGCCGTCGAGCTTTTGATGGCGGCCATTACGAGCGAGGATATTCTGCTGAGCATGGCCGCCATCGGCGCTCTCGCCTCGATCGGCGATCAGCGGGCCACAGCAGCGCTCGTCACTCTCGAAGACCAGCCGGACACCGACCCCTACATTCGCGAATCGATCGCCCACGCTCTGGAGCGCTTGCGGAGCACCCCCTGGCGCTAGAACACGCAGCGCTCGTCAAAGCGGGTATAAAGGCTGCCGTACTTGACCCAGTACTGCTTGAGATCGTGGAGAAACTGGGTGTTGAGACTGGCGCGGGCCCGATAAAGAATCACCTGGCGATGGTTGCCCATCCAGATCTTGTCTACCGGATCGACGGCGATGAGCGTACCACCAACGCTCGCGACGCATTCGCCGAAGCGCTCGACCGTCGAGTAGCCTAGCGTCTCGAGAACGAAGAAGTTGCCCGAACAAATCAGGTGCCGACTGCGGATCCAGCTTTGCATCTTTTTGCAAGCTTGCGGTGGCAGCATCTTCCTTGCCTTGTTCCAGTCAAACAAACAAATGAGCGCAAGCAGGCACTCCTCTTGGCAAGCACTCACGAACGACAGAAGCGGTCTACAGTCGAAAACCGGCCCCACGCATGTCTGCCTGGGGCCGGTTCACCACTTGCGCGACCAGTTCAGACTAGCTGAGGGCGTTGATCACGTAATCGATGTAGGCGTTGGCCTCGGTCAGGGGCTGACCGGAGAGCAGGCTGCTGACGCGGCCCTTGATGTACTTGAGCGCCTCGATGTACCAGCTGGGCGAGAGGTTGAAGGCACGGTTGACCTCGCGCAGACCGGCGACGATGTAATCGTCGAGCGGGCCGGTGCCACCGGCAACCAGGCTGTAGGTGATGAAGCGCAGGTAGTGGCTGATGTCGCGGGCGCACTTGGCCTGGTTGGTGTCGCCATAGCCCATCTGGCCCGGCTGGGTCAGGTAGGGGAACTTGTTATAGACTTCCTGGACGGCACCCTTGATGAGCGAGTCGGCGTTCGAGGTGAGGGCGCGGGCGGCTTCCAGGGACGCGGTGGCGCGCTGGAAACGGCCATTGGCGGCCTGCAGCTCGGTGTTGTTGAGGAAACGGCCCTGGCTATCAGCCGAGGCAATGACTTCGGTAATGACGGTTTTCATGATGTTGGCTCTCCCTGATGAAGTTAGGCGATGGAGGATGCGGCCTTGTCAAAGTAGGTCGCAGCTTCGTTGACAAGGGCGGAGCAATCGCCGCGGGTGACGCCGGGGATGTTGGTAATCTTGTTGACCGCCGATTCCTTCATCAGCTGCACGGCGCGGGACACCGAGCGGGTCGGCGTGCCAAGAGCGACGTAGGTTTCTTTAAGACCGTTGAGGCAACGATCTTCGAGCACGCTGGCATCGCCTGCAAGCAGGGCGTAGGAGATATAGCGCAGAATGATTTCCATGTCGCGCAGGCAGGCGGCCATGCGGCGGTTGGGGTAGGCGTTGCCACCCGGACGAATCAGGTCGGTCTGCTCGGCGAACAGCTTGTGGCCAGCCTCAGAAATGATGTCGGCTGCGTAGCTGGTGATGGTGTTGACGGCATCGAGGCGCTTGTTGCTTTCCTTAATCAGGTTGGTCAGCTGAGCCAGCTCCTGCTCGTTCAGAAAGGATCCGCGCAGATCCGCCGCAACAATGGTTCTGGTGAATGCGTCTTGCATTACATGCTCTCCTTACACAATCGAATGTGACTTGCGAGCGAAACAGCTTCTTAACTCGAGAAAACTCTCTGGGCAGCTGTCATCGGTATATGCAGTCAAGACCTGCAGTATAAACCGTTCGCACTGTGGATGACGATGAAGACAAGTGGCGTTTTGTTACCTGCCTTTAACGATTATTCCTGAGCAAACGGCTGAAAGCCAGCCAGCAAAGAATCTTCCCTGTTTTTTCTAACACAGAAGCACTTTGATGATTCATTAAATAATGTTAATCTCCTGGCGGTATTGGCGAAACACAGTTGTTACCTAAAGCTCGATACCGGGCTGGCGGTAGCGGGCGAGTTGTTCGGGGGTAGCAGCGGCCAGGCACTCGCGGTGTACCTGCTCGAGGGACTCCAGATAACCGGTATCGGCGGCCAGGTACTCGCTGGCGCGGGTGGCGGCGATAAAGGTGCGCTGGGCACCGAGCGGCAGGCGGCGAAAAACTTCGAGGCGCTGGAGTTCGGTGCTCATGGCAATGCTGTGACCTCGTGGGCAAAGTCTACCTGCTTGGCAAAATGGAAGGGTCCGGAGACCGAGCCCCAGACCTGTTCATCGGTTTCAAGGTCGCGGCCACGGTCGATGCTCTCGTAGTATTCGGCACTCACCTTCGCCTCGCCGTCGAGGTAGGTGTCCTGGCCCCGCCGGCGCACCCGGCAGCCCTTGCCGGGTTTGACCCGGCCTAAAAAGTGGTCGTCCTCGCGCCGGAATAAAAACGTGCAGCCGGGCATCGCTTCCATCTGATCGAGGTTGAGGGCGTGCAGCCGGGCCCGGTCCGGTTCGCGGCAGGCACCGTAGTAGGCAGCCACGTCCTTGAGGGCGTAGTTGCGGCACTCGATGATGCCGCTATCGGCCTGCTCGACGAGGTGCAGGACGACGACGCGGTAGGGATGGGCCCAGTCGTAGTCGTCGGCCTGCTCGGAGTAGAGCCCGTAGCCTTCAAAGACGTGCCAGGGCAGAGGCCGCATACACAGGCGGATATGGGCAAAGAAGGCCGGGGCAGCCCAGGCTTGCTCGCGGTTGCTAAAATCGCCCGCCAGCCAGCTTGTGAGGGTGATGAGATTGTTCGCCATCGCCCTACTGCATGGCGTTGATCACGTAATCGAAGTAAGGCGAGGCGATCTCCGCCTCCGTCGGGCTCAATAGATCGAGCGCTTCTTTTTTGAGCAGGCGCACCGACTCGACCATCGCCGGGATCGGCACCTCAAGCATCCGGTACATCTCGAAGATGCCGGTGAGGCCGATGCGATCGACCGGTTCGTTGTTGCCGGCCACGATGGAGTAGGTGATCAGGCGATAGTACCAGCCCAGATCGCGGATGCAGCTACCTAAGCGCTTCTCGCCGTAGGCGTTGCCGCCGGGGTTATTGAGGTCGGGTCGGCGCTGGAAGAGTTTGTCGCCGGACTGCTTGACCACGCGGTCGCTCGCATCGCTCAGGGTCTTGGCGATCTGCAGGCGGACGGGTGCATCCTCCATGAAGCTTTTGATCTGTTCGAGTTCACCGACGCTCGGGTAGCGCAACTGCTCGTCGGCTCCGAGAATCGTCGTCAGTACGACACTCATAGTGTTCTCCTATCCTCTCGCGGGTGTCGGGTATCGTTGCTAGACAGGCCGGACCACCTGACGGACACCTACGCACGCATTGTACTTGAGGGGGACAACTGCAGCAAAAAGTGCCCAAGCAGTTCCCGGATGCGCTCCAGACTGACCTCCCCCCGAATCTGGAAAACCGGTAGCCTGCCGTCGGAGCGCTCTAAGAAGGCAAATTCGGCGTCAGTGAGATCGACGACGCGAAACTCGTGGTCGAACACCTGCTTTTCGGGCCAGGGATGGATATAAGGGCAGCGAAAGGGGAGCGCGGCCTCGATCGCCGCGTCGCTCCAGACGGTGCGCTCAAGGGGCGGCCTGCCCAAGAAAAATTCGTAGTGGGCCACCACCGGATCGAGCAGTTCGATAAGCCGGTAGCGCTCCTGCTCACCCAGACTCGCTGCCCGCTCCCCAAGCCAGGGCACCCGCCCTACCAGGCGATCGATCTGCCAGAAGTCGGGGTTGGAGAAGCCCAGAAATTTAAGACCCGAAGCGCCAATCAGATCAAAGAGGGTTGGGATGGTGTAGCGCACTTCCTGGACCTGCAGGTACATATCGACGAAGCAGGCGTCGTTGTGATTTTCTAAGATCCAGCGCTGGTCGGCCTGCTTGATGCGGTTGTTGTCGGGCAGTGCCTCAAACAGGGCACGACCCACTTTAAGACCGTCGCCCAGTCGATCGTCCGGCTGGGCGAGAAGCCGGATCGCCTCCTGCATCAGCCGGATCTCCCAGCGGCCCAACTCGCCATAGACAAAGATGTGCAACAGCCCGCCGGGAGCCAGCTTCGCTGCGAGAGCCCGAATACCGGCTGTCGGATCGGCCAGGTGGTGCAGCACGCCCACGCAGTTGATCAGATCGAACTGACCGGGCAGCTGATCGAGGTCGGTAAGGCTCAACTGCTGAAACTGGACGTTGGCAAATTTGGTACAGCGACGCCGGGCAATCGCGAGGGACGCTTCGCTTAGATCGACCGCTACCACGGTCGCCTCCGGATTGAGGTAGGCCAGGTACTCGGTGCCCACGCCGGTGCCGCAACCGGCGTCGAGAATGCGCAGATCGCCTCGTGGCTCTGGCCGAGCGCCCAGACAAAAGCTGTGGGCAAAGCTATAGCTCCACCGCCAGTTCCAGCCGGGGGGCGGGGCCGCACTCACCGGATCCGGCGGAAAGGGATAGCGCTCGTAGAGATTTTGAACGGCGCGGGTGATGTCCACGATTTAGACCTTTGCGGCCTGGGCCGTGTAGAGTTCTTCGAGGATGGCGCGCAGGTCGTACTTGTAGTGCCACTCGGGGTAGTGGGCCTGGAATTTGCTCACATCGGAGATGTACCAGATATGATCGCCCGAGCGGTTGTCGTCGGTGTAGGTGTAGCTGAGCTTGCGGCCTGCGAGATCCTCGCAGATGGCGATCGCTTCGAGCATCGAGCAGTTGCTGTGGCGCGAACCGCCGATGTTGTAGACCTCGCCCGCGCGCGGGCGGCGATAAAAGTGCCAGAAGGCGTTGACCAGATCGTAGCTGTGGATGTTGTCGCGCACCTGCTTGCCCTTGTAGCCAAAGATCGTGTAGGGCGAACCGGTGACGGTACACTTCATCAGGTAGGCAAGAAAGCCGTGCAACTGCGCGCCGGAGTGGGCAGGACCGGTAAGACAACCACCTCTGAAGCTGGCCGTTTTTAGACCGAAGTAGCGGCCATACTCCTGCACCAGTACGTCGGCGGCCACTTTAGAAGCACCAAATAGTGAGTGCTTCGATTGATCGATCGACATCGATTCGTCGATGCCCCGGTAGTAGGGGTGCTCGCGAGCGATCTCCCAGCGCAACGGCTCCTCTATAAGGGGTAAGAAGTTGGGCAGATCGCCATAGACTTTGTTGGTCGAAGTAAAGATGAAGACCGCCTCGGGGCAGAACTGGCGCGTCGCCTCTAAAAGATTGAGAGTGCCGTTGGCGTTGATCGTAAAGTCTACCTGCGGTTCACGGGCGGCCCAGTCGTGGCTGGGCTGGGCAGCGGTGTGGACGATGAGCTGAATGTCGCTGTTGTGCTCGGAGAAGATCGCTTCGAGCGCTTGCTGGTCGCGAATATCGACGCTGTAGTGCTGGTACAGCGTGCCGTACTGCTCCGCGAGCAATTGCCGGTTCCAGGCGGTCGAGGCGGTGGGGCCAAAAAAGTAAGAGCGCATGTCGTTATCGACTCCCAGCACCCGCATACCCAACCCGGCAAAAAAACGCACCGACTCGGAGCCGATCAGACCCGCTGAACCTGTAATCAGAACCGTTTGCATAGATCCCTGTAGATGAACCGTCTGTCCCTCGGGGACGTAACATCATACCATTTGCAGGCGATCTCTCCAGGGGCACTATTCAACTTTTGCCATTTCGAGGAATAATGACGCCATGCGCCGATGGGTTGTGCTCTTTTGTCTTTTGGGCTGCTTGGGGGGGTGGCCGCTTCTGGCGGACGACCTGCCCTTCGATGTGACGATGAGCCGGGGCCAGCCTTATGTCTCGCTGATGGCCGTCGCTCAGGCGTTTCGGGCCAACCTGCGCGTGCTGCCGGCGGACCGGGCCGTTAACCTGCAATTTGCGAATCAAGAAGCGTCGATCAGCGACGGGACCGTACTCACCCTCAATCGCCAGCTGATCGTCTTGAGCGTTGCCCCCTACTGGCGGGGCGAAGAGTTGTACGTGCCCCTCGATGCGGTGCAAAAGATTTTTTATGTCACTGTCCACTGGCGCATTCATACCCGCCAGGTCACCTTTTCGCCCGCCGCAAGCGAAGGACCAGCGCTGATTCCGATCGCCCGCTAGGGGCACCCTCGCCGAGCAGCGCCGCTTTGCAGTACTATAGATATTCGTGCCCACCGGGCACCTGTGACCTGAGAGAAAAGCCGATGCCCAAGATGAAGACGCGCCAGTCCGCCGCCAAGCGCTACGAGCGCACCGGCAGCGGCAAGATCCGCCGGTTGCGCGCCGGCAAAAATCACCTGATGCAGCACAAGTCGCGTTCGCGGGTGCGCAGCATCTCTGTCAAGGCCGAGGCGTCCGAGAGCGATCTCTACAAGATCACTCGTCAGTGCCCCTATCTGTAGTTCGCTTTTTACCCTTGGAGTAGTGTCATGGTCCGTGTCAAGCGCGGCAACGTCGCCCGCAAGCGCCGCAAAAAGATTCTCAAACTTGCCAAAGGCTTCCGGGGCAGCCATTCAAAGCTCTTCACCGCCGCCAACCAGCAGGTGATGAAGGCGTTGCGCTACGCTTATCGCCACCGTCGCACCAAAAAGCGCGACTTCCGCTCGCTGTGGATCGTGCGCATCAATGCCCAGGCGCGCACCGAGGGTCTGTCCTACAGCCGCCTCATCGATGGACTGCACAAGTCGGGCGTCGCCCTCAACCGCAAGATGCTGGCTCAACTGGCGGTCACCGATACTGAGGCATTTGCTGCCGTTGCTCAGGTTGCCCGTGCTGCCCGGTCCCACTGATGCGGCGCAGGCTTTTCGCCCTGGCCGGTCCGATGCTTATCTGGGCGGCGCTGCCGCTGCCGCTTCAAGCTGCCCCCCTTGAGGCGATTCGCCAGCGCCAGTATCTGATCGTCGCGGTCAAGGACGATCTGTTTCCTCTTGGTTTTCGGAGCCGTGGGGGCGAGCTGGCCGGTTTTGAAATCGATCTGGCCCGTGCGCTGGCCACTGCTCTTTTTGGCAGGCCGGACGCCCTCAAGCTCGTCGCGGTGCGCAACCAGGACCGGCTGGCGCTCTTGCAAAGACAACAAGTCGATCTGGTCATCGCCAACTTGAGCGTCAGCGTGCCACGGGCGCGGGCGGTCGATTACAGCTATCCTTATCTCACCGTCAGCCAGGCAGTCCTCCTCAAGCAGGGCGACACCAGCCGCACCCTGGGCGATCTCGACCGCGCTCAGTTGGCGGTGCTGGCAGGCTCCAACAGCGAGCAGGCTCTGCACGACTTTTTGCCCCACGCCGTGCTGGTACCGGTAGCTTCTTACGCGCAGGGCGTCGAAGCTGTCGCCGCAGCCCAAGTCAGCGGCTTTGCCGCCGATAGCTCCGTGCTCGGAGGCTGGGCACAGTTTCATCCCGCCTACCGCCTGCTCGGTACCGACCTCGGCACCAGCGGTCTGGCCGTCGCCATGCCCCGGGGTCTGGCGAGCGATTCGCTCCGGCGCTGGGTCAACGAACAGATAGCGCAGTTGCTCAAGCAGGGCTGGCTCGCCGAGCGCGCCCGCTTCTGGGGACTGGCAGGAAGATCGTGAGTTGCAGCGGAGCCACTGCTAAAAAGTGTAAACTTCGATGTATAGGAACACAAAAATAGTAAGAGTCCTTAACACCGATGGTCCGACTGTCTTGGAAAACCATGGCCATTCCGGGGATCGCCCTGCTGCTGGTGGGCGTTCTGGGCCTCGCTTTTAACTCGATCACCGAGGGAGCCCAGACTCCCTACGAGCAAAAGGTGCTCGCGATCCACGGCCAGTTGCCCCAGGGGCAGGATCTATTTGAGCGCAACTGCTCCAGTTGTCACGGCACCGAGGCGAACGGCTGGATCGGGCCAAATCTGCACGACGTTAAAAAGCGCAAGTCCGACGTGCAGCTCATCCGGCAGGTGACCAGCGGCCAGACACCGCCGATGCCCAAATTCGAGCTGAACGAACGCCAGATGGCGGACCTGCTCAGCTATCTTAAAAGTCTTTAGCGGCTTTTTTAAGCCAGTTCTGCAGGTGACCGGTGAGGTCTGCCTGCAGCGGGGCGATCGTTTTTGTCGTCTGGCAGTTGCCGTCGAAGGGCAACTCGACGCGCAACAGCCACTCGGAGCGGCGCGCACCGAGGCGACGGGACAACAGCAGTTGCTGGATCGCAGCAAAGTCGGGATACTGTTCGCTCGCGCTCAGATAGTACGACAGCAGGGCCCTGTGCTCGGCACCCTTGATCAGATGCTCGCAGCGGGTGCGGGCGATCGCTGGCGGCTGTTCGACCACTTCGTAGCCGCGCTTTGCCCAGCTCTGGGTGTGCTCGGCGTTGAGCAGGCTGCCTGTATAGAGCAGAACGACCCGGATCTGCCGCAGCGGGGGAGCCGGGGAGGCGAAGTCCACGTTTGCCTGATTGGCGTCCTCGCTCACCAGCGTGCCTCCCGCCAGCGCGCCTGGTAGATCGCGGGCCAGCCGCTGCCACTGGCTGCGCTGTTTTTGCTCGCCGCTGCGGTAGACGAGGGGGTTGGCGGACCCCCGCCAGAGCTGCCAGCCTGCCAGAATTGTCACAACGAGCGCACCCGCCGTCAGGCCGAGGCGGAGCCGCTCTGGGAGTCGAAGGGATTCCACTGGAAATACCAGGAAGTAAACAGCACGATCACGGCGCTGATGCCGCTGCCGTAGAGCGAAGCGCCCCATCCCTCGTGCAGCGCCTCGAAGGTGTGGGGGTTGGTATAGGCGATGGCGACGGCCAGAAGCAAGATCCGCAGAACGTTGAGGGCGAGCACTACCAGTTCGCACAGCAAAAAGTAGCGCAGATTATCAAGCCAGGAGCGGCGGGAGATGGTCATGATCGCGACGGCAGCGAGGGTTCCCACCTCCAGCAGGCTGCGGATGCCCGAGCAGTTGGCGTTGACATCGACCCCGCCCAGCCCGCCGACGGTGATCACCGTCTCCTTGAGGACGACCGGCAGGCCCGCCATCCAGAGCAGGTAGGCTCCCAGTCCAGCCACCAGATGCTGCAGCCACTGCACAACGGGGGTGTAGGCAGGCAGCCAGCCGTCGGCCAGGCCGTTGATGCTCATGATCATCGCGACGATAAGCAGCGGCCTGGCCAGGCTATCGACAGCCGTCCGTCCCCAGCGAAACAGCGCCAGGCCCGTCAGAGCGAGGCAGAAGGCGAGATTTTGCAGGCTGAGGGCAGGGAGCTGCACCAGAAAAAGCCCGCAGGCAAGCACAAAAAGCCCCAGTGCCTGGAAGACGGCTGCAGCGGGCGGTGCGCCCAGCAGATTTTTTTGACGGCTCACCAGGTAGGCGACGGCGATGAGGGCAATCGCCCGGTTTTCAAGTCCGCCGCTGATGGCCCAAAGCCCGCCCATCACCAGAAGAACCGGCGCAAAACAGAGCACCACCGCCCCCACGAGCGCCCACCAGAGTGCGATTTCAAGCCGGCCCGCAGACTTCACAGCCCAAGCCTCCGCGCTCGCCAGCCGATGTCGCGGCGGTAGTAGGCTCCGTCGAAGTGAACGTGGGCGACCGCCCGGTAGACGTTGTTCAAAGCAGCGGGCAGATCGGCTCCCAGGTGGGTAAGCGCCAGCACCCGGCCACCGGCGGTAAGGGTGCGCTCGCCCACCTGGTGGGTGCCGCTATGAAAGATGCAGGCACCCTCGGCGCGGGCCGCCTCCAGGCCGCTGATCGCATCGCCCTGGCGATACTCGCCGGGATAGCCCGCCGCCGCCAGCACCACGCAGGCCGCCGTTTCTGTCCGCCAGACCAGCGGTACCGCCTCAAGGCGGCCAGCGACGGTGGCCAGCAGCACCTCTTCTAAGGGCGTCTCCAGTAGGGGCAGGATAACCTGGGTTTCCGGGTCGCCGAAGCGGCAGTTAAATTCGACCACCCGCGCCTGTCCGCTCCCGTCGATCATCAATCCGGCGTAGAGCACTCCCCGGTAGTCGATGCCCCGCTTCTGCAGCGCTTCGACGGTCGGAACGAGAATCTTTGCTTCGATCTGTTTTAGCAGCGCGTTGCCCACGAGCGGCGTGGGAGCGTAGGCTCCCATGCCGCCGGTATTGGCACCGCTGTCCCCCTCGCCGATGCGCTTATGATCCTGGGCGGCGAGCATCACCCGAATCGTTCTGCCATCGGTGAAGGCGAGCACCGAGGCTTCTTCTCCGGCCATAAATTCTTCGACGACGATCGTGGCGGCGGCTTCGCCGAAGCGGCTCAGACCATCGAGGGCGTCGAGGGCTTCTTCGGTTGTGAAGGCCACCGTCACCCCCTTACCTGCAGCCAGACCGTCGGCTTTGATGACCACAGGCGCACCGACTGCACGCACATGATCGCAGGCAGCGGCCAGGTCGTTGAAACTCTGGGCTGCCGCCGTCGGTATACCGGCCTCGGCCATCAGCGCCTTGGCCCAGACTTTGCTCGCCTCCAGCTGTGCCCCCGCCTGCGTGGGGCCAAAGATCGCGAGCCCTTCTGCTTTAAAAGCATCGACGATACCGGCGGCGAGGGGCGCTTCCGGCCCGACCACTGTCAGATCGATGTGCTCGATTTTGGCAAAACGGACCAGCGCTGCAAAATCGAGCGGTGCAATCGCCAGATTCGCACACTTGGCCTCTGCCGCCGTGCCGCCGTTACCAGGGGCGATCCAGACCTGGGCGACCCCATCGGAGCGGGCAAGTGACCAGGCGAGACAATGCTCGCGGCCCCCGCTGCCAATCACCAGTATCTTCAGAGCCATCGGCCAAATTTTACCAGACCCTCACGGTATTCGAGAGAGTAGTAAACTGTTCTACTTGCGTTGCCAGGTGAGTTGGCGGCGGCGCAGCAGGGTAAACAGCACAAGGGCAGCGACGAGCACCAGCAAGCCGATGAGGGCCAGGTTGGGCACGACGAAGCTCGCCTCCAGATGATTGACTTCACCGGGCTGGATCTGCCAGATAAGGGTTTGGCCCTGTTGCTGCTGACTGTTGGAGCGCAGGGCGGGCAGGGGTGTGCTCAGAACAAATTCGATCTGCAACAGCCCTGGAACGAGGTTGACGGTTCTGACCGCACCGAAGGGACTGCGCAAATCGAGATCGGCGCTGATCTGATAGTCGCTCCAGAGCCAGTAGTCGCGGGCAACCAGCCGCAGCGGACCGGTGGCAGGGGCAGTGGGAGTCTGTTTGAGGGCGGAGGTAGTCGGAGCCGGCAGCGCTACGCTTGGGCTTTTTGTCTGGAGGGGCTGACCGAGGAAGCGGTTGAGCTTTTGTTCGAGGTCGTCGCCGCTTGTAAATGGGATCGTCAGGCGCAACTGATCGCCGCTGCGCTCGCTCGTGCCGCCCAACTCGGCTGTGCGTCGCCTGAGCCCGGCTATCAGTTGTTCGGCCTGGGTGCCCCCCGCCTGCAGCAAAGTAGAGTCGATCGTCAGCAACTGCTCGACTGAGCCTCCTCCCCACCAATCAAAAGCGACACCGAGCCGGTAGGACACACAGCCGGATACCAAAAAAGCGCACAGCGCACTGACAAGCAGCGCCTGAAATTTCATCGACGACATCGCTGAGGGCACCTTCACTGTAGTACAGCAAAGCGACAGCCGAGCCAAAAGAACCAGCCGCCGGACAGGTGAACGATGATTGTTAAAGAGCGAATCGGACGAATGTGAAGACGATTGCCTTAATCCACGGCACCGCCGACTGTGCTGCCAACTGGCAGGACTGGGGCCGCTGGCTGGAGGAGCGCGGTTGGCGGGTGATTGCCGTCGATCTGCCCGGTCACGCGCTGGAGGCCCAGGCCGACGCCGACAGTTCGGTAGCCGCCTGTGCCGACCATCTTGCGCCGTTGCTGGCTGAGTACCGGCCCCTGGTTCTCCTCGGCCATTCGCTGGGAGCCAATGTCGCGATCGAGCTGGCCCTGCGCCAGATTGCACCGCTCTCGCGGCTGCTGTTGGTCTGCCCGGCTGTGGATATTCCGCCCGTTACCTCTCAGTTCTACGAGTGGTTTGTCGGGCAACCGCTGGAATTGCTCTACGCCCAGCGCGGCTGGCTGGTGCCCCTGATCGCTTCCTTTCCGCGTGCGGCGACAGCCGCTCGGATTGCGCCGGCGGTGATCCGGCGCACCTGGTGCTCGCTGCGCGATTGGCAGCCGCCGGACTGGCAGCAGTTGCGCGTCCGCACCGAGATTGCCGGGGGTCTCTGGGATCCCATCGCTCCGCCCTCGGCCCTGCGAACGTTGCGCGACAGCTTGCCCGACGCCGGGCTCACCCTTCTGCCCTGCCGACACCTGCCCATGGACAGCGATCCGGTTGGGTTCGCCCGCTGGTTACAGAACGGACTGCCCAACCTCTAGGGACATCTGTCCCTCTGGCCGGGCTGGACGGAGGTTCGAGTTTTGAGTGTGAAATATTTTGCAAATATTCAAGGGTGCAGTTCCTTACAGTGCTATAAAGATTGGGACTCAAGTAACCGACCGTGCTGCAAGCGATTGTGGTTCGGGTAAATGCCTTTAATAACAAAGAGGGACTGATGGAATACGTGATTGTCGATGCCCGCCAGCGGCTGATTGGCACGCACCGGCAAGTAGAACCGCTCACGGTCGGCGCTACTTTCTCAACTGAAAAAGACACTTACGCCGTTCTCAACGTCGATTGGGCGCGCCGGGGCCGCAGCGATATGCAGACGCTGACGGTCGTCAAAATTCAAAGCCGCACTTCTGAAGCGATCTAGAAAATCTGAGACGTTCCATTTTTAACAGTTTGCTCGCTTCGAGATCAGTGGCGAAGAACGTCGAGGGCAGCCAGCAGAGCTGTGGCTCCACCATTGACGACGCGCACCGGTACGCCGAGGCGCTCCGACAATGTTTCCACGCTCAGATCGTCTAAAAACACTTGGCCCTCCTTGAGCATCAGGCCAGGCAGGATAAGCGCGTCCCCCAGGTCTTGCTCTGTGAGAGCAGCGAGCAGATCGCTGCCGGTAAGCAGGCCGGTGACGGTGATCTGCTGGCCCCAGAACTGGCTTGGCACCGCCAGCAATCTGAGTTCAAGTCCGGCGATTTGATTGAGGCGTTCGACGATCGGCGCAAAGCAGCCCTCGACGGCGGTGCCCACCACCCAGCTGTAGCGCCGGGGAGCCGGCAATGCGGCGGGCAGGTGGCGGGTGTGGCGCTGAAATTCGTCGAGAAAGCGGCGCAGCGCCCCGACGCCGTTGGCGAGCTGCGGATAGCCCTCGTAGTGGCGAGCTGCCGGGATCGCTTCTTTTGCAAGCAGATACCACTCGTCCGCCAGCCAGACAAAGCGGGTGTCCAGCTCGCGCTGCAGGCGGCGCTGCAGTTTGTGTACCTGGCGGATCACCTGTTGAGCACACTCCGGCGTAACCGCCCTCAGCTCGTCTAACCCAGGGCGAAAGCGGGTGAGGCCCACCGGCACGACGGCGGCGGAGAGCACCGTCGGCGAAAAACTGGCCAGATCCAGAATCGTCCGCTCCAGGTGTTCACCGTCGTTGAGGCCAGGACAGAGCACCACCTGGGCATGGATCTGCAGCCGCTGCTTTTTGAACCATTCGAGCTGCTTGAGAATCTGGGCGGCGCGGGGATTTTTAAGCAGGCGGGCGCGCAGTTCCGGCTCGGTCGCATGGACGGAGACAAATAGCGGCGAGAGGCGCAGCCGGGCGATGCGCTCCCATTCGGCGGGCGGCAGGTTGGTGAGCGTCAGGTAGGAGCCGTACAGAAAGCTCAGGCGGTAGTCGTCGTCCTTGAGGTGCAGCGTGTCGCGCAAAAAATCCGGCTGCTGGTCGATAAAACAAAAAGGACAGGCGTTGTTGCACTGGATGAGCCCGTCGAAGAGGGCGGTGGCAAATTCGAGGCCCAGATCTTCGTCTGTGTCCTTTTCGATCTCAAGCTGGTGGGTCTGACCGGCACCATCGAGCACGGTGAGGGCGAGATTTTCTTCGGCGCACAGAAACTGGTAGTCGATCAGATCTCTAGGTGGCGTGCCGTTGATCGCCACCAGCCGATCGCCCGGTTCAAAACCGAGCTGCTCGGCGATCGATCCGGTCCGGATCGCCGTCACCAGGGCCGGTTTGATGCGCAGGTTCTCCATATCCTCCAGGCTAACGCAGGCTTTGGCCAGGCAGGTTTGCTTGTCTTCGCGCCATAGCAGTGCAAGATCGATGTATCGAGTCAGACGAGAAAGAAAAATGGCTGTCAAGCAGCTCGAACAGCGGCCCTGGGCGGGGGCGATCGCCCGACCGGGGCAGGAGTTTGCCCTCACCCCGCTTGAAATTGTCGCAGGCAAGTTGCCCACGGGCCTGCGCGGCTCGCTCTACCGCAACGGGCCGAGCCGCCTCGGGCGGGGCGGCGAGCGCGTCGGGCACTGGTTCGACGGCGACGGGGCGATTCTTGCTGTTCACTTTGCCGCAGGTACCGCCCAGGCCACCTACCGCTACGTCCAGACGGCGGGCTACCGGCAGGAAGAAAAAGCGGGCCGCTACCTCTTTGGCAACTACGGCATGACTGCCCCCGGAGCAATCTGGGAGCGCTGGGGCAAGCCGTTCAAAAATGCCGCCAATACGAGCGTCCTCGCCCTACCCGACCGCCTGCTCGCCCTCTGGGAAGCCGGCCTCCCCCACAGCCTGGATCTGGACACCCTCGAAACCCACGGCCTCGATGACCTGGGCGCACTGAAATCCGACCCGTACTCGGCCCATCCCAAGTGCGACCCGGACACCGGAGAGATTTTTAACTTTGGCGTTGGCCTGGGCCTCAACTCTACCCTCCACCTGTATAAAAGCGACGCGAGGGGCCGGGTCCGGCAAAGGGCGAGCATCGCCTTAGAAGGCATTCCCCTTGTTCACGACTTTGCCCTGGCGGGAGATTATCTGGTCTTCTGCGTGCCGCCGGTGCGCATCAATCCATTGCCGGTGGTGCTGGGTCTCGCGAGCTACAGCGCAGCAATGGAATGGCAGCCCGAAAAAGGCACGGGCCTCTACATCGTCGATCGCCGGAGTCTCAAACTGGTGAGCCGTTCCCAACTGCCGCCCTTTTTTCAGTGGCACTTTGCCAACGGTTTTGTCGGCAAAACCGGAGAACTGGTGGTCGATCTGTGCCGCTACGAGGACTTTCGCTCGAACCGCTTCTTGCAAGAATTTGCCACCGGCTCGACCCACACCGCTTCTCCCGCTGCGCTCTGGCGGCTGCGCCTCGAAGTGGCCACAGGCCGCCTGCTGGAGAGCGAAGTGCTCGTCGATCGCAGCTGCGAGTTTCCGACGCTCGATCCGACCGCTACCGGCAGGTCCGCCCGCTGTCTTTACTTGAACTTGCTGCGCCGGGAGAGCGACATCGGCAGCGAGCACTTTCGGTCGATTGGTCGCTTCGATTACGCCACAGGCCAGCTCACCGAGGCCGATCTGGGAGAACACCGCTACCCTTCTGAACCGATTTACGCGGCAGATGCCCAGCAACCTGACCAGGGCTGGGTGCTCACGGTGATCTACGACGCCCAAGCTGACGCAAGCGAAGTCTGGATCTTTGACGCGGCGGCCCTGGACGCGCCGCCCGTCTGTCGCCTCGCTCTGCCTGCGGTCATCCCCCACGGCTTTCATGGCACCTGGCGGGCCGGACTTAGCCCCGTGGCCAGTAGATGATCACCCCCGCCCCCGCCAGGGCGATCGCCGCGCCGATGAGGTCGTAGCGGTCGGGGGGGTTCTTATCAATCTGCCAGCCCCAAAGCAGGCTCAAAAAAATAAACACACCGCCGTAGGCAGCGTACACCCGGCCAAAACCAGCTGATACCGGCTGCAGGGTCGGCACGACGCCGTAGAACACCAGCACCAGCGCTCCGATTACTCCCCACCAGAAGGGCCGGCCCTCCCGCAGCCACTGCCAGACCAGGTAGCCGCCGCCGATCTCGCATAGACCCGCCAGCAAAAAATACAGCAGCGACTGCACCAGTTGCACAGGAATTTCCTCCTCAAGGCGCGGGCATCGTCGCCTGCAGTGTTCGACCGGCGATCGTACCGCTCAGGCTGGCCTGGGCCTGGGGTTGGCGGTCCTGCCAGGAAACATCGATCGTACCGGACGCGCCTGCTGGAGTCAGTACGCTCAGGTGGGCCGTGATCTGGCCGGTGGCAAAGTTCCAGTCGAGGCTGCCCGAGACCGCTTCATCGTCTACCCAGCGCAGGTTGTCGAGCCAGAAGCGATAGAGATGGCGCTGGGCGAGCCCGTAGCGAAAGCTGCCGCCCCGCAGGCCCACCCCGGAACCGCTCAAATTGACCCACCAGCGGCTGAAGGCATCTCCGGCAGCAAGGACGGCGGCAGCGGCGATGCGCCGGTCCGCTGCAGTTGCCCGGTTGCCCGGCAGGGCGCTTGCCGGTTGCACCTGGGCGACGGCAGTTACAAAATCAGGGACCGTCCGCACCTCGGCGATTTGAGCAGCGCAACTGGTATCGCCCGGATCGAGGTTGGCGACAAAGTTGCGCACGAGCTTTGAAGCGCAATTGTCCAGATCGCCCACCGCCGTCACATGAAAGCTGTTGGCCACCAGTACCTGCTGACCATTCTCAAACAGGTTCGCCGCCGCCAGCCCATCCGCCGGAGCGGTGAGCGAGTCGAGTTCGCCCGACAGTTCGAGCACCGGGGCCGGGGTGAAGCGGGCTCCCGGCGGCACCGGTTGGGCGGGCGGGTGGGCTTCGGAGGGCACCGGCCAGTTCAAGCACAGATCCAGCACGCTGTAGTCGAGGGGCTGGCGGTTGAATTCGCGGATCGTAAACGGCGCGTACACCGTTGGATCGCTCTGCTGCTGGAGGGCAAAGGCCGCATCGCGCTGCTGGTGGCGCACCGATGGCGGCGCGGTCATATCGTAGAGCTGCGGGTAGTCGCTGCAGCTCACCGCCGCAAAAAGCCCCCGGCTGTAGTAGCGCGCCTCGGCGGACGGATCGCGCGCGTCGCCCACCAGCCGGTTCTCCGCCACCAGTCGCAGGATGGGAGCGCTGTCGTTGCGATCGAGGTAGGCGCGGGCAGCAGCGTCGAGTTCGCGGTAGACGACCCGGCTGGTGGCGTTGGCGAACATCAAGTAGGCGAGACTGCCCGGATCGACCTGGACGTGCCGCAACTGGCCGTCGCCGTCAAAAGCCGTACCGGCGATCGGGGCGAGGCGAATCGCATCTAATAGCCGCTCGATCCGGGCGATCGAACTGCCGCCCAGCGCTGCACAGTGGGGCGAGCGCTGACAGACGACGTTGAAGGCGTTGCGCATCGCCGGGGCGTCCTCGACGTACCAGGGCGATTCGCCGATGACCGGGTAGGCGCTATCGAGCACGACGGAGCGCAGCCGATCGGGGTGACGGGCGGCGAAGGTCTGGCTGAAGAAGGTGCCGTAGGAATCGCCGTACAGGTCGATCGTCCCGACAGCGAGAGCGTCGAGCACCGCTGCTAGATCGTCGGCTGCCGCTCCGCTGCCATAGAGGTCCGAAGTCTGGCCCAGCGATGCGCCGCACAGTGCCAGATTCTTTTGCGTCTGCACATCCTGGGTCTGCAGCGGTTCGCAGTCGATCACCTGCGAATGGCCGGTGCCGCGATTATCGACCAGCAGCAGGTCGCGGTGGTCGAGCAATGGCCCAAAAAGGCCAAGATAGCCGCCCCGGCTGCCGGTCGAAGGATAGCCAGGTCCGCCCTCCACCGCCACGATCGTTCCGAGGGCAGGCTCTGACCTCTGCCGCCGGGGGTAGTACTCGAAGTGAATGGCGATGGTGCCCGCTACCTGAGCTGCCGAATCGAGGGGCCGTACAAGGTTGCCGCAGTAGGCCGGGGCGTCCCGGCAGGGCAGCAGTTGCAGCGATCCGACCCGGATGCCGCCAGGGTCCGACGTGGGCGGTTCGCCCGCCCGATGGACCGTCGGCCTTGCCGCTGCCACCGGAGCGAGATACAGGCCGATGAGCAGCGAAAGCACGCACAGCAGGCGATGGGGAATAGCCACGGGCAACGGTCCTGGAGACGGGGCAGACCCAGGATATCTGTCTACTCCGCTCGAAGAACAGCCTGGAAGGACCGCTGGTTCTGTCGTCTGATAGAACCATCAAAATGGAGACTTGCTAGGCTGATGGGCGTCAGTGCCCCTGCCCGCTCGCGGCATCGGCACCTATGGGAGGGAGAATACAGCGCATGGTACAGAGTCTGGAGTCGCAGAAACCGGTCTACACCGGTGAAGTCGAAAAGGCCGTGACCGCCGTCTTCAAAGACCAGCAACAGGTCGATCAGGCCGTTCGTCGCCTGCTCGATAGCGGCATCGACCGCAAGGACATCTCGATTGTCGGACGCAACTTTCAAAGCAATACCCGCGTCTCCGGTTTTCTCACCCGTGGCGATGTGATTCGCGGCGGCCTGGTCAACGGGGCGATCTACGGGGCGCTATTTGGTTCGGCCCTCTCGCTTCTCACCGGTATCGGCGTGCTGTTTGTGCCCTTTGTCGGGGCGGTGGTGGCAGCAGGACCGATCGGGGCGGCGTTGCTTGGGGCCGCCGGGGGTGCGATTGCCGGTTCTGCGGGCGGTGGACTTGCCTCGGTGCTCGCCACGATCGGCATGAGCCAGGACAAGATCAATACCTACCAGACGCGCCTTGAGGCGGGCGAATTCGTCGTCGTCGCCGAAGGGTACGCAGCCCAGATCGACCAGATCGAGAGCATCCTGCGCGAGGCAGGGGGCGAGGAGATTACCGTCGCCGATCAGACCCTGCCCCGCGAAAAACCCGGCAGCTTCAGTGGCCCCGAAGAACTTGCTCCCCACGTGCGCGAGCACCTCTCCCCGGCGGCCCAAAAGACCTACATCGACGCCTACAACGCCGACCATAGCGCTTCTGGCAGCGACGAGCAGGCGGACGCCGCTGCCTGGGAGGCGGTGCGCAAGGCTTACACCCTCCAGCAAGACGGCACCTGGGCGTAGAGGCTAGCTAATTGTCGTCCTGAAGTCTCTGGGGGCTGGTCTCCACCCAGCCTCCAAAGCCGTCCCACTGTTTTTTGAGAATGTTCTTCTCCGACGCGTCCAAAAAAGTGGCCTGCAGTGTGTTGCAGTTGAGCTGCCAGAGTTCTTCCCAGCTAAAACCCTGCTCTGCGAGGAGCAGGTACTCCGAGGTGAGATCGGTTCCAAACATGGCTGGATCGTCGGAATTGAGCGTGCAGTACAGGCCAGCGTCCACCATCTGACGCAGGGGATGGGCAGTACCGGCGTCCACTACCCCCAGCCGATAGTTGCTGGTCGGGCACACTTCTAGAGGAATCTGCTCTGCTCGCAATTGGTCCATCAACTGCGGATCTTCCAGGCAACGGATTGCGTGCCCGACGCGCTCGACTGCCAGGGCGCTGAGCGCTCCACGGATACTTTCTGGGCCGACTGTCTCCCCGGCATGGGCAACCACGCGTAATCCTCGCCGTCGCGCCTCGGCGTACACTTTGGCAAAGCGCTCGGGGGGATGACCCCCCTCCGGCCCGCCCAACCCGAGGCCGACGACGAGGCCAGTTTGCTTTCCTTTGGAGGCGAATTCCAGCACCCAGGAAGCGGTCTGGGGTAGCTCACGGGCAATGTCGGCGATCAGGCGCATCCGGATACCGTGTTTTTTTTCACCGGCGGCAGCCGCTGCCTCCAGGGTGTGCAGCCATTGGTCGATCGGCAGTTTGTCAGCTTGAAACGAGCAGGAAATGAAAACCTCGCTGTAGCGGATGTTCTGCCGCGCCTGCTCGTCTAAAAACCGTTCGACCATCAGTGCCCAGTCCGCCAGCGTCTGCATCGTCCCGGCTGCCGTCCTGTAGACCTCGATAAAGTGTCCAAAGCTGCGAAAGCGATAGAACTCGCGCCACTCCTCAAGGGAGCGGGCCGGCAGAGCAACCCCATTGCGCCCGGCCATCTGCCAGACGGTCAGAGCGTCGGTGGCCCCTTCGAGGTGAACGTGCAATTCGGCCTTGGGCATCTGCTCGATCCGCTCCCGCAGTGACATGCTCACTCCTCCGCATCCTTACCCACCTTTAGCTGCCGTTACTCTAGCCCTGGCCCTCGAAGCGGAAGACATGCACGTCCCAGTCGCTCAGCTCGACGTTGAGGATGCCGCCATCGACCTCGACAGCGTAGTTGCGCGTCCACTCGTGCCAGTGGCCATCCACCGGAAAGCAGGGCACCTGGTAGTTGCCGAGGAAGCCGTCTCCGAGGTGGGCGACGACTGCCACCCGCGCCCCCTCGTCGTTGTAGCGCACGTAGGCGAGCACCCGCGCTTCTTCGTCGATGTGGAAAAAGTCGATGTGGTTGGTCCAGAGGGCGTGGTTTTCGCGCCGCAGGGCGATGAGGCCCTTGTAGCGCTCGTGCAGAGCCTGGTGGCGCTGCTGCTCCAGCAGCTCCCACTCGACCGGGTGGACCTGCTCGTCCTGGGGATACGCCTGGGCCATCGCCTGGCCCTGGTAGAGCATCGGGAGGCCCACCGAGGTCATCAGCAGCGCCGCCGCACATTCGAGGCGCTTGAAGCTGCCTTCTTCGTTGATCCCAGCGTCGCGCAACCGCTGTAACAGGCGCGGCTTGTCGTGGTTTTCGTAAAAGTTGACGGCGTTGCTCGGTCCCGGATAGCCGTGGTGCAGGGGGTTGATCGAGTCGATGATCTGGTCGGTGCTGAACATGTTCCGCACCATCAGATCGTCGATCATCCAGTAGTAGGTCTCGTGGTAGGCACCGTCCGCCGGGCCGTCCGCGCCGGTAATCGCCGGGTTTTCGGGGATGTGCTCGGCGACGATATAAAACGGCTTGACCCCGGCGGTTTCTTTGGAGCGCCGCGCCACTTCGGCTAAAAAGTCGAAGTACTTGATCTGCCGGGCCGCGTCGATGCGGTAGCCGTCGATGTGGTACTCCCGCACCCAGTATTCGACCAGTTCGTAGAGAAATTCGCGGGCCGGGTTGCGCTTGAACTTTTTGTCGTAAAATTCGAGGTTGTACTTCGGTCCCCAGACGTTGCCCGGCTCGTCCGGCTCGGTGCCGGGCTGGTAGAACCAGTAGGTAAAGTCGATGCGGGTAAGGGGGCTCTCCGATTCGGAGTGGTTGAGGACGATGTCGAGAATTACCCGGATGCCGCGAGCGTGGCACGCGTCGATAAACGCCTTGAGATCTTCCGGTTTGCCGTAGGAGGACTCGGGAGCAAAGGCATAGCGCGGATTGTAGCCCCAGTAGTGCTCGCCCGGATACTCGGTGACCGGCATCAGCTGTACGCAGTTGACGCCCAGATCGACCAGATAATCGAGCCTGCCAATCGCCTCCTGGTAGCCGTTGCCGCCAAAGGCGCTGACGTGCATCTCGTAGATAATCAACCGGTCGTCCGCTGTCAGGGGCACATCGTCGTGCTTCCAGGTGTATTCGTCGGTGATCCGCTCGCCATTTTTGATACGGATGATGCCGTTCTCGCGGTTCTTTTCGTCCACCTGGCGGGCGTAGGGGTCCGCAAAGGTCACCGTCTGGCCTTCGGCGAAGAAACTCTTGGATACTGTCTGGAACTTGTATTCGTATTCGCCGTCAGGAAGGGCCACATCGATGTAGAAAAAGCCTTTCTTGCCCCGCTTCATCTCGATCGGTTCCCAGTTAGAAAATGAGCCGACCAAGCTCGCTTTTTCGTTGTAAGGAGCGAGCAGTTGAAAGCGGAGCTTGGCTGTCTTGCGTTTTTTGGGTGAACCTGCAAGAGGCTTGCTCTCTGATTCGGACGGTTTAGAAAGTTTCTTTTCAGTGACCATTGCTTCCCCTGGGCAGAATCACCAAGCTGGATGAACGAGGATTCTGCTACTCATCAATCTAAGGTGTGGGGCGCAACCGGATATCTACCGGCAGATAGAATCGATAGCTTTCTCCCGGACAATTGCCCGTTCAACGCTTGAGACCGGCCAGGGCAACTTCCCAGGCCAGACGCGGCGAGACGTAGCCGGTAAGCTGGCCGCGCAGCGCCTCCAGTTGTTCGAGGCGGGCGGTGCTGTCGAAGCTCCCACTGTTCCAGACCAGGTGTTCAAGATAATCGACCAGCGGAATCTGCACTTCGAGGGCAAGCTGGCCATCGATGCGCCGGGCGAGGCCGAGGGCGGTGCGCAGATCGACAGGTTGCTTTGCCCACTGGCGCACCTCAGCGAGCAATTCCGCCGGAACCGATTCCAGCCAGGCCACCAGTTCGAGGGCGCGTCCGGGGCTGCCCTGGGCCATCGCCAGCACTTCGGCGCTGACGGTTGCCCGGTGAGCCGCCAGAATCTCCGCCACCAGATCTGCCCCCAGGCAATAAAAAGGAATCTTCTGGCAGCGCGAGCGGACGGTGGGCAGCAATCGGGCACCACTCTGGGCGATCAGGACGAACACGCCTGCCCCCGGTTCTTCGAGCGTCTTTAAGAGCGCATTTGCCGCTGCCTCGCCCATTGCCTCCGCTCCGTCGATGACGATCACCTGCCGGGTTCTTTCTACCGGCGGTCGGCCCAGAAAAATCGTGATCGCCCGAATTTGCTCCAGGCGCACCTGCGGCAGACTGCGCGGCAGCGCACCGTCGGCTATCGCCTCAGCGCGGGTGAGTAGGCGATCGCCTTTTTTGTAAGTCGGCTCCATCCAGAGCAGGTCCGGGTGATTGCCCCGCTCGATCCGGCCCACCGGACTTTCAAGCAGGGCAGCGGCAAAGGCGCGGGCGGCAAGAGCCCGACCGACGCCCTGCGGCCCACTGAATAGATACGCCGGGGCAATCCGGCCAGTGGCAAGAGCGCGCTCCAGGAGCGTCATCGCCAGGGGCTGGCCGCGCACCGCCGCGTTCACAGTTTCGCAAACGCCTCGGTTGCGTCGATGAGCGCTGAGCGGATACCCGGTTCGCTCATCGAGTGCCCGGCGTCATCGACGATCACAAATTCTGCCTCCGGCCAGGCGCGGGAGAGTTCCCAGGCCGTCTCCATCGGGCAGACGATATCGTAGCGGCCCTGGACGATTGCCGCCGGCAGGTGACGGATGATCTCGACGTTTTTAAGCAACTGTTCCTCGTAGTCGAGAAAGCCCTTGTTGACGAAGTAGTGGCACTCGATGCGGGCAAAAGCTGTCGAGAACTTCACCTCACCGAAGCGGCGAATCAGATCCGGGTTCGGCAGCAGTTTACTGGTGGCTGCCTCCCACAGTGACCAGGCGCGGGCGGCCTCGGTACTCACCTGGGTATCGTCGCTGGTGAGCCGCCGGTAGTACGCTCCGATCATGTCGTGCCGCTCGGCGGGTGGAATCGGGGCTACAAATTCTTCCCAGGCGTCCGGAAAGATGCGGCTCGCTCCCTGCTGGTAGAACCAGAGCAGCTCCCACTGCCTGAGTAAAAAAATGCCCCGCAAAATAAGCCCCTTGCACACCTGCGGGTAGCTCTGGCTGTAGGCGAGCGAGAGGGTGCTCCCCCAGCTGCCGCCAAAGACTACCCAGCTCTCGATCCCCAGGTGGGTGCGCAACTTTTCGATGTCGTTCACCAGATCCCAGGTGGTGTTCTCGCGCAACTCGGCGTGGGGCGTGCTCCGTCCGCAGCCGCGCTGGTCGAAGAGCACTACCCGCCACTTCTGCGGATCGAAGTACTGGCGGTAGCTGGGGTCGATGCCGCCCCCTGGTCCGCCGTGCAGAAAGACCACTGGCCTGCCGTTGGGGTTGCCCGACTGCTGGTAGTAGATCGTATGAAGTCCTGAAACCTTCAAAAACCCCTGGTCGTAGGGCTCAATCGCAGCAAACAGTTCGCGCATCGGTGATGACAGAGCTTCCCATCACCAAATGCTACGCGATCACAGAAAACCCCGTCGATGAGCAGGAGCACCCAGCTTTTTGCTTTACCCCCGATCTGTGCTGAGTTCGCGACTCGCTCCTGTCCGCCCAGTTCCAGCCAGGGCTGGCCTCAGCGCTGTAGTCAGGTGTTCAAAAAGATAAACTGAAGGCCAACAAGCTTCTTGGTGAAGCGATGAATGCCTTCAAGCCAGGATCCCCGCTGCCGCTGGCAAACCCGCTTTTGCCCACGATGTACGATTTACCAAGCGAGAACCCCAAGGAACCTGGTTTGCCCGACCAGTTCCACGACTGGCAGCCCCAACTGCTCACTCAAACCTTCATGCCCCCAACTGTGCCCATCGAGCAGGTGCTTACCGCCGCCGATTTGAATATCTACTACGATCCGAACAATCCCAAGTACTACAAGCGCCCGGACTGGTTTGCAGTGGTGAGTGTCCCCCGCTTCGTCGAGGGCGGCAGGCTCAGCTATGTGCGCTGGCAGGAAGGGCGCTCGCCCCTCGTCGTCGTCGAACTGCTTTCCCCCAACACGATCGAAGAAGACCAGGGGCTGACGCTGCGCGGCCAGCAACCGCCCTCGAAGTGGGAAGTGTACGAGCAGCTATTGCAGGTGCCCTACTACGTGCTCTTCAACCGGGTAGACGACATGCTGCAGATATTTCGTCTGGAAGCGGGGCTTTATAGAGAGCAGTCCGAGAGTCGTCTGTGGATAGAGGAACTGCAGATCGGTCTGGGAATGTGGAGGGGAAGGTTTGCCGACTGGGAGCGGCAGTGGTTGCGGTGGTACGACAGTGAAGGGCGGTGGATTCCTTCTGATCCGGAACGAGCCGAACTGGCAGAGCAACGCGCTAGAGAAGCTGAACAGTGGGCCGAAGCTCTCGCACAGAAGCTCAAGGAAGCGGGGATCGACCCGGATAGCCTGTAAGCTCACCTCGTCTGCGCTGCCAATCCAAACCAGGTTTTCTAAACGCATGAAGGCTGTCACTGCTAATCCTTGCTGGCTGCCACTTCACCTGGAGGTCTTTGGCGCACGTGCAATTGGCCGATCGGGCTCTCGTTGTACTAGCGGTCAAGTTCGTCGGTGGTCGCCTGCATCTGTGCGCTCCATTCGCGTAAGCCTACACTGGCTACAAGCAGATTCTCCCGAGGCCGCTTACGGGTTTCAGGGTCAGGGAGCCGGGGTTTCGGTTGGTCGGCCATGGCAAACCCCAAGTGCCTTTGATCTCCTGCTTCAGCGGCCTTGTTGGCGTGGGTAGTAAATCCTCCACCCCTGCTGGACCTGCCCAGGATCTTGTCTTCCCACAATAAAAGATTTCCCCGACAGTACTTAATCTCCCGTCATTGCTGTTATACTGGCGAAGAGCATTTATCCGTGTATACTCAATCCTTCAATAGACAACCTTCGAGGTGAAACATGGATGAAGAGCAGGAGTTTGCAGAGTGCAGCGACGAGTACAGCAGCTCTAACGCTGAGGGAAACCCACCTGACGAGATGGCAGAGTTTGATCAAGCAGACCAGGAGTACATCGCAGCTTTTGACCAGCAGAGCCAGGAATACACCACAGACCCCGAACAGGAAAATTCGCAATATGCTGAGGACAGTGGGGCCAACAGTGAAGGAGAGCTAGATGAGTCGGAGTACGAGACGGACTTTACTAGCACTGATGCTGACCGAAGCGAGTGGCAAGTTGGTGATGCATACCCAGACGATGATTGGGCTGCCATAGAGACAGGCTATGACAACGAAAATTTTTCATCCGACTCTAACTCTAGTAATCTTGATCTAGACAATGGCTATGACCCGCAAGGTATCAATCAAGGTCAGCAGCTAGAAGGCTATACAGACGAACAAGATGATCCGAACGTGCCAGGCTTCGTGTATGATTGGCGCGTCAGAGATGACGCTTTTGAATTGCAAAACTACAGTTTTAACAACACAGAGTATGATTTGAATAATGTTGATATTGGAGAAACTAGTGACTGGGAGCAAAACCTGAACCAGAGCCAGGCTGATGCAGATGTGAGTGCTGAATATTTTTACGATAGTAGGAGTGAGATCTGGCAACCATTGGAGAGTGGAAACAACTGGGAGGAGGAACTGCTTTCCAATAATTGGCAGATTGATATGACTAACCAGCAGTTAATAGGAGATGCTGAGCTAGAAAATTTCTCTGGCAATAACAGAGAAGAAGATGAAGTGGATACCAGTCAGAATGACGGTTACAGTATGTTAGCTCTTACAAGAAATATGCCACTCGAAGGTGACGAATCTAGCAATTTGCAGAACAACCAGCTAGATACGCAAGCTATCGGTGATGGGCAGTATGCCACTAATATAGTTGAGTCTGAACTCTTGGGTGAACTATTGCCTCAAGATGCACTTGGATTATTCAACACAAATGCAAGTTGCTCCGATATGAGTCTTGAGTCTCCTACAGTCCCGATAGAGCAGATTCATGAAGATGCAGTTCCCCTGTTACATGCTAATCTTTCCACCGGTTCTCAAACAGCCGACGATGGCAACCAAAGCCTGAACGCTGAGCCCAGTGGTACAGCTCTAGCAGATGCAGGCAAGGCAGGACTGTTTGGTACGGGACTGCTACAGGAATTAACATATCCAATTTGGAAACAGTTGCCGAATTCCCAGGGTACTCCAACTGATTTCAACTTGTCATTCCGAGACATTTCAGGCTTCAAAAATCCCACTAGTCATGGATATGTCAACCAAGTAGATTCATTAACTGGCAACCCTAACAAGTGGAGAGGCTTGCGCCTCGATTACGGACCAAACGTTAGTACCCCCGTAATCGACCCTGCAACTGGGAAGACACAAGTTGATCCGGTAACTGGTAAGAACATGTATAAAGAGAACTGGCATTGGAACCAAAATAAGTCTTTTCAGGCTTTCGGTAAGTCGGATCACACTTTAGCGGAACCTTTTGAAGAAGCACTGGGCAAAACTCTAAAAGCAGCCAAGCCTCTCGGTCGGGCAGCACTAGTAACTGGGGTCGCTCTAGATACTTGGTCGCTTGGAAATGAGATCAGCGAGAGCGTTCAAACTGGTAATTGGGACAACTCAATTGTTGAGGGTTCTCGGATCGCTGGTGGTTGGGCTGGTGGTTGGGCTGGAGCAGAGGCAGGGGGCGGGCTTGGAGCAACAATCGGTACAGTTATAATGCCAGGGCTAGGTACGGTTGTGGGCGGTGCAGTTGGTGGCTTGATTGGTGGTGCAGTTGGGTATTTTTCTGGTTCCGAAGTGGGTAAGACTATAGCTGAAAAGGCTACTGGTTATCAGTCACCCGAGCAATAAGGTCTCGCTGCGCACTGTATTGTATATGGAGCAAGATGAGCTTTGACCCACATTCGTGACGTTCGAGAGTTGCTGAGGAAGTACGCCGAGGGCCATCGGGGTCTGCAGGCTGCTCTTGTATGCCCAGATTTACGGGGAGTTAATCTAAGCGGTGCAGTTATGACTGGCTCATTGCTGAAGCAGGCAGACTTGCGCGGTGCAAATCTGTCTGGGACGGTCTTCAATCACGTCCGCCTAGACGGAGTTCTCATCGATGAGCAGACGCAATTAGATCCGAAATGGAGGCTGGTTTGGGAAATCGTCAATATACCGACTGAAAGGCGACAGTTAGCAGGGGCTGATCTTTCCTATGCTGTGCTATCTGGAGCCAACTTAAAGGGGGCAGATTTATCTGACGCCATTCTCAGAAATACGTCACTCGAAGGTGCCAGATTAGATAAGGCGAATTTGCAAAGAGCGAATCTGTGCGAAGTGAATGCCGACAGTGCTACGCTGCTTCTGGCGAACTTACGAGAGGCAGATTTGCGAGGAGCAAATCTGGCAGCAACGGATCTACGAGGAGCCAATCTTTATAAGGCTAGTCTGGATGGCGCAAGATTCGATGAGACGCTTATAAGCGGTGCTTCCATTGGCAGGGCTGCTCTCTCTAAGGCCATTTTGTTTTGCACAGATTTACGTGAGGCAAATCTTCTGGATGACACTGAGGAAAATGGCAACCCGCGTCTAGGAGGTAGGTAAGGCACGGACTCTGGCACCGTATAGAATTCTGCACATGTGTACGAGCGGCATTTTAAAATTTCACAAAAATAACCGCACATTAGCAGTACAATTTGAAAAGCGAATACTATGCTGATACTGGAAAACTTATCCAAGTGCTACAAATCAAGCCAGCAACCTGCTGTCGCTGGTGTATTCCTTGAAATCAAGACGGGCGTGTTGGGTTTGCTGGGTTCCAACGGGGCCGGTAAGACGACGCTTTTGCAGATGCTTGCGACAGTGACGCCTCCAACATCGGGACGTATCTTTTTTCGGGATGTCGATGTCGTTGCCCAACCTGATTTTTTGCGGCAGAAGTTAGGCTATTTACCGCAAAATTTTGGCGTATACAGCAGTCTCACCGCTCTTGAATTCCTCAGCTATTTCGCTGCACTCAAGGGAATCTCCAGCCGCAATCGCCCGATGGAACTGCTTGAGTTGGTGAACCTGCACGACGTCAGCCACCGCCCGGCAGGTACTTTCTCAGGCGGAATGAAGCAACGCCTCGGTATTGCTGTTGCTTTGCTCAACGAGCCGGAAGTGTTGATCGTGGATGAGCCGACGGCGGGATTGGATCCGGAGGAGCGCAACCGTTTCAAAAGCATCCTGAGCAGGATCGGCAGCGAGCGGATCGTTGTCTTTTCTACTCATATCGTCTCGGATATCGAAACGGTTGCCTCTGAAGTGGCGGTGCTGCACAAGGGCAGAATTATCGAGTGCGCTTCGCCCGAAGTACTTATAGATCGAGCGAGAGGGCAGGTATGGCAGGCCGTTATTCCCTCGCAGCAGCTACCGGAGGTACAAACACGATATAAGGTTTCCTCGGTTGTGCAGAAGGCGGAGGGTGTTCATCTGCGCCTGGTGTGTCCTCAAAAACCATTAGAAGACGCTCACTTGGTAGAGCCGACCCTCGAAGAGGCATTTTTGGCAATCAACGAACCGCTGGCTTCCACGGGTTATGTTTCTATCTAAAATTGCAGCGATTGCCAGGACGCACTTGCAGCTCCGGCTCCGTCAACCGGGGACAGTTTTCTTGTTTTTTTTGCTTCCCGTACTCGCTTACAGCCTGATCCCGGATCGATCGAGCGGCATGACGCTGATGCAGGTCGATGGACAACGGCTTATTTACAACTCTGCTACCCTGTCTCTGGCCACCGCCCTGCTGAGTGCTGTAATAGTCAGCCTCTGGGGATTTTATCTGGTATTCGGCGCACTGCAGCGGGAGGTCGAAAGTCACACCGATTCGACAATTGCCGCTACACCGATGACCAACGCGCAGTATGTGCTTGGTGCGATTTTGGGCAGCGGCTCCTTCCTCTGGCTGCTTGCTCTCGGCTTATTCCTCAGCATTGTGGGGATGCACTGGCTGCGGGGGGAGGCTGCTTTTGAGCCGGTAGTGTACATCACTACCTACTTGGTGATCCTCCTGCCAGTTCTGCTATTTGTACCGGTCGCTGCGTTCGCGTTTGAAGCTACAGTTCTGCTGGCAGGACGATTGGGAAGTTTTATTTACTTTGGATGCTGGCTACTGCTCGTCAGCTTGCCGGTTGCTGAGTTTGTAATTGGTGGTTCTTTGAGTTGGACGCGACTGATAGATGTGAGCGGAATGGGTTGGGCCGTAGAACAGCTATCGCTGATAACGGCAGGAAGGAATTATTCTATCGGGCTTGTAACTTATCAGCCTGGCCTTCCCTCGTTTATCTTTCCAGGACTGCATTTTGAACCTGCGCAAGTCCTGCTCAGATTTGCAACCTTAGCTGTTATTGTGCCCCTCGCCTGGATGGGCTACTTTTTGTTCGATCGATTTGACCCCACCAAACGTAAATCCCGCCTGCCTCAGCCGGGCTTCAAAAAAGCAGGCGGAGTGAGTACAAAAGAAAACCCGCAGTGGCTGAGCCTGTGCTTTGGGCGACTTGCCGGGCTGCCCTGGCTGCTGCGCGTTGTCATTGCTGATTGCTTGTTGACCTGGGCAATGCGGCCCAAAGTAGTTGCGCTCTGTTTTGCAGTGTCAGCCCTGTCCTGTCTGGCTCCCCCCGAGTACCTGCAGCGCTTTGCACTTCCCTGCCTCTTCTTGATCCTGGTGTTGCTGCTGGCGGATGTGCCGGTGCGTGAAAAACTCGCGGGTACAGGCGCGCTTATCGCTGTCGTGCCAAATTTGCCGGACCGGTGGGTTGTGTGGAAGTGGAGCACCTGTGTGTTTCTGGCGCTGAGTTTTTTCGCTCTGCCTGGTTGTCGAATCTTGTTCTCGAACCCCTCCGCTGCTCTCTCGCTGGCGATTGGCCTGCTCCTTGTAACTGCTGCCGCTGTGGCTCTCGGGACGTGGACCGGTGGTCCGACGACGTTTATTGCGCTCGCTATTCCGCTTCTGTATCTGATATTCAATGACGGCGGGCGGACTGGCTGGCTGGATTTTGCCGGGTGGTACGGCGTCGCCACACCCGTCGTGCAGACGGGATACGCAGCCTTGAGTGCCGTGCTGCTGTTTATTGCTCAGGCAGGACACGCTTTGAAACGGCGAAGAAACCTCTGTCAGTAGATTTCACCAGCAAAGTTTTTGCTGTTGTATCAGCTCTCCAGCTTCAAGACGGCCATGAACGCCTCCTGGGGCACGTCCACCGAGCCGATCGACTTCATCCGCTTTTTGCCTTTTTTTTGCTTTTCGAGCAGTTTTTTCTTGCGGGTGATGTCGCCGCCGTAGCACTTGGCGAGCACATTCTTGCGCAAGGGGGCGATATTCTCGCGGGCGACAACTTTTGCTCCGATCGCCGCCTGGATCGGCACCTGGAACTGCTGGCGGGGAATCAGTTCTTTGAGTTTGGCGGTGAGCTGCCGTCCGACTTCGGCGGCCTTGTCGGCGTGGGTGATGCAGGAGAGCGAATCGACCGGCTCGCCGTTGAGGACGATATCGAGGCGCACGAGATTGCCGGGCCGGTAGCCGATGAGCTGGTATTCCATCGAGGCGTAGCCCCGCGAGCGCGACTTCATCGAGTCAAAAAAGTCGGTGATCACCTCGGCCAGAGGGATTTCGTAGATCAAGGTGGTGCGGGTGGGCGTCAGGTAGCGCATGTCCTTGAAGATGCCCCGGCGGCCCTGGCACAGTTCCATCAGAGTGCCGACGTACTCCTGGGGAGCGATGATCTCGACTTTGACGTAGGGTTCTTCGATCTGCTCGCGCACCTGGGCGGACGGCAGGTCGGCGGGGTTCTGCACTTCGAGCACGCTGCCGTCGGTCTTTGTGACACGGTAGACGACCGAAGGGGCGGTGGTGACCAGATCCAGGTCGTACTCGCGCTCCAGCCGCTCCTGGACAACTTCCATGTGCAGCAAACCCAAAAAGCCGCAGCGAAAACCAAAGCCCAATGCTCCGGAGCTTTCGGGCTCAAAGTGCAGCGCGGCGTCGTTGAGGCGCAATTTTTCGAGCGCTTCGCGCAGGTCCTCGAACTGGTCGGAGTCGGTCGGGTAGAGGCCGCAGAAGACCACGGGCATCGCTTCCTGGTAGCCCGGTAGAGGGGCAGCGGCGGGGTTCGCCACCAGGGTGATCGTGTCGCCCACGCGGGCATCCTGCACGGACTTGATTGCAGCGGCGATATAGCCCACCTCGCCTGCATGCAACTCGTCCACCGGCACCTGGTAGGGCTTGAGGACGCCAATCTCGTCGATCTCAAATTCTTTGGCGGAGGCCATAAAGCGAATCTTGTCGCCTTTTTTGACCGAGCCGCTCATCACCCGAAAGTAGACGATCACCCCCCGGTAGGCGTCGTAGTAGCTGTCGAAGATGAGAGCGGCGAGCGGTTCAGATACTTTGTCGGGGGGGGGCGGCAGCCGGTGGACGAGCGCTTCGAGGATGTCCGCGATACCGATGCCTTCTTTGGCGGAGGCGAGGATCGCCCCTTCGCGGGGCAATCCGATAATTTCTTCGATCTCGTCGAGCACCCGCTCCGGCTCTGCTCCCGGCAGGTCGATCTTGTTGAGCACCGGGATGATTTCGAGGTTGTTCTCAAGGGCCAGGTAGACGTTCGCGAGGGTCTGGGCCTCGACGCCCTGGCTCGCATCGACCACCAGAAGCGCCCCTTCGCAGGCAGCGAGGGAGCGCGAGACCTCGTAGGTAAAATCGACGTGGCCGGGGGTGTCGATGAGATTGAGAATGTACGTCTCGCCGTCTTTGGCGGCGTACTCCATCCGCGCCGCCTGCAGCTTGATCGTGATCCCCCGCTCGCGCTCCAGTTCCATGTTGTCGAGGTACTGGGCGGTCATCTCCCGGTCGCTCACGGTGCCGGTCACCTGCAGGAGCCGGTCGGCCAGCGTCGATTTGCCGTGGTCGATGTGGGCGATGATGCTGAAGTTGCGAATCCGCGAAACGGGAACGGAAGTCATATCGGGGTCACAAAAGTTCAAATATCTCCAGATTCAATCCTAGCCCCTGGACTATAGGAATACGCAGGGGCCGGAGGCTCACCGACCATGACCGGTGACATATCGCTTCTTGAACTTCCCGGCTAACTTGTGGAGTTAACTGCTCAAAATTGGCTGGCCAAACAGCGCCGAATGGGGAGAATTGACTCAGGCACGCTGTCTGCCGCCTCGAAAAAACCGCCATTTTGGGAGAATGCATGGTCAAATTTCGCGGCGAGCAAAGGGCTTTCGGGCCGCCAGGGATCGAGCCTCGGTGGACTGCCGGCAGCAAGGACGCGGTGGGAACCGCCTACTCCAGTCCCAGTCGCATCTGGTTTACGCTCTGGCGGGGCATTCTCACCGAGACGTACTTTCCAACCGTCGATACGCCCCAGATCCGCGATCTGCAATTTCTCATCAGCGACGGCAAAAGCTTTTTGCACGAGGAGAAGCGCCACCTGCAGCCGACGATCGAATGTCTGGGTCAGGGCCTTGGCTATCGGACCACCAACCGCGACAGCGAGGACCGCTACCGGATCGTCAAAGAAATCATCGCCGATCCGCACCTGCCCTGCATCCTGCAGCACGTGCAGCTGTTGGGCGAGGAGGATTTTGTCTCACAGCTGCGCCTGTACGCCCTCTGCTCGCCCCACCTGAAGGTGAGCGGCTGGGGCAACAACGCCTACGTCGTGAGCGTCGCAGGCCAGGATCTGCTCGTCTGCCAGAAGGGCAACACCTGGCTTGCGATGGGAGCGACGGTGCCCTTTTGCCGCCTCTCCTGCGGCTACGTCGGCACCAGCGACGGCTGGACGGACCTTGCGGCCAACTTTGAGATGAACTGGCAGTTCGATCAGGCCATCGACGGCAACGTTGCCCTCACAGGTGAGCTTGATTTAAGCGAGAGGCGGGAGTTTACCCTGGGCCTTGCCTTTGGCCACAGCCTCAACAACGCCGCCACCGTACTGCTGCAATCTTTGAGCCTGCCCTTCGCTGAGCAGTTGCAGCGCTTCATTGAACAGTGGGAGCGGCCCTACCGACACATTCTGCCCTTAGATGGGTCGGCCAAGGACGGCGGGAAGCTCTACCGCAACAGCTACGGCATTCTGCTCGCCCACGAGGACAAGTCCAACTCCGGCGCGCTCATCGCCTCCCTCGCCATCCCCTGGGGCGAGGCCAAGGGCGAAGATGACACCGGCGGCTATCACCTCGTCTGGCCGAGGGACATGGTCAACTCCGCCACCGCTCTGCTCGCTGCCGGTAACCGCGACACGCCCCTGCGGGCACTGATCTATCTGGCGGCGGTCCAGCGCGAGGACGGCGGCTTTTCACAAAATTTCTGGATCGGCGGCCAGACCTACTGGCAGGGGCTGCAACTGGACGAGGTGTCTTTTCCGATCCTGCTTGCCTGGCGGCTCAGGCGCGCCGACGCCCTGCAGGGCTTCGACCCGTGCGCGATGGTGCTGGAGGCGGCGGGCTGCCTGATTCGCAAGGGACCGGCCACCGGGCAGGAGCGCTGGGAGGAGGCGGGGGGTCTGTCACCTTCTACCCTCGCCACCAACATCGCTTCGCTCATCTGTGCGGCGAGTTTTGCCCGCGAGCGGCAGGACGAGGCGAGTGCGCGCTTTTTAGAAGAATACGCCGACTACCTGGAGAGCCACCTCGAAGCCTGGACGGCGACGAACGCGGGCACGCTGGTGCCGGGTATCCGCCGCCACTACATCCGCATCCAGCCGGTAGGCGGCGCACCGCTGAGCGTCGATCTGGAGGGCAAGCGGCTCGGGCTTGCCAATCAAAAGCCCGGCGATGAGGCAGCGTATCCGGCCAGCACGATCGTCGATGCGGGCTTTCTGGAGCTGGTGCGCTACGGCATCCGCCGGGCCGACGACCCGCTCATCGTCGATTCGATCAAGGTCGTAGACGCCGTACTTAAAGTCGAGACGCCGATGGGACCGGTCTGGCGGCGCTACAACCACGACGGCTACGGTCAGCGAGACGACGGTGGACCGTTTACAGGCTGGGGCACGGGCCGGGCCTGGCCGCTTTTGACCGGCGAGCGGGGCCACTACGAACTGGCGGCGGGCGGCGATGTGCAGAGCTATCTCCAGGCGCTGGAGGCGTTCGCTTCGCCAGCTGGTCCCCTGCCCGAGCAGGTCTGGGACGCGCCGGATCTGCCCCAGGCGCACCTGCACCTGGGCAAACCGACCGGCTCGGCGATGCCCCTCGCCTGGGCGCACGCCGAGTACATCAAGCTGTTGCGCTCGACCCACGACGGCGAGGTGTTCGATCTGATCCCGGAGGTGCGCGACCGCTACCAGGGCGAGCGCGCCTCCTGCCACCGCCTGGAGATCTGGAAGCCCGCCTGGCAGATTGCTGCGATCAAGGCGGGCGACACCCTGCGCATCCTGCAGGATGGCAGAGCCTTCCGGGTACACTGGTCCGCCGACGAGTGGCAGAGCGTCCAGGACACCCCTTCTGTGAGTACGGCCCTGGGCATTGCCTTCGCCGATCTGCCGACAAGCCAGGGTGGAGAAACGCTGCGATTTACTTTCTTCTGGATCGCGAGCAATCAGTGGGAGGGCCGCGACTACGCGGTGCAAGTAATTTAGTACTTTTTCAGGAGGCGCACGATGAATGCTGTACAGACGGTAAATCCCCTAAAAAAATTGCAAGATTACGGTCAATCGGTCTGGCTCGACTACATTCGGCGCAATTTGATCACGAGCGGCGAGCTGCAGCGGCTGATCGACGAGGACGGTCTCAGGGGCGTCACCTCCAACCCGTCTATTTTTGAAAAGGCGATTGCCGGATCGAACGATTACGACGAAGCGCTCGCGGCCCTCGAACAGGAGCAGGATCTGGAGGCGATGGCGCTTTTTGAGCGGCTGGCGATCGAAGATATCCAGAAGACCGCCGACATCCTCAGGCCCGTCTACGAGCAGACCGAGCGGCACGACGGCTATATCAGCCTCGAAGTTTCCCCCTATCTGGCCAACGACACCGAGGCCACGATCGCCGAGGCGCGGCGGCTCTGGGGGGCGGTGAACCGCGAGAACCTGATGATCAAGGTGCCCGCCACCCCGGCAGGCATCCCGGCGATCCGGCAACTGATTAGCGAAGGGATCAACGTCAACGTCACGCTGCTTTTTGCCCAGCAAGCCTACGCCCAGGTGGTAGAAGCCTACCTCGAAGGCTTAGAGGCGTTCGCCGCCTCTGGAGGAGAACTCTCGCGGGTGGCGAGTGTGGCGAGCTTTTTTGTGAGCCGCATCGATACGGCGGTCGATGCCCTCCTGCAGGAGAAGATCAAATCCGCGACCAGCGGCGGCGAGCGGGCGGTGCTGAATGGCCTGTTGGGCAAGGTGGCGATCGCCAATGCCCGGCTTGCCTACCAGCACTACAAAGAAATCTACCGCTCCGATCGCTGGCATCGCCTGGCCGACACGACCGGTGCCCAGCCGCAGCGACTCTTGTGGGCGAGCACCAGCACCAAGAATCCCAACTACCGCGACGTCCTCTACGTCGAAGAGTTGATCGGACCGAACACCGTCGATACGATTCCGCCCGCCACCTTCGACGCCTTCCGCGACCACGGACGCCCGAGGGCGAGCCTCGACGATCACCTCGAAGAAGCGTACACGACGCTCAAAGACCTCGAAGAGCGGGCCGAAATTTCTCTTGCTGCGGTCACAGACCAGCTGGTGAGCGACGGCGTGCGCCTCTTTGCCGACGCCTTCGACAAACTGTTGAGCACCGTCGAGAAGCGGCGGCAGGGAACCCTCGCCGCGCCCCTCAACACCCAGAGCTACAAGCTCGGGGCCGAACTGGAATCGGCGGTCAAGGCCGAACTGGAAAGCTGGCAGGTCGGGGGCAAGGTGCGCCGCCTCTGGGCGCGGGATGCCAGCCTCTGGACGGGAGCGGACGAAAATAACTGGCTGGGCTGGCTCGGGATCACCGACGACCAGCTCGCCCACCTCGGGCATCTAAAAGATCTCGCAAGTGAGGTCAAGCAGGCCGGTTTCAGCCAGGCGCTGCTGTTGGGCATGGGCGGCTCCAGCCTCGGCCCGGAGGTGCTCAAGCTTACCTTCGGCCCCCAGCCGGGCTACCCGGAACTGCTGGTGCTCGATTCGACCGACCCGGAGCAGATCCGCTCCTTCGAGAACCGCATCGACCTCGCCAACACGCTTTTTATCGTCTCCAGCAAATCCGGCGGCACCCTGGAGCCGAACATCTTCAAGCAGTACTTCTTCGAGCGCGTTCGGCAAACGATCGGGGATCAAAAAGCGGGTGAGCGCTTCATCGCCGTCACCGATCCCGGCTCAAAGATGCAGCAGGTGGCCGAAGGCGATCACTTCCGTCACACCTACTTTGGCCTGCCCAGTATCGGCGGGCGCTACTCGGTGCTGTCGGACTTTGGCATGGTCCCTGGTGCCATCCAGGGCATCGATGTACCCCACTTCCTCGATGTCACCGAGCGGATGGTCCACGCCTGCGCGGCGAGCGTTCCGGCGGAGGACAATCCCGGCGTCGTGCTGGGTGCAATCCTGGGCGTGCTCGCCAAAACAGGCCGCGACAAGGTGACGATCGTCGCCTCACCGGGGATCGCCGATCTGGGAGCCTGGCTTGAGCAACTATTGGCCGAATCGACGGGCAAGGAGGGCAAGGGGCTCATCCCCGTGGCCGCCGAACCGCTCGGCACCCCGGAGGTCTACGGCGCGGACCGGCTCTTTGCCTACATTCGCCTGGAGACGGCCCCCGATGCGGTGCAGGATGCGGCGGTGGCGGCTTTAGAGGGGGCAGGCCAGCCGGTGGTGCGCATCGGTGTGAGCGAACCGTACCAGCTCGGCCAGGAATTTTTCCGCTGGGAAATTGCGACGGCGGTTGCCGGTTCGATCATCGGCATCAACGCCTTCAACCAGCCGGACGTCGAGGCGAGCAAAGTCGCCACCCGCAAGCTCACCGGCGAGTACGAAAAGACGGGCCAATTGCCGCCTGAGACGCCCATCTTCGAGGAAGCAGGGATCAAGCTCTACACCGACGAGCGCAACGCCGGGATACTCAAAGGGGCGGTGGGCCCATCGCCTTCGCTGGCCGCCTACCTGCGGGCGCTGTTAGATACGGTTGGACCCGGCGATTACCTGGCGCTGCTCGCCTACATCGAGCGCAACGGCGAGCACACGACTTTGCTTCAGAATATCCGCCAGCTGTTGCGCGACGCCAAACACAGCGCGACCTGCCTGGGCTTTGGTCCGCGCTTTTTGCACTCCACCGGCCAGGCGTACAAGGGCGGGCCGAACACGGGTGTGTTCTTGCAGATCACTGCCGACGTCGCCGAAGATCTGGACGTACCCGGCCAGAAGTATACCTTTGGAGTGGTAAAAGCGGCCCAGGCGCGGGGTGACTTTGAGGTTCTGGCCCAGCGCCAGCGCCGGGCGCTGCGCGTCCATCTCGGAGCGGATGTCACCCTGGGCCTCGCGGCGCTGCAGACGGCGATCGAGCAGGCTCTGGGCTGAAGCCCCCATCCAGTTCAGCTTCTTTGATCGCACTATCAAAAAAGGGAGTCAACAATGCAACTGGGAATCATCGGCCTCGGTCGCATGGGTGCCAATATGGCCCAGCGCCTGATGCGTGCCGGACACGAGATCGTCGGCTACGTCCGGCGCACTGAAAAGCTCGAAGCGATGGTCAAAGACGGGATCATCAAGGCGGGGGCTGCCTCCCTCGCCGATCTGGTAGCCAAGCTCGAAAAACCGCGCCACCTGTGGCTGATGGTGCCCGCCGCCTCGGTGGACGACACTCTCCAGACATTGCTACCGCTGTTAGAAGCGGACGACGTGGTGATCGACGGCGGCAATTCTTATTACCACGACGACATCCGCCGGGCGAAAGAACTCAAGGCCAAGGGCATCCACTACGTCGATTGCGGCACCAGCGGCGGTGTCTGGGGCTTAGAGCGCGGCTACTGCCAGATGATTGGCGGCGAAGAGGAGACCGTCAAGCGCCTGGAGCCCATCTTTTCGGCCCTCGCCCCCGGCCTGGAGGCAGCACCCCGCACCCCTGGGCGCGAAAAAGTGGGCGGCACGGCGGAGCTGGGTTACCTGCACTGCGGCCCCCACGGCGCGGGCCACTTTGTGAAGATGGTCCACAACGGCATCGAGTACGGGATCATGGCCGCCTACGCCGAAGGCTTCAATATCCTCCACCACGCCAACGTCGGCAAAAACCAGCAGCAGGTGGACGCAGAAACCTCGCCCCTTATCCATCCGGAGTACTACCAGTACGACCTCAACCTGGCGGATGTGGCCGAATTGTGGCGCAGGGGCAGCGTCGTCTCCTCGTGGCTACTAGATCTCACAGCGATCTCGCTTCTGGGCAGTCCCACCCTCGAAAATTTTGGGGGCCGGGTCTCCGACTCGGGGGAGGGGCGCTGGACGGCGATTGCCGCGATCGATGAATCCGTTCCGGCTCCGGTCTTGACGGCGGCGCTATTTGCCCGCTTTGCCTCGCGGGGCGAATCGACCTTTGCTGACAAACTGCTCTCGGCGATGCGCTACCAGTTCGGCGGCCACCTTGAGCAGCCGGGCACATAACGAGGGAGGATAACGCGATGGTGTTCTGCAACATAGACATGAGCCCGCCCAGCCCCGCCGGTCCCTGTGCGGTGGTCATCTTCGGTGCCTCCGGCGATCTGACCAAGCGGCTGTTGTTTCCTTCGCTCTACAATCTGGCGCGCAACAAGCTTTTACCCGAAGACTTTGCGATTGTCGGCGTCGCCCGCTCCGAAAAAAGCGACGACGCCTTTCGCTCGGAGATGAACGAGAACATCCACCAGTTCGCCACCGCCGGTGTGGACGAGGAGCTGTGGCACTGGCTGGAGGGGCGGCTTTACTACCTGTCGGGCAACTTCGACGACCCGGCGACTTATAGCCAGCTCCAACAAAAGCTCGCCGACATCGAGGACAAGCACGGCACCGGCGGCAATGTGCTCTTTTATCTGGCCACCGCCGAGGACTACTTCGCCAAGATCGTCTCGCTTTTGGGGGAGGCGGGTCTGGTGCGCGAAGAGGCGGGCCACTGGCGGCGGGTGATCGTCGAAAAGCCCTTTGGCCACGACCTCGAATCGGCCCGCACCCTCAACCGCGAGATCTTGAGCGTGCTCTCCGAGAGCCAGACCTACCGGATCGATCACTACCTGGGCAAAGAGACGGTCCAGAATATCCTCGTCTTTCGCTTTGCCAACGGGTTGTTCGAGCCGATCTGGAACCGCAACTACATCGATCACGTGCAGATCACGGTGGCGGAGACCGTAGGCGTCGAGCAGCGCGGCGGCTTCTACGACCACACCGGAGCGCTCAGGGACATGGTGCCCAATCACCTGTTTCAACTGTTGGCCCTGACGGCGATGGAGCCGCCCACCGCCTTTAACGCCGACCCCGTGCGCACCGAGAAGGCGAAAGTGCTGGAGGCGGTCGAACCCTTGAGCGAGCAGGATGTCTTGCATCAGGTGGTGCGCGGCCAGTACGGCGAGGGGACAGTAGCCGGTAAGCCGGTAGCAGCCTACCGCGCCTCGCCCAAGGTGGCCCCGGACTCCAACACCGAAACCTTCGTGGCGATGAAACTCGCCATCGACAACTGGCGCTGGGCGGGGGTGCCCTTTTATCTGCGCACCGGCAAGACGCTGCCGAAGCGGGCCACCGAGGTCGCTATCCAGTTCAAGCAGGCACCGTTCGCTCTGTTTCGCGACACGCCGGTCGAGTGCCTGACCCCCAACTTCCTGGTGGTCAAGATCCAGCCGGAAGAACAGATCTCGCTGCAATTTAGCGCCAAGGTGCCGGGTCCAGCCGTGCGCATGAACGGCGTGCAGATGGACTTTAGCTACAAGGACTTTTTTGGCGCTGCCCCCGGCACCGGCTACGAAACCCTCATCTACGACTGCATGATCGGCGATGCGATTCTCTTTCAGCGCGCCGACAACGCCGAAGCGGGCTGGAAGGTAGTCGATCCGATCCTCAAGACCTGGGCCTCCCATCCGCCCGCCGACTTTCCCAACTACGCCGCCGGTAGCTGGGGACCGCGACCGGCCAACGCCCTCATCGAGCGCGACCTGCGCTACTGGCACCTGTACGACTGAATTTTGGAGAAAACCGCTTTATGAATCCACCTCAGGCGTCCTCGATCGCCCTGCTTTTAGCCGACGTAGATGGCACCCTCGTCACCAAAGACAAAGTGCTCACCGAGCGCGCCCGCGCCGCCGTCCACAAGTTGCACGAGGCGGGGATCGCCTTTGCGATTACCAGTGGCCGCCCGCCATTGGGGATGAAAATGCTCATCGAGCCTCTGGCCCTCATCACCCCGGTGGCCGGATTTAACGGCGGACTGTTCGTGCAGCCGGGGGATCTGAGCATTATCGAGCAGCGGGTGTTGCCCCCCGACATCGCCCGCCGTTCCGTCCAGCTCATCGCCGAGCACAACCTCGATGTCTGGGTCTACAGCGGCAACCAGTGGTACGTGCGCGATCCGAAAGCGCCCCACGTCGAGCGCGAAGCCTGGACGGTCAAGTTCGAGCCGACCGTCGTCGAAAATTTTGACAATCTGCTCGAGACGGTGGCCAAGGTCGTCGGCGTGAGCGACGACTTTGATCTCGTCGCCCGCACGGAGAACGACGCCCGCTACACCTTCGGTCCGGGCGACGTTTCGGCGGCCCGCTCCCAGCCTTACTACCTCGATATCACCCACCCGCTGGCCAACAAAGGGGCAGTCGTCGAGTGGCTTTCAGCCCGTCTGGCGATTCCCACCAGCGCCATCGCCACGATCGGCGACATGCCCAACGATGTACTGATGTTTGCCAAAAGCGGCCTGAGTATCGCCATGGGCAACGCCAGCCCCGAGGTGCAGCGCACCGCCCGCTACGTCACCGACACCAACGAGAACGAGGGCTTTGCCAGGGCCGTCGAGCGCTACGTGCTCGCCCCCCAGGCAGTTTCTTCTACTGGAGAAAAATAATGGCAACCAAGCGCGTACAGGAAATCTTGAGCTGGTACGGCAGCGACAATCCCGGTACCCTCACCAATCTTTCGCGGCTCCTGAACCACGGCAAACTGGGCGGCACCGGCAAACTCGTGATTCTGCCGGTCGATCAGGGCTTCGAGCACGGCCCGGCCCGCTCCTTCGCCCCCAACCCCCCGGCCTACGACCCGCGCTATCACTTCGAGCTGGCGATCGAGGCGGGCTGCAACGCCTACGCCGCCCCCCTGGGCTTTTTAGAAGCCGGGGCGCGGGAATTTGCCGGAGACATTCCGCTCATCCTCAAGCTCAACGACCACGACGTTCTCCTCGAAGAAAAAGACCCCGATCAGGCGCTCACCGGTTCGGTGGCCGATGCCCTGCGCTTAGGCTGTGCAGCGATCGGCTTTACGATCTACCCCGGCTCCTCGAACCGGCTACACATGTACAGTCAGATCCGCGATCTGGCCGAAGAGGCCAAGCGCAACGGTCTGGCGGTGATCATCTGGTCCTACCCGCGCGGATCGGGCCTCACCAAAGAAGGGGAGACGGCGATCGATGTCACCGCCTACGCCGGACACATCGCCGCCCAACTCGGTGCCCACATCATCAAAGTCAAACTGCCCTCCGGCCACATCGAGCAGGAGGCGGCGCGCAAGGTCTACGAATCGGCCCAGGTGCCGATCGAAACCTTGAGCGAGCGGGTGGCCCACGTCGTCCAGTCGGTCTTTAACGGGCGTCGGATCGTGATCTTCTCAGGGGGACCGGCGGATACCGACGAAGAGATCCTGGATGAGATCCGCGCCATCGAGGCGGGCGGCGGTTTTGGCTCGATCATCGGTCGCAACTCCTTCCAGCGCAAAAAAGAGCACGCCCTGCAACTGTTGGGCCAGATCATCGACATCTACGCCGCTCAGACCAACCCTTAGGAGTCTCGTTCATGCCCGTCCCTGCTTCTGAGATCAAGACCTTTGCCGACCCGGCGGCCCTCGCCAAGGGGGCTGCCCACGAATTTGTCCTGCAGGCCCGCGAGGCAATCGAGGCGCGGGGCAGCTTCAGCGTCGCCCTCTCCGGTGGCTCGACCCCCAAAGCCCTCTACGCTCTGCTGGCAAGTGACGTTTATCGCGATCAGGTGAACTGGGAAAGAATCCACTTTTTTTGGGGCGACGAGCGGCACGTCCCTCCCGATGATCCCGATAGCAACTATCGGATGGCGAACGAGCGGCTGCTCTCCCCTCTATCGCTGCCCGACAGCAACATCCACCGCGTCTATGCCGAGGAGCCGGATGCTGCCCAGGCCGCGAGCGAGTACGAGGCGCAGTTGCGGCAATTTTTTAAGCTGACGGGTCCAGAACTGCCCCGCTTCGATCTGATCATGCTCGGCATGGGACCGGACGGCCACACCGCTTCGCTCTTTCCGGGCACACCCCTCGTCCACGAGCGCGAGCGGCTGGTGGCCGCTCCCTGGGTGGCCAAGTTCAATACTTTCCGGATCACCTTTACCCCGCCTGTGATCAACAACGCCCGCCATATCCTCTTTTTTGTCACCGGCGAGGAGAAGGCTCAGACCCTCAAGAGCGTCCTCGAAGGGGAGTTTCAGCCCGAACAGTTTCCCAGCCAGATCGTGCGGCCCACCGACGGCACGCTGCTCTGGATGGTGGACGAAGCGGCGGCAAAATTGCTGTAGGGAGATTTTTGCGATGGGCTCTAAACCGATCGTCGTCGCCCCGTCGATTCTCTCTGCCGACTTTGCCCGCCTGGGCGAAGAAGTGCAGGCTATAGATGCCGCCGGAGCCGACTGGATCCACGTCGATGTGATGGATGGCCGCTTCGTACCGAATATCACGATTGGTCCTGTGGTCATCCAGGCGATCCGGCCCCTGAGCGCCAGACCCTTCAACGTCCACCTGATGATCGTCGAACCGGAGCGCTACGTCGCCGATTTTGCCCGCGCCGGAGCCGATCACATCCTGGTGCAGGTAGAGGCAACCGGTCATCTGCACCGCACCCTCACCCAGATTCGCGAACTGGGCAAAAAGGCGGGGGCGGTAGTCGATCCGGCCACTCCCCTCGACTTTCTCGACTACGTGCTGCACCTGTGCGATGTGATCCTGGTGATGACCGTCAACCCCGGCTTCGGCGGTCAAAAATTCATCCGCCCGATGCTCCCCAAGATCCGCACTCTCAGGCAAATCTGTGACGAGCGCGGCCTCGATCCGTGGATCGAAGTGGACGGCGGCGAAAAACCCGACAACGCCTGGGAAGCCATCGAAGCCGGAGCCAATGCGATCGTCGCCGGTTCGGCCATCTTCGGCTCCGGCGACTACGCCGCTGCCATCGCCGGGATTCGCAACAGCAGACGACCTGCCACCGCCCCTACCCGCTAAATCTATGAGCACCCAGACCCAGATTGACCAGCTCAAAGAAGCCGCCGCCCGGCAGGCTGTCGCCCTTGCCCAGGACGGCATGGTACTGGGCCTCGGCACCGGCAGCACCGCCGCCTTCGCCGTCGCCGCCCTCGGCGAGCGGGTGCAGGCCGGTTTGAAAATTGTCGGTGTGCCCACCTCCGAGCGCACCGCTCAGCAGGCCCGCAGCCTGGGCATTCCCCTCGCCACACTGGAGGAGCAGCCCCGCCTCGACCTGACCATCGACGGCGCGGACGAGGTAGAAGTCGAGAGCCTGGCTCTCGTCAAGGGATTGGGCGGTGCCCTGCTGCGCGAAAAGATCGTCGCCGCCGCCAGCACCAGGCTCGTCATCGTCGTGGACGCGGGCAAACTGGTGGATCGCCTCGGTAGCCGCTCCCCGTTGCCGGTAGAAGTTGTGCCCTTTGGCTGGCGGACAACTCAGACCCGCCTGCAGAACATGGGCCTCCGGCCCACCTTGCGATTGGGCACCGACGGCCAGGCGTACCTGAGCGACGGTGGCCACTACATTCTCGACTGTGCCACCGGCCCCATCGCCGATCCGGCTGGGCTGGAAATCGCCCTGGCCACCACGATCGGCGTCGTCGAGAGCGGTCTTTTTATCGGCATGGCCTCTCAGGTCATCGTTGCTCGCCCAGAAGGCATCCAGACTTTACAGGCAGGAGGAGAACATCCATGAAGCTCGAAGGCAAAGTTGCTCTCGTCACCGGCGGCAGTCAGGGCATCGGCCAGGCCATCGCTATCCGCCTTGCCCAGGCAGGCGCAGCGGTTGTCATCAACTACCGCAGCAACCCGGACGGGGCCAAGCAGACCCTCTCCCAGGTCGAAGCTGCCGGTAGCAGAGGGCTGGTCGTCCAGGCCGATCTCGCCTCTGTAGAGGACATTCGCCGTCTGGTAAAGGAGTCCGTTGCCCACTTCGGCACCGTGGATATTCTCGTCAATAACGCCGGTGTCGAAAAGAACGCCGATTTTTGGACGGTGAGCGAGGAGGACTACGATACGGTTCTGGATACCAACCTCAAGGGCGTTTTCTTTGCTACCCAGACGTTCGTTCAGCACCTGATCGAAGCGAAGCGGCCCGGCAAGATCGTCAACATCAGCTCCGTCCACGAGGAGCTGCCCTTTCCCCACTTCACCTCCTACTGTGCAAGCAAGGGCGGTTTGAAGATGATGACCCGCAACCTGGCGATCGAGCTGGCACCTTTTAACATCACGATCAACAACGTTGCCCCCGGTGCGATCGAGACGCCGATCAACACCAAGCTCCTCAACGATCCCGAAAAACTGAACGCCCTGCTCGCCAACATTCCCCTCAAGCGGCTGGGCCAGCCGAGAGACGTGGCCGGAGCCGTGCTCTTTCTCGCCTCTACCGACGCCGACTACATCACCGGCACCACCCTCTTCGTCGATGGTGGCCTGCTCTGGAATTATCAAGAACAGTAGTTCCAAAAAATCGATACCGACTCGCGCCCAAAAGCCGGAATCAATGATACGATAACTGCGAACGATTCGCGGAAAATCCTATGGCTAAAACATGGGCTTGCTTCGTCGTTTTCATGGGCCAGATCCTTGCAGGCAGCGCTTCTGCTTTTCCGACTCCGCATGGAATCTTTGTTCCAAATCAGAGCGCACCATCCGGCACTACTTACAAAATAACCTATATAGATACGACCGGAAAGTTCGTCATTCCGCCCCAGGCGTTCGACGGTGCAGCGCCTTTTTCAGAAGGGTTATCCGCTTTCCAGGTCAAAGGCAAGTACGGCTATATCGACCGGACAGGGGCAATCGTGGTTCCCGCCCAATTTGACAGGGCCGGTGAATTTAGCGATGGGCTCGCCATCGTGCGCAAGGGGGATAAAACCTGCTTCATCGATCGGACCGGCACCTGTGTGACACCCACCTACGCCGCCGCTCAACCCTTCTGCGAGGGTCTGGCTGCCGTCAACGTCGGGGGCGAAGTCAGTTCCGTCGGTGCGGTCAACAGCGGCAAGTGGGGCTACATCGACCGCACCGGTCAACTGGTCATCCCGGCCCAGTTCGACATCGCCCGAGGTTTCTGTCACGGTCTGGCGCTGGTCAACATTGGTGCCCAGGGCCGCTATCAGGACAAGCGCGGCGGCAAGTGGGGCTGGATCGATCGCACAGGTCATTTTGCGATCGCTGCCCAGTTCGATGAAGCCAGAGAATTCGGTACTGATGGTCTGGCTCCGGTGGCTTCCGGCAACAAGTGGGGCTACATCGACCGAACCGGCACATTTGTGATTGCTCCCCAGTTCGACAATGCCACCGCCTTCAGCGGCGGTCTGGCGGCTGTGAACGTTGGTGCCAAACCCCACCCCCTGCTTTCACGGTTAAAGGTTGGAGGAACATGGGGCTACATCGATCATGCCGGTCACTTTGTCATTCCGCCGCGATTTACCAGTGCCTACGAGTTTTGCAGTGGCCAGGCCCAGGTTGCGGTCGAAGAGCGCTGGGAAGGGCCACGATACATCGATGGAAAATGGGGCGTAATTGATCGCAACGGCACCTTCGTCGTTGCACCACGATCCAGCTCTGCGCTCCTGTACTCAGAAGAACTGTCGCCCTTCCAGCAGAACGGCAAGTGGGGCTACTACGACACCAGAGGCAACATTGCCATCGCCCCGCGCTTCACTTTTGCCGGTTCGTTCTCCGATGGGCTGGCTGCGGTTGCCGTGGATGGCAAGTACGGCTACATCGACAAAAAGGGCCAGTTTGTCATTGCCCCGCGCTTCGAGCGCGCTGCCGAGTTCGTCGATGGTCTGGCGGAGGTAGCGGTGCCGTAGCGGAGAAGGGCGAGATCCCAGCCTATCCTCATGATTAGCCGGAGAGGGCATGTTATGAAGGGAGCTTCACTGCCGCACTCGCCATGCCTGCCTTCGTCACTGCCCTTATCTGCCCGCGCTGCCAGCTTCAGCGCGATCCACAGACCATTCAAAATCTCTGTGTCGCCTGTCAGTCGCCACTTTTATAGCTGTCGCCAGGGTTTTCAGGACATAAAGCTCAGGAGTACCTACACCACAGCCCTCTCGAAATGTCCTAATCAGACTGGCAATGGCTATAACCCTGATTTGTCAAACCAGGGTGAAACGTTGATTTCTCGTAGCCTGAAACGCACTGCCCTCGTTGAAAAACCTTGAAGTGACAGATTAGGGATAATTGAGTATGACCCTCTCGTCTCCGATTTCCGTCGCGGCTCCTTGGTGAGCTTTTTGTGCACCCTCTCCTGCTTACAGCGCCGGATTTGTTCTACTCCACATAGAGCCAAGGAGCCTCATTAAGGTAAATATATCTCTCATAAATGACGTCGAAAACGAGTAGAGACAGGATTAGAGCAGCCTGTGCCAGCAGTTTGAGAAGAGTGGAACGCACAGGAATAGGCATATAGGGGGCTCCGCCGTTATTGAGCAAAGGTACCAATAGCAATATTTGAGGCGCATTGCTGCCAGTACTTGCATGTGTTATGGAATACAGACAAGGCAAAATTCCCAATGTAACAATTGCCGCATCTGAGAGGTTATTGGTATGACTACGTACAAAGAAACTCTGACGGATGTTCGTGATTTGGGATGCAAAGGAGACGGTATTTTTGACAACTATTCGCTCTTACAGAATGCACTTAATAATGGCTACACAAATCTTTATTTTCCTGCGGGATATTGGTTGATCAAACAACCACTGACTGTGCCTCCATCAGTACCAAATGGCAGAACAGTTAGGCTGTCTGGCACCAGCAATACTTATTCTATCATCGTCTGTTCTATTTCCAACAGTAGCAAGGGAGCCTTGCAGTACTTCGCAGATGCGAGTAACTTCTCTTGGGGAATCGTGATTGAGCATCTCACCTTTCAAGGCAACTACAATAGCAGTGGTTCTGCTACATGTCACGGAATCTATCTTAAATACATAGCTTATGCACTGCTCACTGACGTTCAGATTCTTAGCTTTAATGGAGCTGGCCTACTCCTCGATAAATGCCAAGATAGCGAATTTAGAAATCTAAATGTGCAGGGTTGCGGACGAACGTCAGGTGACCCAACTGATCCAAGTAAAACTACTTACGGAGCAATACATTTGACGAGCAGTATTCAGAATGATGCCTGCAATATGCTGCGCTTTAACGTTTTAGAGTGTGAACAGAATAATGTCTCTCCATACATCTTTGTGCAGCTCGGCTCTGGATCTGGTCCCATCGGGATTTCTTTCTCACAAGTGCATGGTGAAGTAAGAACTGGCCCGTCGGGGGTTTATGAATTTTTCAGGGCCGAAGGTGGAGATTTTAACTTCAGTGAAGTTGCATTGTCGCAATTTAAGACTGGGTTTACGTTTACAGGTTACGGAATTGCCACCTTTGTGAACTCACGGGATTTAAATGGAGTTAGCCATCCTACAAGTGGTATAACTGCCGGAAGTTACATATCAACCTGCGAAAATACTGGTAATTTATATAATGTTGGTATTACTCCAGGATTCAAAGTAGATAGTTCTAAAGTTGGAAATGTAATTCTTGACTATTCTGGCGCTTCCAATCAACGTTTCACAAACTGTGATATAGGAAACGTTTCTGTGACTCACAAGGGAGGTACCGGCCTAGGTGTCTACATTACTAACTGCACTATGGCTTCACTTTATGTCGATGGATTTGCAATAAATGGTTACTATGCCTTCAACGTCATCACAGGTAACTTGAAATGTGATGCTCTTAATGGTGGCAATAATTTTGTTGACAATTTAGTTCTAGGAACTACCACGATTGCATCAGGAAATTATAAGTCTAATCCCTCTGGCAACCCCAAACTTGCTGCTCTTGCTGAGGGAGATATGAAGCTAGCTGTACTTCCTGCTGCCATAGATCCAGAATACTGCCGTATTGAGCCACTGAGAAATCCATCGCATAGATACAGTTCAACGGAAGCTAGAAAAGTCGCCGAACTTGTCAATCTTTTGCAAATACTTCTTAATGCGGAGATCGCAAGAAGAAGAGACCTAGAAGCTCGACTCATTTCCGCGAATTTACTAAGCGAGACGCCTTTAAAGCCATCCATCTGAATATTTGTGCGATTCGATGTAGATAACTGCATGCAGGTGATGAAAGTGTTTGCTTGCGCGCATGATTAGCCTCAGAATGCGTGTTATGAAGGGAGCCTCACTGCTGCACTCGCCATGTCTGCCTTTGTCACTGCCCTTATCTGCCCACGCTGCCAGCTTCAGCACGATCCACAGACCATTCAAAATCTCTGTGTCGCCTGTCAGTCGCCGCTTTTAGTCGAGTACGACCTCGATCGCCTCCGCACTGCCGTCAGCAAAGAGACCATCTCCGAGCGTACGCCGACGATGTGGCGCTACCGCGAATTTCTACCGGTAGGCGACCCTACGCAGATCGTGAGCCTGGGCGAGGGCTTCACGCCGTTGCTGAACATCAGCTCGATCACCCGCGCTTGGGGGTTAACTCAGGTCTGGCTCAAGGACGACGGGCTTAACCCCACCGGTTCCTTCAAGGCGCGGGGGGCTTCCTGCGGCATCTCGAAGGCCAAAGAATTTGGTATCCGGGCGGTGGCGTTGCCCACAGCGGGCAATGCCGGTGGAGCCTGGGCCTGTTACGGAGCGGCTGCCGGCATTCGCGTGCATGTGGCGATGCCAAAGGATGCCCCCGCAATCAACCAGCTGGAGTGCCGCCTCTACGGCGCGGACTTGCAACTGGTGGACGGGCTCATCTCAGACGCAGGCAAAAAGATTGCCCAGGGCATTCGGGAACACGGCTGGTTCGACGCTGCGACGCTCAAGGAACCCTACCGCATCGAGGGCAAGAAGACGCTTGGCCTTGAGATTGCTGAACAACTGGGATGGCAACTGCCCGATGCGATCGTCTATCCGGCGGGAGGCGGCGTGGGAATCATCGGCATCTGGCGGGCTTTGAAGCAGCTGCGCGCCATCGGTTGGGTGAGTGGCAAGTTGCCCCGGCTGATCGTCGTCCAGGCCGAAGGCTGTGCGCCGCTGGTCAAAGCCTTTGAAGAGCAGCAGCCGGAGTCTGAGTTCTGGCCGAACGCCCGTACCTTCGCCTCGGGCCTGCGCGTACCCAAGGCTCTGGGTGATTTTCTGGTACTGCAGGCGGTGCGCGAAACCGGCGGTACGGCCCTGGCGGTGAGTGACGCCGATTGTGCCAGGATGATGCGGCTTTTGGCGGAGCGGGCCGGTATCTTTGCTGCACCTGAGGGAGCGGCCACCCTCGCCGCTGTGGAACGGCTCCAGGAAGAGGGCAAGATCTTCTCCGACGAGCGCGTCGTAATTATCAACACCGGCTCCGCCCTCAAGTACCCTGAGGCGATGGCCGAGGCTCTCGCAGGTCAGATGTAACTTTTTCTAGAGGTTTCTACTGGGCAGGTTCTCTAGACTGAGGCGATACGCAGTGCCTGGAGAACCTGTATGCCGACTGTTATTGAAAATCCACTGGCGATCGAGGTGCCGTTCCCAAAGCCGCAGCCAATTCCAGGTCCGGTCGCACCGCCTCCTGAATCTCCCCCGGCTCCCACCCCGGACCCGCCGCCGGAATTACCTGTGCCCACTCCTGCGCCGGAGCCGCCCACGCCCCTGCCACCGGAACGGGTTATACCAGGCCCAGGGACCGAACCTGCCGAACCAGTACCGGATGGCCCACCGCTGTAGCTCGCTTCTCAGTGTATTACTTCGCAACCTGTAGGGAAGAGTTGCCCGGTGTCCAGGTGCTGGGATCCGTCTCGGCGGCAAACAACGATCCCAGACGCCGCGATCGCTCACGCAACGCTCTCCAGGCTGCCGTTTCAGCTTTTGTAGCGGGTTGCAAAAATACCAGTTCGTAGCGGTTGGGCACGTTGAAGCGCAGCCAGCCAGCCCTGTCTGTCCGCAATGTCATCTCTTCGTTGTTGAGCAGCATCCGTAAGTGATAATCCTGATTGGCTTTACCGGCCTGCAGGGTGACGGCGATCGGGGGAGTGCCGTCCGGAGACCGCCAGGAACCGGGCTTGTCGAGCGCACGACTGCGCACAGCCGCAATCTGATAGTCTCGCGTGCTGTAAAGATGTACATTTGCGCCTGTTGCTTGGACGGGAGCGACCAGGCCAAGTCGCGGTAGCAGCGCTCTGTACAGTTCGGCCATCAGCGGCGATTCTCGCACGGCGGGTTCAGACGGATCGAAGTGCAAGAATACGATCCGGCCCCGGCCCAGTGGACGAACACTGACCAGAGGCTGAGAGCCGCAGGCAACCAGGGTTTGCCAGCCCGCAGGCTGGGCGAGCGGATAGAGCGAGAACGAGCGGGTAGCTCCGGAGACGGCACCAGCTGAACACTGTTTCGGAGCCGCCAGCCGCAGCAATTCCTCGCGCGCCGGTAGCAGTTGAGCGCGTGTATTGAGGATGGGCCGCTGCCAGACCCCTGCAGTCGTCAACAGCATCCGCCCCTGGCTGGTGGTGAGCCATTGACGCACCCGCTGCCAGCCTGCTTGGAGGGCAAAGAGGGGTTCGTAGAAAACGGTGCGCGAACGCTCGAGGGCAGCGGCTATCTCGCTGTCCTCGGCTGTTCCCTTGAGCTGGTAGCCCAACTCGACCACAGCCCCTAGCGTCGTTTCGTAATTGCCCGTCGCAGACCACTCCCAGGCACGGAAGCCTATGGAGTAGGGACGAAAGAGATTGCGACTAGTGATAGCCAGCAGGGCACTTGGTCGGGGCACCGGAGCGTCCCGCTGATAATCCTGATAGCCAAGACCGTAAGCCCGCAGTCCGAGAGCCCGGCGGTAAAACTGACAGTTGTGCTGAGCGTCTGAAAAACAGAGCCGCACCATCTCGGTGGGAGGCATCTGGGGCAAAAAATCACCCTCTAGCCAGGAAGCGTTTACCGCCGCCCCCAGATCGTAGGCGAGGGCATAGGCTGTCTGGACATCGTGGTAGGGCGTACCATTACCCCCTTCTCCCGCTTCCAGAGAAATTCCTACTCGTGGTCGCGGTACCGCTGCGTCGGTATAGTAGTGAGCATTGACGTAAGCGCCGTCAACTACCGAGCTGTTTACGAACCACTCCTGGGCAGCAAAAGGATAGGCAGCAAGGCGCATCAACCACTTGAAGTCGGTGCCGACGCCGATCGCTTCTGGATTAGCGATGAGCTGGTAGGACAGATCACTGCGGCGCTCGCGGGCGTACAGCGCCAGACGCTGCTGAAACTTCAACCACTCGTAGCTCACCAGCAAATCGAAGAGGGTGAGCTGGGGGTCGTGGCTCCAACCCACAACCGGACGATTGCGGTTGGCTATTGCCATCATCTGCAAGGCAGTGGCCGGAGGCTGCCACTCGGACCACTTGGACACCCCAAAGTAGGCCGGGGTAGGCTTCTCACCCAGATAAAAAGCGGCATAATCAGCGAAGCTGAGGCGGCGCGCTGCTCCTTGAGGGGACAGCACAAGCAACTTTTCGTCTCGACCAGCCAGATCGGTGCGGAAAGCTGCCTGGGTAGTGGGACTATAACCCGCCCGGCCTGGCACCCCACGGGTAGCCCAGGGCCAGACTGAGTCCGAATAGCTCACGGTAAATATCTGTGGCCGGGTGCGGGCAAAATCAAGCCATCCCTGCCAGACGCGCGCGTAGGACGGAGCGAGCATCGCCGCCATGTGCAACGAGGAGGCGCAGAGCGCTTCAGGTTCGCAGCACTGGCTGGTCTGGGGACCAAGCACCGCACAGCTATCCGGGTGACTATAGTCCGCCTGCTCCCAGATCCGCCCCACGTCCTGCTCGTAGCCGACACCAATCGTTTGCAGGCCCACGGGCAAGCTGAGCGGTCGCAGCCGATCGAGTGCCTGTGTCAGGCGATTTTCCTTACTGAAGACAAGTAGCAGCCGCAAAGAAGGTACCTCCTGCTGCCAGCGCGCAAGGTAATCGACCATCCCTGCAGCCAGAGGAGCAGAGTTGTCGGTGGCAACCCAGAATCCGTGATCATCAGCAGCGAATGCCGGTGCGCTGGTAGCCAGTAGCAGGACAGCACCCAGGACAGCACCCTTCATCGGGAAACCTCCGACGGCGCAGCCGCAGTGGGGGGATCGGCAGGCCGGGGCCGGATGAGAACGTAAGCTCCTGTCAACAACAATCCCTGAACATACAGCTGTGAAAGGTTAGCTGTACTGCCGACAGCCTGGATGACGTTAGCGAACCAGAAAAGTGTCAGGATACCAACTGCACTCCAGCGACCCGTGCCAGCGAGGACTACCAGCCGCCGCTCGAAACGCCGCTGCAGCAGCGCAAAACTCACCCCTGCTACTACGGCGAACACAACCACGCCGATCCAGAAAAAATTGAGATACCATTCTCCAAAAAGAGAGGCGCGCAGGCCAAAGTGCGTATCGGTAGGCAATCCGACGATCTGATTTGTCACACGGGAGAATAGATAGTCCTCTTTGAATGGCAAGATCGCAGTCGGGATGAAACCAGCAATCCCGGCCAGCAGCGTTTTGCCGCCCAAAAATTCGCCGTCGAAGTTTGAGAGTACCCAAGCAAAGTCGCGTAACTCCGAGAAATTGTTACCAGCGTAAGCGTAGAAGGCGGCGTAGGAGAGCAGAGCAACTGGATTGCTCACCAGCCAGCCAGCGAACTGAGGCACCCCAGCTTCACGGACCAGACTACTGAGGCCGCTCAAGAGCGTAAACAGAAAGATAAAGACCAGATAGAGCGGATATGAAACTTTGAAGCTCCGGCCTTGTACCAGCCAACGCAGCGACAGGCCGTTGATGAGGCCAAAGAGGAGCCCTGCCAGGTAGGAGCGGTTGCCAGTCAGCAACAGAACGATCACCAGCAGTGGCAATGGTACCAGAGACTGCCAGGGCAGTTGCCGCCAGCGCAGTATCAGTGCCAGACCAAAAAATTCGAGCGCAAGCGCGCCCAGCGAATTGGCAGTGTTGTAGAGCGGACGCAGTTCGGGATAGTCATTGATAAACGTGCGGGCAGAAGCCACGTCCTCGCTCAGTCCCGGGATGGTCTGGGCGTAGAGCATGACACTCAGAAGCACCAGGGCAGAGGCAAGAGCGACGGCCCCAAACAGGTACGCAGCTCGTCGATCGCTAATCAAGCCACTCTCAGCCAACGGCTCTGCTGGAGCCTTGTCCTGGATGGATACCTGCCCTTTTGCCTGGGAGACGAGCCGAAACAGGTAGAAACTTACTACTAGAAAAGCCAGGCCCACCAGATTGACCAGTAAGGCTGTGTCGGCGCTCTTTGAGATCGTCTCAGCAGCGAAGGGACCCACTACCAGACTGGCCAGCGGAATAAAAAAGTAAGCTGCGAGCGTCTGCAGACCGTAGGCCGTCAGGAAAATTGACCAGGGTGAGATGCAGCCCAGCCGACGATGCTCCAACCAGGCAAGTCCCACCAGCAGGCAGATCGCGGCGATACAGAAAAAACCTAAATCCATTTGTCTATCTATCAGGCAGCGCGGCCTTTTTAAGAATACCAGAGGTGTCCAGTATCCCCAGTCTCCAGGCTCTTACCCGGCAGATTGACGGAGCTGGCTCGGTGTGGTAGCTTCTGTGCGAATTATCTCGTCTCATCCAGAAACATGCAGGTGCCCGCCTCCACTGGAATCTGTGCTCTGGCTGCCCTTGGCGTCTTTGGCAAACGGGCTGCCGAGCAGCTCTGGCTTTCCCGGTCAGGCCGCATCATGAAAAGTCCGATGTGAAGAAAAGGCCGCGCATCGCCTTTGTCTCAGCCCGCGATCCGGGGGATCGACGCGCCTGGTCAGGCACGCTGGCCAGTATGTTCTGGGCACTCGAACGGCACTGCGGCGAGGTTGTGCCCCTCGGGCCAGTGCCACCGGACATCACCCTTTATTTGGGCAAAGTGCGCAACCAGCTCTCTTTGCGCCTCCTGGGCAAAAAATACGATTACGCCTTCAGCACCCTTATTGCCCGGCACTACGCTCAGAGATTCGCCGCAAAGCTTGCGCGGGAGCGCTTCGACTGGGTTTTTGCTCCGGCTGCCTCTACTGAGATTGCTTTTCTAGACACGCCGCTGCCGCTCGTCTACCTGTCGGACGCAACTGTCTCTCTGCTGCGGGGCTACTACCCTGACTTTTCAAATCTGACAAACGAAAAGGAGGCAGAGGAGATCGAGAGACGTGCCACTCGTCGGGCGGGCCTGCTCGTCTATCCTTCACAATGGGCAGCCGCTTCGGCGCGGCGAGATTACGGCGTCGATTCAGACAGGCTGGTGGTCGTACCCTTCGGTGCGAACCTCGAACCGGCACCGGCGCACGAGGAAGCCCTGGGCCGCCAGCCCGGTGACCGGTGCCAGCTACTGTTTTTGGGTGTGGACTGGCAGCGCAAAGGGGGCGAGATTACCTTTGAGACACTTTTAGCTCTCGATAGGTTGGGCATTCCGGCACAGCTAACGATCTGCGGCTGTGTGCCACCAGCCCGATTTGACCATCCACATCTAAAGGTGATCCCCTTTCTTGGCAAAAACAATCCAGCCCAAAGTCGCCAGTTACTGACTCTGTTGCTTGCCTCCAATTTTTTGCTGTTGCCGACGCGGGCCGACTGTACCCCAATTGTGCTTTGCGAAGCCGCCGCTGCTGGCTTGCCGGTGCTTGTCGCCGATACTGGCGGTGTGGCCGGTGCCGTTCAAGACGGCGAGAACGGTTTTATCCTACCCTACGAAGCCAGGGGAGAAGCCTATGCCCGACAAATAGCCTGGATCTACGGCGAGCCTGAACGCTACATCGCCCTGGTACGATCTAGTCGGGCTGCCTTCGAGGCACGGCTGAACTGGGATAGCTGGGCAATGACGATTGGCTCACTCGTGCAGGAGCGCTGGGCCATCCCGGCGGGGGCTACGATTTGACAGATGAGTTCGTGACGGCCCACTTCTATTGGCGGCTCTGCTTCTATGCCTGAATCTACTGCTGGCACCTTAACCGGTGGTCGCCTGCTGGCCAAAAATACGATCTCCAGTCTTGCTGCCCAGGCTGTGCCGGTGCTGGTTTCGCTTTTTGCGATCCCGATTCTTATTGGTCAACTTGGAACGGACCGCTTCGGTGTCCTGACCCTGGCCTGGGTGGTAATAGGCTACTTCAGCCTGTTCGACTTTGGCCTGGGGCGGGCTCTGACCCAGTTGTTGGCGGAGCAGTTGGGTCTGGGCGAGCAGGAGAAGCTGAGCAGTCTTACCTGGACTTCCCTGCTACTCATGCTCGGTCTCGGCCTGACCGGTGCGGCCATCCTCGTCGCGGTGACGCCGTGGCTGGTCTACAGCGCCTTGAAGGTGCCCCTTCCCCTGCAACAGGAGACGCTCGCCTCTTTTTACCTGTTGAGTGCATCGATTCCCTGCGTGATCGTCACCGCCGGTCTGCGCGGCATCCTGGAAGTGCTGCAGCGCTTCGATCTGATCAACGCGATTCGCATTCCTGCCGGGATCTTCAACTACCTGGGGCCGGTACTGGTTCTGCCCTTCTCCCGAAGTCTGGTGCCAGTGGTGCTCGTCCTCGCAGCCAGTCGTCTCATCACCTGTCTGGCCCACTACCTTCTCTGCCTGCGCGCTTTTCCGTACCTCAAGGGCCGCATCGAGTTTTCAAAAGAAGTGCTCCCGAGACTATTGCGCTTCGGTGGCTGGATGACCGTGAGCAACGTGATTAGCCCGCTTCTTGCCTACGTAGACCGCTTCTTGATTGGCGCTGTGGTTTCGATTAGCGCGGCGGCCTACTACGCCACGCCGAGCGAGGCTGTTTCAAGACTGAGTCTGGTGGCCGGAACGATCGCCAATGTCATGTTCCCGGCGTTTGCCACCAGTTATATTCAAGATCGAAAGTATACAGAATTGCTGTTCGTCCGCAGCCTTAGATATCTGTCCTTTGTCTTGCTTCCAGTTGTTCTAGTCGGAACAACCCTTTCGCAGGAGATTCTGAGTCTCTGGCTGGGTAGTGAATTTGCTAGTCACAGTTATCGGGTGGCCCAGTGGATACTCATCGGCATCTACGTCAACTCGCTTGCTCAGATCGCACTGTGCCTGGTACAGGCTGTCGGTAAACCCGATCTTTCCGCCAGGCTGCACTTCGTAGAAGCGCCGCTCTATCTCGTCGGGCTCTATTGGCTGGTGAGCAAGGCTGGTATCGAAGGAGCAGCTCTTGCCTGGCTTGCAAGAGTCACAGCAGATATGGTGCTGCTCTTTGTTCTGATCCAAAAGTACCTGCCTGGCAGGTGGAAGCGGCTCAGACAACTCTTTTTGCTGCTCGGGGTGCCGATGCTCAGCTTCATCCCAGCCTTTGTTCTCATCGGCCCGATCGCCAAACTTGTATATCTTTTCATCGTCTTGCCAGCCTGGATTGTGGTAACGTGGTCGGTGCTGCTGGCACCGGAGGAGCGGCAGGCCATGCTGCGCATTGTGAGCGAGCGGACCCTCAGGTTCAAGATGGATTAGTCGGCTACTCCTGCAGGATAAAGCGATGGCAACCGCCGAAACCGTTCAGCTCTTGATGGCTACCTACAACGGCAGCCAGTTCATCGCCGAGCAGATCAAAAGCCTGCAACTACAGACCTATCCCCACTGGCAACTCTGGATCCGGGACGATCTATCGACCGACAGTACCCCTGAGATTATCGAGCAATTTGCCAGGCAGGATTTAAGAATCCAGGTTGTAGCCAGTGACGGCAAACGGCTGGGAGCCTGCAGAAACTTTGCCCACCTGTTGCAGGCATCTCCCAGCAACCAATACACCATGTTCTGCGATCAAGACGACTGGTGGCACGCCAACAAGATCGAGACGATGCTGCAAAAGATGCAGAGTGTCGAGCAAGAATACGGCCAGATTCCGCTTCTAATCCATGCGGATCTAGAAGTCGTAGACGCGCAGTTACAGACCATCTGTGATTCTTTCTGGAAGTACCACGCCATCAAGCCCGGTCGCTGCACTCTCAATCGTTTGCTGGTGCAAAACCCAATTCCAGGCTGTGCCATGTTGTTCAATGGACCCTTGCGGGAAATAGCGGTGCCGATTGCCGAAGGGGCTTTGATGCACGATTGGTGGCTGGTTCTGGTGGCCAGTATCTTTGGGCGAATAGTGCCGATCGACGCCGTTCTTGGCCAGTACCGCCAGCACGGCCACAACTGGGCAGGTGCTGAGGAGTACAACGCCTGGCGGGCGCTCACAAAACTGCTCCACTTCTCTGACAACACCCAGCTCCAACAGGCGACGGCACAATCGGTAGTTCACGCTCGCACCTTCCTGGACTGTTATCGGACGCGATTGAACGTGCCCACGCTCCGGATCATCGAGGATTTTGTTTCTTTAGTGGAAGAAAATTTCTGGGGTAAACGGGTGAAACTGGTACGGAATCGCTTCTTCAGACATGGCCTGGTCAGCACTATCGGTATGATTGCCCGAATATAGAGGCTTGAACCGATCATGACCAAAAACGTTTGCAGAATATGTGGCAGCGAAGACTGTGCAGCCACTTTCGCAGCAAAAGAAATGATGTATGGAATGCGAGAAGAATTCGATTATTTTGAATGCGGTGGTTGCGGCTGCTTACAATTAGCAGATATTCCTCAGGATCTATCCAGATATTATTCTGGCGGCTATTACTCTTTACAACCAGCAGAATTCGTCGAAGATCATCCGGCTGTGGCGTTCTTCAAAAAACAACGAGTGCGCTATTACCTGAACCGCAGGCACTGGTTGGGGTATATCGTGTCAAGAATAGCGAGAAACGACGAATTCCGGCACTGGCTACCCAACCTTCCTCTAGATTTTCACTCGAAAATTCTGGATGTCGGTTGTGGAAACGGCCAATTGCTGTTTGGTCTGTATAAGTCTGGATTTCGCAATCTAACAGGCATCGATCCCTTTATCGATGGCGACAGAGTCTATCGAAGTGGTTTAAGAATTTACAAAAAACAACTCTCGTCAGTGACCGAGCCATTTGATTTTGTGATGTTCAATCACTCCTTTGAGCACATGCCAGAGCAACAGACTGTCCTCAAGCAAGTTCATCGCATTCTTGAGAAAGACCAGTTTCTTCTGTTGCGGATTCCAGTTGCTTCTTCCTATGCCTGGCAACACTATCGAGAGAAGTGGGTCCAGCTCGACGCGCCCCGCCATCTCTACTTGCACACCCAAAAGAGTATAGAGCAGCTTGCGGCTGTAAGTGGATTTGATCTGATGCAGGTTACTTATGATTCAACTGATTTTCAGTTCTGGGGAAGTGAACAATACTTGAGAGATATACCGCTGACCGCATCCAACTCTTATCAAGAAAATCCTGAACGGTCGATTTTTTCTAAAGAGCAGATTAACGACTTTAGAAAGCGGGCGGCAGAACTGAATAAGCTTGGCTTAGGAGATTCTGCCTGTTTTTATCTTAGAAAAATTGGCTGATATCTATGTCGATCGCTCATATTCTGTTCTACGACGACATCGGCTTTTACGGCGGGCATCAGGCGATGACGGTGCGAGCGGCAACCTATCTGGCCACCAAGAGCAATTGCAAGGTCAGTTTTGTTTATAACCGCGCAAACGAGCGGCTGGCCAGAGAATTAAAAGGCTCGAAGGTTCGGCTCTATCCCAGTTCGTTTCGATCCACGACGTTTGTCGCCAATCTGTTGTCGCTCTGGCGGGTGCCGCTGCTGCAAAAGCAGATGAGAGCCTTAAAAGCGGATCTAATCGTCGTTGCCCAGGGCCGCATCGAGCAGTGCATGCTCGGCCTGCTCGCCGCCCGGCTGAGCGGTGAGCGGCTTATCAGCTACCTGCCCCTCGCCCACGACATGGCCCAGATCAAGCGCGGTCGCAGCAAAATCGCCAGTGCCCTCGTCGATGCGGTCGGGCAGTTTTTTTACAGGTTGCCCGAGCACTACATCGTGCCGGACGGGGTGACCCAAAAGCGCCTGCAGCTAAAGGGGGTGCGCACGGGGATCGCGGTTGTACCCAACGGCATCGACACAAAGGCGCTGGTGCGATTGGACAGATATCAGGCGCGCACGCAGCTCGGTCTGGCCCAGGATTGCTACTGGGTGGGCCTGATAGGTCGGATTCTTTTTGCCCAGAAGGGCCAGGACTTTCTGGTGGAATCTGTCGCTGCCCATCGCCACCGCTTCGACAATATTCGGTTTTTGCTGGTGGGCGATGGCCCGGACAGCGGGAAGTTGCAGCAGTTGATCGAGCGCAACGGCCTTGCGGATCTGGTCTATCTGCGTCCCTGGTCGGACGAACCGGCAAAAATTTACTCCGCCCTCGATCTTGTCGTCATGCCTTCTTTTCTCGAAGGGCTTCCCCTCGTCATGCTCGAAGCGATGGGCCACGGTCTGCCCGTCGTCGCCTCGGCGATCGACGCGATGGCCGAGATTTTGCCTGAGCAGTGGCTGTTTGCCTGCGGCGATGGCGACGAGTTTGTGCGCACGCTGCTACGCACGATCGAGGCGGACAACGGGGCGCAGATCGCCCGCAACAGAGCCCGCGTCCTGCAGCAGTTCGATCTGGCGGTCTTTGAGGAAAACTTTTACCGGGCGATTCTCGCTGCTGTGCTCTGATCCATCCCGACGCAACCGCCGGCTGCGAAGTGGTAAAATCGCCGGGACAAAGAGGGAAGCACAGCGATGAAGTCCACCGGCAACCTGGCGCAGGGCACTCAGAGTGTGCCCGAGGAGCGGATCACCTTCTGGGGAGAAGTAAAAAAGGGCCGCGACTGGCTGGTGTTTGTCTGGCAGATGGTCGGGCGGCTCGACAGCCCGGTAGCGCTGCTGCGCGCCCTGGGTACCGGGGTCGGGGCGCTGCTGATGATCGTCCCCAAGTCGATTCGCTGTGCGCTCCTCAAGCTGGGCATCGTCAAGGACTGAACGAAAAGATGTTTCTCAAAGAAGCGGACTATCCTTTTATCGCAATGCTGGAGGCCAACTGGCGGACGATTCGCCAGGAACTGGACCAGCTCGGGGGCGAACATTTTTTTGCCTGGCCCGAAAAGCAGTACTACGGCGAAGGCTGGAACATCTTTGCGCTCTACACCTACGGCGTCGCCCTGGGCAAAAACTGCAAGCTCTGCCCCGAGACGGCGCGGCTGGTCCAGCAGATCCCCGGTATGGCAACGGCGGTCTTCTCCTCGCTGGCACCGGGTACCCACGTCCGGCCCCACCGGGGTGAACCGGCTGGGCTGCTCCGCTATCACCTGGGGCTCATCGTTCCAGAAGGTTGCACTCTGCGGGTCGGTCCCGAGCAGCGCTCGCTGCGCGAGGGGGGCAGCATGGTCTTCGACGATACGACCGAGCACGAAGCCTGGAACCGCAGCGACCGCACCCGCGTGGTTCTACTCGTCGATTTTAAAGATCCCGCCGCGACCAAAAGCCGTGGTCTTGCCACCATTTTCGGTATGTTCAAGCGCCCATAGCGCCTGTTTCAGTTGCGCTCCCGCTCGGGCTGGGGTAAAAAGTCCGGCGGCTCGAAGTTTTCGGGACTTGCCATAAAGCTCAAGATTTCCTGTTCGAGCCGGAGGATCTGGGCGGGATCGAGTTCCTGGCTGTAGCGCAGGGCGGTAATGAACCCCTCGGCAAAGAGGCGCAACTCTTCGTTGCGGTAGCGGCGACGCCACAGTTCTACCAGGGTGTCGGACAGGCGCTGGTAGTAGCGGATGGTCTTAGGGTCTTGCAACATCGGATGCGGTAGGAGCGCGGCTTTGACTTGATTTTGCCTCAATTTATCCGCCTGCAAACATTTTTCTGCCTTTTTGGAGACATTTGGGCCATCGAAAGTCTCACTCGATGAAAGGCTTGCCTGGACTGGGGTATACGTTCTGGCTGGTGGGTGGGGGCCGGTGCCATACTGGACGCGAATATTGCCCGTTCGAGCGGGCGATAAAAGGAAGGGCGTCATGGTCTCCACCATCCCGGTCGATCGATCAGGCATCGATCAACTGCTCACAGCGAGTGGGCCTGTCTCGCTGCGCGCACCGCACGGTACAGCCTTGCGCTGCCGGGGCTGGGTACAGGAGGCGGCCCTGCGGATGCTGCTCAACAACCTCGACCCGGAGGTGGCCGAACACCCAGAAAAACTTGTCGTCTACGGCGGTTCAGGGCGGGCGGCCCGCGACTGGCCAAGTTTGCGGGCGATCGTCCGCACGCTGCTGACGCTGGAAGCGGATGAGACGCTGCTCGTCCAGTCCGGCAGGCCAGTGGGGGTGCTGCGCTCCCACCCGGACGCGCCCAGGGTGCTCATCGCCAACTCGAATCTCGTACCGGCCTGGGCCAACTGGGAAACCTTCCGCAAGCTGGAAGCCGAGGGGCTCACGATGTTTGGCCAGATGACCGCCGGAAGCTGGATCTACATCGGCACCCAGGGCATTTTGCAGGGAACCTACGAGACTTTTGCGGCGGTGGCGCGGCGGCACTTCGGCGGCACGCTGCGGGGGCGGCTGGTGGTGAGCGCCGGGCTGGGGGGCATGGGCGGTGCCCAGCCGCTGGCGGTCAAGCTGAACGGCGGAGCGATGATCGCGATCGAAGTCGATCCGACCCGCATCCAGCGGCGCATCGAGCAGGGTTACTGCGACCGGGCTGCCGATTCGCTCGAAGAGGCGCTCGCCCTGGCCCAGGGTGCCCAGCAGGCGGGCGAAGCACTGTCGATCGGTCTATTGGGCAATGCCGCCCAGATCGTGCCCGCCCTCGTAGAGATGGGCGTGGTGCCGGACGTGCTCACCGATCAGACGTCTGCCCACGATCCGCTGGTGGGATATATTCCGGTGGGCTACAGCGTCGAGGAAGCAGCCCGCGCCAGAGCAGCCGACAAAGACGCCTACCTGGAGCAGGTCTACGCCTCGGCTGCCGCCCACGTCCGGGCGATCGTCGAGTTGCAAAAACGGGGGGCGGTGGCCTTCGACTACGGCAACAACCTGCGCCAGCTCGCCTTCGATCACGGCGTCGCCGACGCCTTCAGCTATCCCGGCTTTGTGCCCGCCTACATCCGGCCACTTTTTTGCGCGGGCAAGGGACCGTTTCGCTGGGTGGCCCTCTCGGGCGATCCAGCTGACATCGCCCGCATCGACCAGCTCATCCTCACCGAATTTGCCGACGATGCCCCCCTCTGCCGCTGGATCGATCTGGCAGCAAAGCACGTCCACTTCCAGGGGCTGCCCGCCCGCATCGCCTGGCTGGGCTACGGCCAGCGCGCCCGATTGGGGGGCAGAATCAACGACCTGGTGGCGACCGGCGAAGTCAGCGCGCCGATCGTGATTGGCCGCGATCACCTCGACTGCGGTTCGGTCGCCTCGCCGAACCGGGAGACGGAGAAGATGCTCGACGGCTCCGATGCGATCTCCGACTGGGTGTTCTTAAACGCCCTCATCAACGCCGTGGGCGGCGCTTCCTGGGTGAGCGTCCACCACGGCGGCGGCGTGGGCATCGGTTACTCCCAGCACAGCGGCATGGTGATCGTCGCCGACGGCACCCCTGAGGCGGCCCAGAGGCTGGAGCGCGTGCTCACGAGCGACCCGGCCACGGGCATCCTCCGCCACGCCGACGCCGGTTATCCGGAGGCGGTGGCCAACGCCGACGCCCACGGGCTCCGATTGCCGATGCGAGAAAGTTAGATGCCCGTCGATCTGCTGGTGCGCAACGCCCGTCAACTGGTCAGCCTGGCTGGTCCGGCTGCTCCGCGCGCCGGCCTTCTCCAGTCGGAACTTTCGATCATCGAAGACGGGGCAGTGGCGGTGAGCGAGGGCCGGATCGTCGCTGTGGGTTCCACCGAAGAGCTGCTTCGCAAATTGCCGCTCGATGGGCGGACAATCCAGATCGACGCAGCGGGTCTGGTGGTGACGCCGGGATTGGTGGACAGCCACACCCATCTGGTCTTCGCCGGTACGCGCGTGGCAGAATTTGACCTGCGCGCCCAGGGTGCCACCTATGGGCAGATCCTGGCAGCCGGGGGCGGCATCTACGACACCGTTCGTCGCACCCGAGCGGCGGATGCGGCACAACTTCTGGCCACTGCCCGCAGGCACCTCGGCTCGATGGCGCGCTTTGGGACGACGGCGCTGGAGGCGAAAAGCGGTTATGGCCTCGATCTTGAGACCGAGTGCCGACAGCTGGCGGTTCTTATGGAGCTGGACGGCCAGCCCCTCGATATCGCCCCGACTTTTCTGGGTGCCCACGCCGTTCCTTCCGGCGCAGATCCCGAGTCCTACGTCGAATGGCTCTGCGAGGCGGCGATCCCAGAAGTGGCCCGCCGGGGGTTGGCCCGTTTCTGCGATGTTTTTTGCGAAGCTGGGGTCTTCACACCCGAGCAGTCGGAGCGCATCCTGCGCACAGGGATGGCCCACAGCCTGCGCCCCCGCGTCCATGCCGACGAGTTGCACGACACGGGCGGGGCAAGTTTGGCGGCCCGCGTCGGGGCGATCAGCGCCGATCACCTGCACTGCGCTTCGGAGGTGGGGCTGGTTCAGATGGCCGCCGCCGGTGTGATCGCCGTCCTCCTGCCAGGAACAGCCGTCTTTTTGGGTCTTAAGACTCAGGCTCCGGCCCGGCGGATGATCGAGCTTGGGGTGCCGCTGGCTTTGGGCACCGACTTCAACCCCGGCTCCTGCTACTGCGAATCGCTGGCGCTCGTCATGTCGTTTGCTGTGAGCCAGTGCCGTCTCACCGCCGCCGAGGCCCTGGTCGCCGCGACGATAAACGGCGCTTACGCTGTTGGCCTGGGGGAGCGGCTGGGGAGCCTCGAAGTGGGCAAGCAGGCAGATCTGGTCATCTGGGATGCCGACGACTATCGCCTCATCCCCTACCACATGGGCACCAGCCTCGTGCGCACCGTCCTCAAGCGCGGCCAGATTCTCTATTCTTCAAACGGTTCGTCGCCATGTCCCAGCTAATCGAGTGCGTTCCTAACATCAGCGAAGGCCGCCGAGCGGAGGTAATCGAGCAGTTTAGCCGTGAGCTTTCCCAGGTGCCGGGGGTGGTTCTGCTCGACAGCTCCAGCGACCTCGACCACAACCGTTCGGTCTTTACCCTGGTGGGTTCCGCCGAAGGGCTGCAGCAGGCGGTTGTCAGGCTTTACAGCCTGGCCCTCGAACACATCGACCTGCGCCGGCACCAGGGCAGCCATCCGCGCATGGGGGCAGTCGATGTCGTGCCGTTTATCCCGATTCGCCAGGCGACGATGGCCGATTGCGTCGCCCTGGCCAGAAGCACGGCAGAAGAAATTGCCCGCCAGTTCGATGTGCCCGTCTTCCTCTACGCCGAAGCGGCCAGTGCTCCCAACCGCCGCGTGCTCTCCGAAATCCGCAAGGGCGAATTTGAGAACCTGGAAGCCAAACTGGCCCAACCCGAGTGGCAGCCGGACTTTGGTCCTGCCCATCCCCACCCGACTGCCGGGGCAAGTGCGATCGGGGCGCGCTTTTTCTTGATCGCCTACAACCTGCAGCTCTCGACAGGCGATCTTAAAATTGCCAACGCCATCGCCAGGGCCGTGCGCGCCAGCTCCGGCGGCCTCGCCAATATCCAGGCGATGGGAGTCTTTCTGGCCGAGCGCAACCAGGCCCAGGTCTCGATGAACCTGCTCAACTACGAAAAGACGCCCATCCATCGCATTCAAGAGCTGGTCAAGATCGAGGCGCGGCGCTACGGCGTGCAGGTAACGGGCGCTGAGATCGTCGGCCTCGTTCCCCAGGCGGCCCTGATCGAGGCCGCCGCCTACTACCTGCAGATCGAAAACTGGCAGCCCAGCCTCGTCCTCGAACAGGCGATGCTCGACAAGGAGTAATTTCTGTGCCCGACAATTCTCTTGCGAATCTTCCCCTCACGGGCCTGCTCGAACGCTTCGCGAGCAGCGAGCCGATTCCTGGCGGCGGCTCGGCGGCGGCCCTGGCCGGGGCAGTGGCAGCCTCCCTGGCCGCGATGGTGGCCCGCCTGACGAAGGACCAGCCAGATTTTACCGAGCAACCGGAATGGCTCGAAAAAGCTGACGCCCTGAGAACCCGGTTGAGCCAGGCCATCGACGAGGACGCCCTCGCCTACGAGCAGGTGGTCCTTGCCTTTGCCAGACCCAGGCAGACACCCACCGAAAAGCAGGAGCGCACCGCCGCGATTCAGGCTGCCCTGCAGGGAGCCGCCGCCACACCCCTCGCCGTCGCCCATCATTGCCTGGAGGTGGCCCAACTGGCCTGGCGGGTGCTCCAAAAAGGCAACCCCAACGCCAGCTCCGACGCGGCAGTGGCTCTGCTGTTTGCCCTGAGCGGGCTTGAAGCTGCCCTGCTGAACGTGGCGATCAACCTCGACAGCATCAAGGATCCGGACTACGTCGCCCAAAACCGTGCGCAACTGGAACAGCTTCTCCATCAAGGCCACCTGTTGCGCACAGAACTGTGGACGTTCCTGCCACAGCGCATCCGCTCGCTGCCTTGATAATGGGGCACAAAGCTTGATGGCTGATGTGAGGTACTACGTCTCGGTGTGGGCGAAGCGGCGGTAGAGAAAGTCGATGGCGATTACGCCGATCAGTGGTCTTTAATGCTCCGACCGACACGGGTTTAGCACCAGAGAGTCCAACGGGAAAGGTGATTGATGAATCGCCCCAAGAGCAATAAGGCTCTGAAAAGCTTAACTTTTTCAGACATGAAAATGTTCCAGTTAGGTAAGCTATGAGCAGAACTTGAGGTGGTCTGGCGGTGAAGATTACGCTGGAAATACCGGATGAACTGGCAGAACAAGTCGCCCAGGTAGAGGATCGCCTCTCCGAACTGGTGGCGCAGGCTATCCGCCAGCCTGAAGTTCCGGGGCATATCTACCGACACATTCTAGAGTTTCTGGCGAGCAACCCAACCCATGAGCAGGTGGTGGCGTTCCGGCCAGACCCTGCAATGCAAGAACGCCTGAAAGTCCTGCTTGAGCGCAGCCGTAACGGTGAGCTGTCGAGCAAAGACGTTCAAGAGTTGCAGGAGTATGAACGCATTGAACACTTGATGGTGATGCTAAAAGCAGGCAGTCTGCGTTTCCTGCAAAGCGCCGCTTGAGCGGTACATACATCTCAGCAGCTCTGCGCCGCTCGGTCAAAGCCAGGGCAGAAGAACGCTGTGAGTACTGCCAGTTACCCACTGGGGCATCATTCTTCTCCCATGAAATCGATCATGTAGTTGCTGAGAAACACGGCGGAGAGACAAATGAAAATAATCTTGCGCTCACCAGTTGGCGTTGAAACCGACATAAAGGCACAGCACGAAGGCTACTAAAAGTGAGTTAGGATGAAATGCTAAGTAGCTTTCGAACAAACAATGGAAGACCACGACCAGTATATCAGACACGTCGATCTATTAAAAAGGGCTTATGAGAAATACCAGGAGATTTCCTTAAACCAGGAAGTTGAAAGATTAGCCGAACTTCAGTACCTTAGATATCCCTGTGAAGTTCAACATCCTTTCAAGGGGTGACAGAGTAGGCTGCGCATCAGGCTAGACAAGCGTTCCAGGCTCCGCTTACATAAAAAAAGAGACTCGGAACACTGCCCCGAGTCCAGCCAACAAAAATGTTGCCTCAATTCTACCAGACTTTCTTTCGCCATCTCCTCACCCAGAGACAGTACATCCTTTTGTCTCTACTGCTTCAGACTCTTCAGACCCATAAACATCTCTGCCTCGGCAAGCTGTCTGAAGCTTTGCCCCTGCCGATTCAGGCTGACAGTCGCAAGACGGCAGTCCAACGTTTTCTGCTGCTGGAACGACTCAATATCCTCGAAGCATGGTTTCCGCTAGTGCTGTATCTAGTGAGGGAATATTTTTCCCCACACCACGTCCTCAAACTGGCAATCGACCGCACGACTTGGTGGCACTACAACGTGCTGTCTGTCGTCCTGGTGTGGGAGCGTCATGCTCTACCACTGCACTGGATATTGCTGGAGCACACGGGCAACTCAGACTTCACAGACCAGCAACTGCTGCTGTTGCCAGTCTTCCAGCTACTGTCAAATTACAAATTACGGCTTTTAGCCGACAGAGAATTTTGCAGCATCGAACTCGCCAACTGGTTGCACCGTAGGGGCGTCGAGCTTTGTCTGCGCTTGCGAGTCAGTGCGAACTTTCAGCAAACGGACAAGGAGTTTGTCTGCCTGAGTTCGCTGAATCTGCACCCTGGAATATCGCTGTTCATCCAGGGTGTACGTGTAACAAAGCGCAGGATGAGGAAGGGGTTTGCTCGTTTCAATATTGCCTGTCATTACGCCGAGCAAGTGCGGAACATGCGTCCAGCAGAAGGCTGGTACATCTTGACGAATTTACCCAGTCTGCAAAAAGCGATTGATGCCTACAAAGAGCGCTGGGGCATCGAGGTATGGCACAAGGATGTGAAGTCTGGCGGATACCATCTGGAGGGAGTACGGGTGAGTTTTGAGAGGATGATGCGGGTGCTGTTGCTTGCCGCGATTGCCTGGAGCATGGCGATGCTCAAGGGTCTGGAACTGCGAAAGAAAAGACTGGATAAGTATGGGGGTCGTCCGCAGGAAAACCAGCGAGAACTGGCTCGTCATAGTAGCTTCCGCCTGGGTCAGTACGCTCAGGTGTGGGCGCAGCAGGTGGAGCAGTGGTGGGAATTGTTGGAGGAATTGGTAGTGGCCTGCCCGAGTAAAGTCAAGTACTATCGACGAGGCATGGAAGCTGCAAAGCTGATACTGGGCCGAACGTAGCTTACTCTGTCACCCCTTGAACAACATCCTAATAACGATTATGTAATATCTGTAGAAAGCTATCTGGAAACACTAGTAGATGAAATTAATGACTTCAACTATTATATTCATGTGCAGCAAATATGGCAGAAGGTTTTGAAATCTTTTTCAGAGGTCATTGATAAATACTATATTAATAGAGAATTTACATGGCTTCCCCTATACTTTTGCTTGCATCAGCCCTATGAAATTAAGCAACGCTTCATCTACTGTGCAGTTCATGCTTGTTATGCAGATGTTTTTCAGAGCTTGTTTATAAAGTCGCTTCAGATTTTGGTGGGTGCAAGCGCTTGAGCATCAGTCGGATCATCGACACGTACACCATCGCTTCATGCGTCTCCGGCCATTGCTCATAATCTTTACTCAAACGACGACAGCGACCTAGCCAACCAAACGTTCGTTCCACCACCCATCGCTGGCGCTGCACCACAAAACCCTTGCCCTGCTTTTCGACGATTTGTACCTTCCAGCCACAGACCCGCTCGATTGCCTCACCTAAAGGTCCCTGATAACCCTGGTCAGCCATCACCGTCAAAAGGCGCGGTTGCTGGTCTTTCATGCCCATCAGCACCCCCACTGCTCCCTGGCTGTCATGGATGTTGGCCGCATGCACAAAGACAAACAGGAGCAAGCCAAGGCTGTCTACGGCGATATGGCGCTTGCGGCCCTTGAGCTTTTTGTTGCCGTCGTAGCCCGTCTCGAAGCCCCTTTTTCTGTGCTCTTGACTGACTGGCTGTCGAGTAAGGCCAAGCTGGGGTCCGCCTCCCGCCCGGCCTGCAGGCGCACCCGCTGCCTGAGAGTGCGGTTGATCGCCTCCCAGACGCCTTTATTTCTCCAGCGGGCAAAGTAAGCGTAGACCGTCTGCCAGGCCGGGAACTCACTGGGCAACATCCGCCATTGGCAACCGGTGCGGTTGAGGTAGAAGATGGCGTTGAGCACCTCGCGCAAGTCGGTCGTGCGCGGGTGGCCGCCAAACTTCGCGGCTGGCAACAGCGGAGCAATGCAGTTCCACTCTTGGTCAGTGAGATCGGTTGGATAGGGCTTGCGAGACATCGGCACAGGGTAATTATCTGCGTAGACTATAGCTCCTTCCTATCTTTATAAACAAGCTCTCACACTGATGCACCAAAACTTGAGAAAATCTTCGGCAATGTGTCTCTAAATAATAGAAAAATAGATGTTAATTTTTTAGCGAAAGTGTTTAAATGCAAAAGATGGTCTGCAGGAGAAGAATTGCTCAAGGCAATCCACCATATTAATGATGAATATCATGCTGAACTCATGGGCAATTACCGCACTTTAAGACAGCATCGAATACCTCCGAAACTACAATTGGGAGTAAGACCCGTAATTCAACGTGATGTTATTAAAGGATATTATATGTCGGACCATGGATTTATTGAGCCGGTTCCAAAAGAGACAGAAGTGCCCTCTAAAAAAATTGTCTGTGAAGATCTAATTTATCTGAAAGGCTTTGGAGCTACCAAGCCAATTACATTTGAAGATGTATTCTCTACTTTAGTTGTACAATCATCACGAATGCAGACCGCTCTCAAGCAATTCTGCAGGCTGATAGAGAATCACATATCTCTGGCTGAGCAACGTAGTCAATCTAAGGGACTAACTAATTAGAAAAGACATTTTTTCTGAGCGCGCGATTGGGGGGTAAGAGTAATTCCCTGCACCCCCAGCTCCTTCAAATCTCAGAGATAGTGAAGCCCATTGCATCCGTCACAGCGCCGGGCTAATTCTGAAGACAGCTACTGGAAGCATAAACCTACTTCCTCAGATTTATGCTTCCAATAGTGGCGAACTTGTACGTCAAGTCACAATAGGGCTACTCGAAGAGTGAGCATCTGACAGCGACGAGGAGCACCGAGAGAGCGGGCCACGCCATTCAAGCTAACGACGACTGCCAGCAGCAAGCCGCTTGCGGTCCACTATATAAGACCAGACACCGGCTCGCACTGGCAAACATGGGCTACTCTGGAGCGACCGCGAGCCCATGGACGGCTACTCGACAACAAGCAATATTGGCTTGTAGACCACAAGCTCCACATGAACCCGGAGTAAGGAAGCACATTAGTCGCCAACTCGCAATTAAAGTAATATGATACTACAAAACCCCGACTTGGTGTAAAATGGCAAACTTGGATAAAAACATTTTGCTCAAACTTGTTCTTAAAATTGACAATCAGCTGGTAGCTGATGGGGTGCTTCCTCATGTGAGGCCCATTTATGCGTATCAGCAGATTGCTTTCCAATTGAAAAGGATCAGTGATTTCTTGCTTGTACTGCAATACGGGGATCCCTTGTTAGATTTAGTCAAGTCTATCTATCAAGATCTGTATCGTGAAGTAGATTTATGGGGTGCTCCAGTCTATGCAGGGGCCGTTATGTTTCGAGACGTATTTTTCCCCATTTATATTCCAGACTGGAAATTGTATATAACTGATTATCTATTTTTTTCTAATCCTGCTCTAGACTGGGAAAGCGGTGCAATTCGCCCCAGCGATTTTCTTTCAAGTTCTGCTCGCTCCTTTGATATGACTGAGCTGCAAAAGCAATGGCTCTTTAGTGAAGAGTCTGTAGCAAACAGATATTTCGACCAATTCTTTGATTGTTTTGACTTTGCTCATAGTCTCAAAGAAGTTGAAATGACTGCAGCACCGTTGCCTGATAGATCTATTGAGTGGTTTTATCTCGCAAAGCAGTATCTAGAAGCTGCAGCAGCTACTCTTCTAAGCTCATTCAATAAATATGTTGCTATTCAAAACTGTTGTCTTGCAGTAGAAGTTCTTTTGAAGGGTGCTCTTCTTACCGTTCACGGCTTTAACGAAAGAAGGCTCAGGGACAATTACGGTCACGATCTTAACAGGCTAGTACATGAAGTCGTCACCCATTTTGCAAATATTGATGGTTTTAGACTACGTAATACAATCCAGACCTTTCCTGGATTCGTTGCAACTCGATATACTGCGCAGAACATTTCTCGTATTGAACTTGGCAATTATTTTATGACAGCACAGTACGTTGCAGGAGAGGTACTCCGCCAGTTTTCCAAGCGTGATTTGCGGCAAGATTTCATAGATTCGTCAAACGGGGAATGGGATTTTACACAAAGAATTTTTCCGTAGAGTTAGTCTTCGACATGTTCGTGAGTGCAGTGACTCCTCAGAGCCTGCTTGTAAATCATAATCCTGCTAACCTTCTCAGCATCAGCTTGCTCATCGCCAGGCATACCAGACACTCGCTCGTCTCTGCTAAACGCTCATAGTCTTTACTCAAGCGCCGATTGCGACATAACCATGCGAACGTCCGCTCTACCACCCCCCCTGCGGGGGCAGCATGCCATCGTCGAGGGAGCACTTGAAATCCTTGAGGCATTGGTGGTGGTTCCTCATTGGCAGGCACTCGCACCCACCGTCTTGGGCGTTGCACTACTTCCAGCTTCACCTGTGGCAGATGCTGCTGCACCCAGTTCATCAAGCGTGCTCCACGGTAGCCCATGTCTAACCACACCTTCTGCAACTGAGGAGAACTCTGACTAACTCCTTCCAATACCAATAGGGCTCCGTCACGGTCAGCTATGTGTGCCGGGTGGACCACCACCTTGAGCAGCCAGCCCTGAGTGTCGGTAAGGATATGGCGGCCTGCCCTCCGACTTGGCCCCGGCATGGGGGCATGGGGAGTTTCGACCATTGAGTTTTTTCGCGCCATCGTAGCCTCTAGGGCCACCATGTTCGGTGGTCTTGACCGATTGACTATCGAGAATCACGCCAGTGGGTTGAGCATTGCGACCAGCAGCCAGCCGGGTGCGCTCTCTGAGTGCAGTATTCAAGCGCTGCCAGAAGCCATGAGCCAGCCACAATCGCCACAGGGCGTAGACGGTTTGCCAGGGCGGGAAGTCTTTGGGAAAGCGCGCCACTGGCGGCTAGTGCGCAATACATACGAGTAGGGCATTGAGCAGGTGACGTATAGGCAAGGCGAGGACGACCAGAGCGTGACGGCGGAGGCAGTAGGGGCTCGAGCAGAGCCCACTCGCCTGATGGATAGAGAGGTTGAGGCATAGCCTCAGTCTAGAATCTGATTTACAAACAAGCTCTAATCCACGCTCTCAGAACTGGCAAGAGCACTTCTAATTGAGAGAAGGGGAGTTGGTGGGATTAACGCCAGAGGGACGGACGACAATTCACCCACTGCATATGAATACGCCTGAGCGAATTGCTGAACGTATAAGTTTGGCAAACACCTGAAACCGACACAAGTTCGACTTTAGGCACCACCAAGGTGGTTTACTTTCTTCTGGTTGATAGCCGGTTCGCAGACAAAGCACTTCTACTTTTGCTGAGTGTTTTGGGGTTCCAGCTCTTCCTGCTGCCATAGGAGGTCAGCGACGACACCTGTCCAAGGTCCGGTGTCTATCGGACTGGTGATGCGGGGGTTAGGTCTCAGTGTGGGCGAAGCGGCGGTAGAGAAAGTCGAGGGCGGTGTTGCGCAGTTCGTAGTAGGCCGGGTCTTCCATAATCCGGGAGCGCTCGCGGGGGCGGGCAAAGGGAATGGTGAGGATTTCGCCGATCCGGGCGGCGGGACCGTTGGTCATCATCACCAGCCGGTCGCACAAAAACAGCGCCTCGTCGATGTCGTGGGTAATCATCAAGACCGTGCAGCGGCTGGCATTCCAGATCTTGAGCAGTTCTTCCTGCAGTTCTTCTTTGGTGATCGCATCGAGGGCACCGAACGGTTCGTCGAGAATCAAGACTTCGGGCCGGATCGAAAGGGCGCGGGCAATCGCCACCCGCTGCTTCATGCCGCCGGAAAGCTGGTTGGGCTTTTTGTGGGCGGCGTCGGTGAGGCCCACAAGGGCCAGGTTCTCGCGGACGATCGCTGTCTTCTGGGTGCGCGACTTGGTGGGCCAGACCGCATCGACGGCCAGATAAATGTTCTCGAAGGCCGACAGCCACGGCAACAGGGCGTAGCCCTGAAAGACCACCATCCGGTCTGGTCCGGGGGCGGTGATGGGCTCGGATTTGAGTAGCACCTCCCCTTCGCTGGGGGTGAGAAATCCCGCCACCATGTTGAGCAGGGTCGTCTTGCCGCAGCCGGAGTGGCCGATGATGCAGACGAATTCGCCCTCGCTGACGGTGAGGTTGACCTGCTGGAGGACGGTGCGCGGACCGGTGGAGGACGGGAAGACTTTGGAGACGTTGCGCAGGGCGAGGAGCGTCTCGGGGCGGGTGAGATGAGAAGTGGACATGGTTTTGACCTCCTCAAAGGGCGACATCGGCGATGTAGACTTCGTTCTTGATGGTGAGCCGCCCCAGGTAGCCGATCGGATCGTCGGCGTCGAAGGGCAATCTGTCGAACAGCTCGATCGGTCCCCGGCGGTAGTTGACGTCGAGCCCCAGTTCGCGGGCAGCGGTCGAAAAGGCGTTCACCCGGCAGACGCGTTCGAGAATTTCGACCCAGTTGCGCGGAAAAGGCACGGTGCCCCAGCGCGCCAGTTGGGTGAGAATCCAGAGCTGTTCGGTGCGGCTCGGGCGATTGAGGCCGGGGCCAAAAAATTCGTGGTGGGCGTAGGGGCGGTAGTTGTCGCCGATGCGGCAGCTGGTCGGATCGTCGTCGCCCAGTTGAACGTAGGCCGGGTCGGTGTCGAGGTAGCGCGGATCGCGGAGGATGGCGCGCACCTCCTCGGCGTTGGCCTCCTCGGCGCAGAAGCGGCAGGCTTCAAGCAGCGCCTTGATGAGGGCGAGGTGGGTATTGGGATGGGCAACAAGCCAGTCCTCGCGCACACCCAGCACCTTGGCCGGATGCCCGAGCCAGATCTCAAGGTCGGTGGCGACGGTGAAGCCAATTTGCTCGACGGCGGCGCGGATGTTCCAGGGTTCACCCACGCAGAAGCCGTCGATGTTTCCGGCGCGCAGGTTGGCGACCATCTGGGCTGGGGGGATGGTGCGCAGATCCACGTCCCGGTCGGGGTGGATGCCGCCGGCTGCCAGCCAGTAGCGCAACAGCAGATTGTGCATCGACGAAGGATGCACCACCCCCAGGGTGTGGCGCAGGTCCGGCGTGCGCTTGAGGTAGTCTGCGAAGCTTTCGAGCGAAAAGATATCTTCTTTGAGAAAGCGGCGGGCAAGGGTGATCGCGTTGCCGTTGCGGGTGGTGGTGAGGGCCGTCGCCACCGGCAGGGGTTTCTCGTTCGCCCCGCCCAGGCTGAACCACAGGGGCATCCCGGCGGGCATCTGGGCAGCGTCGAACCAGCCGCCGGCGATGCCGTCGCTGATCGCCCGCCAGTTTCCCTCGCGCACCAGGCGGACTTCTTCTAAGCCGTGGCGGGCAAAGAAGCCCTTCTCCTGGGCAATCGCGAGGGGCGCACAGGCGGTGAGGGGCACAAAGCCAATCTGCAGGTTGATCTTCTCAAGGCCGTGGCGGGCGACGGGTGCCCTGGCCCGCAGCTGCTTGATCCGCTTTTGCTTGTTGAGAAAATAGATCATCTCGCTGCGCAGGCTGTAGTAGCCGGGGTCGTTCACCACTTCCAGGCGGTGGCGGGGCCGGGCAAAGGGTACCTCCAGAATCTGGTCGATGCCCGAGGAAGGGCCGTTGGAGAGCATGACAATCCGATCGGAGAGCAGCAGCGCCTCGTCCACGTCGTGGGTGACCATCAAGCAGGTGAGACGGCTCTCCTCGCAGATCGCCATCAGTTGCTCCTGCAGCGAACCTCGGGTGAGGGCGTCGAGGGCACCGAAAGGTTCGTCCAAAAGCAGCAGCTGCGGGCGGATGGCAAGGGCGCGGGCAATCGCTACCCGCTGCTTCATACCGCCGGAAAGCTGCTCCGGGCGGCTGTCGGCGGCGGCTTTGAGGCCCACCAGAGCGATGTGCTCCTCGACGATGGCGTTGCGCTCCTGCTTCGATTTGTCGGCGTAGACCTCATCGACGGCGAGGGCGATATTTTCGCGCACCGTGAGCCAAGGCAAAAGCGAATAGTTCTGAAAGACCACCATCCGGTCCGGACCCGGTTCGACCACCGGCTGGCCTGCCAGGATAACGCTGCCGTTTGTGGGCATGTCCAGCCCGGCCACGATGTTGAGCAGGGTCGATTTGCCGCAGCCGGAGTGGCCGATGAGCGAGACGAATTCGCCCTTGCGGATCGTAAGTCCGATGTTTTCGAGGGCGATGTACTCGCCGCCGTCGGCGAGGGTAAAGACCTTGTCAACCTGTTCGATTTCGATGAATACGGTCATAGCTGCCACTCACAGATAAAGGATGCGTCTGCCTACTCGAAGAAGACCACTTCGCCGGTGTCCAGCTCGTAGCGGGCTCCGACGACTTTTACTTTGTTGTCATCGACGAGCTTGGCGATGATGGGCCGGGCGAGCTTGATCTTCTCGACGTTGCGCAGCACGTTTGCCTTGATCGCGTTATCGACCAGGTCGCCTTTTTGGTCCTTGACCGAGAGCACCGCCGGTTTGATCGCATCGACAAAATCGGCGAGGTGGCCCGGAAAAACCGTTCCTTCGGTGACGGCCTTGCTCGCTGCCTGCACCGCACCGCAGCGAGAGTGGCCCATGACCACGATGAGCGGCGCACCGAGCACGGAGGTGGCAAATTCGAGGCTCCCTAAGATGTTGTCGTCCAGAAAATTCCCGGCGACGCGGGTGACGAAGATGTCGCCCAGGCCCTGATCGAAGACGATCTCGCTTGGCACCCGCGAATCGGCGCAACTGAGGACCGCCACGAAGGGATTCTGGCCCTTGGCCACTTCCTTGAGGCGCGTCGTGGTCAGATCCGGGTGCTCCAGCTTGTTGTTTACCCAGCGCTTGTTGCCGTCTTTGAGCCGCTGCAATGCCTGGGCGGCGGTGAGGTCGGTGACGGCAGCCGCCGGGTCGGCCTTCAGGCCCAGGTAGGTGGCGAAAAGACCGGTGGCGGTAGCCTGGATGAGCGTGCGGCGCGAGAAATGATGACTTTGAGAGTGCATGGGATGGTTCTCCTGATGAAAGTAGACGGGGGCGGTAAAGTCTTACTTGCGCTCCGCCGGGACGATCAGCGAGCCTGCAAAACCGACCAGTTTGTCAAGCAGCAGGCCCACCAGGCCGACGTAGAGCAGGGCGAGGATGATGTCGCTCACCTTGGCGCTGTTGTAGGCGTCCCAGATAAAAAAGCCGATGCCGACGCCGCCGATGAGCATCTCCGCCGCTACAATCGCAAGCCACGATAGACCGATGCCCAGCCGCAGGCCGGTGAAGATGTAAGGCAGCGAGGCTGGCAGCAAGATCTTGAAGAAGTACTTGAGCTTCGGCAACTTGAGGACGCGGGCGACGTTGTTGTAGTCAGCCGGAATGCGCTGGACGCCGACGGCAGTGTTGATCAAGATGGGCCAGATGGCGGTGATAAAGATCACAAACAGCGCCGCCAGTTCCGATTTTTGGATGGCCGCAAGCGAAATCGGCAGCCAGGCCAGGGGCGGAATCGTGCGAAATACCTGCACCAGGGGGTCAAGACCGGCGTAGAAGAGGCGGTTGACCCCGATCAAGATCCCCAGCGCCACCCCCACGATCGCCGCTGCGGTGTAACCTATCGCGACGCGCTGGAGGCTCGCGGCGATCTGCCAGAACAGGCCCTTGTTGGTGCCGGTGCCCTGATAAAAAGGATTGACAATCAGCTCCCAGGTGTCGCTAACCACCTGGGTCGGGGTGGGCAGGGTCGCCCCCGGCAGCGAGCACAGGAGCTGCCAGAGCACCAGCACCGAGGTGATCGCCACCGCCGGAGCAATGATCCGCTGCAACTTCTTGCCGTTGATAAGAGCCGTCCACCGCTGGCTGGTGGTCTGACGGCTGCGCGTGTCCAGTGTTGTCGTCATCGCCAAAAATCTCCTGTCAGGGTGCTTGCACGATCAGGTGCGCTTTACTTTGATGTCGGTGACCCGCTTGATCTTGAGGCTCGCCAGGTACGCCTCCGGATTTTTGGGATCGAATTTGACTTTGTCGGGATAGAACGTCTCGACGCCTCGGGAGGTGCTCTTCGGAATCTGAGCAGCCGGGACGCCCAGTTCTTTGGCGGCGGTGCGCCAGACATCTTCCCGGTTGACCTGATCGATCACCTTGCGCACCTGGGCAAAGTCCGGCGGCAACTTGCCCCAGCGGATGTTTTCGGTCAAAAACCACAGGTCGTGGCTCTTGTACGGGTAAGAAGCGTTGTTCTTCCAGTAGCGCATGATGTAGGGACTGTTCTGCACTACCCGTCCGTCGCCGTAATCGACTGTGCCCTTGAGGCGGGGCAGCAGGTCGGCGGCAGCCACGTTGGTGTACTCGCGGCCAGAGAGAATCTTTGCCAGCTCCTCGCGGTTGGTCATCACGTCGCACCACTGCTGGGCCTCGATCACCGCCCGCACGATCGCCCGCGTCGCCTTGGGGTTCTTGTCGCTCCAGTCGGCGCGCAGGGTGAGCGCTTTTTCGGGATGGTCGCGCCACATCTCACCTGAAATCAGCGCGGTGTAGCCGGTCTTTTCGCTGATCGCCCGTGCGTGCCAGGGATCACCCACGCAAAAACCGGAGAGGTTGCCGACTTTCATGTTGGCCACCAGTTGGCCCGCCGGTACGATCAGGCTCTCGACGTCGCTGTCGGGGTCGATGCCCCCGGCGGCAAGCCAGTAGCGCATCATCAGGTCACTCGTCCCACCAGGGAAGGTGCTGGCAAACTTGTAGCGGCGGCTCTGGGACTTGGCCTTCTCGACTTTTGCCTTGATGGGCGAGCTGTCGAGGCGCGGATCTTCGCTGCGAAATTCGTTGGAGATCGTGATCCCCTGGCCGTCGATATTGAGTTGCAGGGGCACGTACATCGGTACTTTCTTGTTGCCCTTCGTGATCGTGCCCAGGGCCATCAAAAAGCCGATGGGCCGCAGAATCATCGAGCCGTCGATGCCGCCGTTGTCCGTTCCCAGTTCGAGGTTGTCGCGGATCACCGCGTAAGAAGGCAACTTCACCAGTTCGATATCTTTAAGACCCTGCTTGGCGAAGTAGCCCTTTTCTTTGGCGATGATGAGCGGTGCCGCGTCGGTCTGGCCGACAAAGCCGATGCGCGCCCCCGTTACCTCCGGAGCGTCCGCCGCCCCCGCGTAGCCCGGCTTGAGCAGTAGACCCGCGCCCACTGCCCCGGCAGCGACCAGAAAACTGCGCCGCCCCGTCTTGATCGCCGTCTGTTCCTGTTCCGCACCTGTTGTTTTTTCCATGTCCCGTCCTCAACCGCGTAATTGCACACAAGTTTCCCGCCGCCGCGTCAAAAGACGCGCGGTGGCCCCTGTCGTCTGAATTGGACTGCCCGCTTCTACAGCCGCAGTCCTGCGAAGGCTTGTCTCGCTCCGGCGGCCTCAAGGCACGGCCACCTTCACATTTGCATACTAACGGTCCTTACCATCGACGGAAATCAAACTTTTTTTGAAAATCTATAGAGCATAATCTATTTTAATTTCGACTTGAATGCGCGGATATACTGGCCCTGAGAAATTGAGTACACGATGGCCGTCTCCTTGCTTTTAGCCTCCGCTTCGCCGCGCCGCCGCGAGTTGTTGCAGCAACTGCGCATCGACTTTCGTGCTTTTGCCAGCCAGTTTGCCGAGGTGGCAGACGAGAGCTTGCCGCCGGATCGGCTTGTTTTGAACAATAGCCTCGGTAAGGCGCTGGCGCTACAGGAACCCTATCCCCAGGATCTGATTCTGGCGGCGGATACCGTCGTCGCCACCGATCGTGAGATTCTGGGCAAGCCCCTCGACGCCCGGCGCGCCACCGAGATGCTGGAGCAGTTGCAGGGGCGGCGGCACACCGTCTACACCGGCATGGCCCTCATCGAAGGGGAGCAGCGCTCGCTGCGCTGCAACATCACCGAAGTCAAGCTCAAGGCGATGAGCGCCTCTGAGATTGCCGCTTATGTCGCCAGCGGCGAACCGCTCTCTACCGCCGGGGGCTACTCGATCCAGGGATTGGGAGCGGGTCTTGTGGAGGCGATCGACGGCTGCTACACGAATGTGCTGGGCCTCTCGCTGCCGATGCTGGTCGATATGCTCCTCGAATTTGGCCGCCGCGTCTACGCCCTACCGGGTGAGAAGAACGCACCTGCCTGATCACTCAAAAATCAAGAGCAAAATCTGCGCTCTGGCCACTCAACTGCTCGATGTCACCGATCTAGCCGGCAGCACGGGCAGGCAGATCGCTCAGACTCTCGCCGACCTGCAAGCTCCTGGAAACGTCGGCGACGACGCCCAAGATCTCTCAGCCGCCTGGTGCTGGTCCGCCGTTTCGCTTTCAGAGGCGAGGATAGCAAAGACGCACTCGTGAACGCGCTAGATCAATTGGCGAACCACTGCGGCTGCCGCCACTTCCGCTTCTGAATACAAGATGAAGATCCGGTGGAACCCCTCGCGTTGCAAACTTGGCAGCGCACGCTTCAACTGTTGGTAGTGCAGCCGGACGACCGCTTCACCAAAGGGCCGGTCTGTGCGCCTCTGGTGGCGCTCGATCAAAAGCGGCTCCGGCAGATCAAAGACGATAGCGACAGCCAGAACGTGATGGCGAGCGGCCAACTCCAACAATGGTCTGCGCGCCTTGCTCTGTACGTTCGTGGCATCAATAACCACAAGCCGGCCCAATGCAAGGCGCTTAGCTGCTACCATGTGCAATACCTCAAATGCTTGTTCGCTCACCGACTGGTCGTTCTCGTCGTCTGCAATCAGCCCTCGAAACCGGTCTGAACTGAGTACTTCGGTTGGCCGAAAGTGCGTCCGGGCAAAGGTCGATTTGCCAGAACTGCTCGAACCAACCAGCACCACCAGCGACAGCTCAGGAATTTGAATTTTCATCGTCTCTAGCTTGTCTCTACCCGCATTGCTGGCTGGAGACTGAAGACCCAGATTTATTCTCTCCGGGCAGCGGAGCCATTTTGCTGGCCGTAGATATCTTCCATCGAGCCTATGGCGGCAGCGGAGCCGACCATGATGTCGCGCTCCTCACCTCCCAGGTAGAGCCGTCCGAAGCTGCCGAACGGGTAGACATCGAGGATGTTGATGTTGGCGGCTTTCTCGGCGGCGTTGGCGGCGAGGGCGATGTAGGCGGCAGGTTCGACCTCCAGTACAAAGAGCGTCTGGCCTGCCAGGATCATCTGGCCGCGCTTGAAGCGGTTGACCAGTTGGGTCTGGTGCGCATCGATGTTGCGGATGATCTGGCTTGAGATCACTTTGGGTCTGGCCCGGTCGCGGATACTCGCTCCCAGGTACTGCAAGATCGCATCGCCGGCGGTCTTGACTTCGCCCTGGCGGTGCGAATGGATTTCGAGGCTGCCGTAGAGGCGCTCGACCACCTGCAGGCCGGGCCGGACCACCGCCGCTTTAAGGGCAATGTCGGTGACCCGGTTGATCTCGATGCCGGGAGAGATCTCAACCCAGAGCGAAGCGTCCCCCGGCAGCGGCAAAAAGCCCGGTGCGATCGTTCCTAAGAAGGCGGCGAACTGGGACTGGAGACTATCGATGTAGACATAACTGCGCAGTTGAACTTCCAAACGGGCCTTCCAGAACAGACATTGCCCCATCATCCCACGGGCGCGCCCTGCCCGCTCACCCCTCGCTTTACAGCTAAAAGTGAGACAAACTTCATCTCGTCTTTAAAAGTGGCGGATGATCTATCCCTACAATTGTGGTGAAAGGTAACCAATTGAGTGCGTCTGCCCCACCGCCGCCATTCGAGCCACAGTCGCCCTGGGCTTGCCGCTTGCAGCCTGCCTCGATCAGCTCGCATCGCCTTCCGCAACGGAGTGACAGGTCGAACCCAAACGACCAGCCTTTTGAATTCCACTGCTGCCATAAAGCGCAGCAGTGAAGGAGAGGACTATGACAAAACTGATAGCTCCAGTTCTAAGCTTTGCCCTGCTGGTACCCTCAGCCGGTGTCTGGGGGCATCCTGCCGGCAACCACACCCAGTTATTCGCCGATCTCAATACAGCCCTCAGTGCCTTTCAGCGCCTGGTCCCCAATAAAACTGCCTATATTGAACTGCTGCGGACGCCTTCTTTGCAGCGCTCGCTGTTTGTGAATCTGCCCTTTACCAGTTCCTGGATTGGCCCACAGGACCGCCGGATGGCCGACGGACTGGCCTGGTTCAGCATCGACAGCATGTTAGTCGATTCAGCAAGCCGGGAGTGTCGGCTGGACATGACCAGTGGCCACCTTCATCGGTGCCTGCGCGACAATCTCACCCGCCTGCGTCAGGTGGCGGCGGAGCACCGGAGATTCTCCGAGATCCGCTGGGCAGAACAGCTGCTGAGCTATACCCAGGTGCAGCTGTAAGGCGCTGCCGAATAAAAAAGGGTGCCGGCAGGGCACCCTCAAAGCGCATCTTTTTGCGCCCTTTACGCTTCGTCCCCTTCGCTCAGGCACCGGTCGAGAGCCCTGGTGATCCGCTCGTAGCCTTTGCCGCCGGTCTGAAAGTGGCGCATCTCGCCTTTGCGGTCGAAGACGTAGTAGCCGGGGACGTACTCGTTGATAAAGCGATCGACGATCGTGTGATCGTTGTCGATCGCACAGGGCTGGGTGAGGAGCATGTTCTCCTTCGCGTCCTTTTCGACCGCTGCAAGGTCGAGTTCGGCCTCGCTGCGGGGCTGGTGGACGCTGATAAAGCGTACGCCCTTCGCCTGGTAATCGTCGCGGATGGCGTTGAACTGCTCGACGACATCGTGGCAGATGTAGCAGCTAATCGACCAGAAATGAACCACAAGCACCTGGCCCTGGTAGTCCTCCGGCTGGGGGGTGCGATTCAGCCAGCGGGTGGCCCCTTCAAAAGAAGGCAGGGTAGAACGCAGCCGCAGTGCCATAGCTAGACGACTTCGAGCACTTTTTGACCGGGCTTCCAGTCGCCGGGGCACAGACCGCCGTTCTGCAGCGCCTGCAGAACCCGGAGCGTCTCCTCGACTGAGCGGCCAACGTTGTCGTCGGTGATCGTCGCGTACTTGAGGATGCCGTCGGGATCGATGATGAATAGACCCCGCTGGGCGTAGCCTTCCTTTTCGTTGAGCACGCCGTAGGCTGTTGCCGTCTCCTTGGTGTAATCGGCAACCAGGGGGAAGTTGAGCCCGGCGATGCCATTTTTTTCGCGTGGGGTGCTGATCCAGGCCCAGTGGCTGAAGACACTGTCGGTCGAAGCGCCGAGAATCTCGGTGTCGAGCGCTTCAAATTCTTCGTAGCGATCGGAGAGCGCCAGGATCTCCGTCGGGCAGACAAACGTAAAATCGAGGGGATAGAAAAAGAAGATCAGCCACTTGCCGCGATAGTCGCTGAGGGAAATCGGCGCACCGAGGTTTTTGGGGCTGGTTGCACCTTTGGTGCTCTTGAGCGTAAAGCTGGGGGCCGGAAGGCCAACGGCTGCAGTCATGAGCGTCATCTCTCCTGATTGTAGATTCAGCTAGATCGTACTAAGTCCAATCTCAGAATTATTCAAATTCTCTGGTCTGTCAACTTGAGCCTGTCGGCTGCAGAACGTTAGGCTTGGGGTATGTCCCACTTCTTCAAATGCGCTGAATGCCTACCGACTCGATTGCCGCCGAAGTAAGTCGGCGGCGCACCTTTGCGATTATCTCCCACCCGGATGCGGGCAAGACGACGCTCACCGAAAAGCTGTTGCTCTACGGCGGAGCGATCGACATGGCCGGTTCGGTGCGCGCCCGGCGCAACCAGCGCCACGCCACCTCCGACTGGATGGCGATGGAACAGCAGCGCGGCATCTCGATTACCTCGACGGTCCTGCAGTTTGGCTACCACGACCACCAGATCAACCTGCTCGATACGCCGGGCCACCAGGATTTTTCGGAGGACACCTACCGCACCCTGGCTGCCGCCGACAACGCCGTGATGCTCATCGACGCCGCCAAGGGCATCGAGGCCCAGACGCGCAAGCTCTTCGACGTTTGCCGGATGCGCGGCATTCCGATATTTACCTTCATCAACAAGCTTGACCGCCCAGGCCGCGAGCCGCTCGAATTGCTCGACGAGATCGAGAAGGTTCTGGGCATCGATGTCTTTGCTGTCAACTGGCCCATCGGCATGGGCGAGACGTTTCGGGGCGTCTACGACCGGCTCCTGCACGCAGTTCATCTATTTGATCGCACCCAGGGGGGCCGCCGGATCGCTCCGGTCACCGTCGGTTCGATCGACGACGAGCGGATGCGCGCCTTGATGGACGAGCAGACCTACCTCCAGGTGGCCGAGGAAATCGAACTGCTCGATGCGGTGGCCGCCGAATTTGACCAGCGGCGCGTCGAGCAGGGGTTGCTCACGCCTGTCTTCTTTGGCAGTGCCGCCAACAATTTTGGGGTGCAGCTTTTTTTAGACGCCTTCATCGACTTTGCCTCCAAGCCGGGCATCCACCGCGCCGACACCGGGATCATCTCACCGGAGGACACAGATTTTACCGGCTTTGTCTTCAAGATTCAGGCAAATATGGACCCGCAGCACCGCGACCGCGTCGCCTTTATTCGCGTCTGCTCGGGCAGGTTCGAGAAGGACATGACCGTTCACCACACCCGCCTGGGCAAAAAAGTCCGGCTCTCCCGTTCGCTCAAACTGTTCGGCCAGGAGCGCGAGACGGTCGAAGAAGCCTATGCGGGCGACATCGTAGGCGTGATCAACCCTGGCACCTTCGCCATCGGCGATACGATCTGCCTGGGTAAACCGGTGGCCTTCGAGGGCATCCCGCTTTTTGCGCCCGAGCATTTTGCCACCCTGCGCAACCCGAACCCCTCCAGGTACAAGCAATTTCTCAAAGGCGTCACCCAACTGCGCGAGGAAGGAGCGGTTCAGGTGCTCTTTCATCAAGACGAGGCCAAGCGCGATCCGATCCTGGCGGCGGTGGGCCAGTTGCAGTTCGACGTGGTGCGCTTTCGGCTGGAGAGCGAGTACAACGTCGAGACGCTGCTCGAACCGTTGCCCTGGACGATGGCGCGTTGGGTGAGCGCCAAGCACCCGGACGATCTGGAGACCATCGACTGGTACTTTGACAGCCTCGGCCTCAAAGACGTCGAGGGGCGGCTGGTGATTCTCTTTAAGACCCCCTGGGGTCTGCAGCAGATGAGCGAGCGCAACCCGCACCTGCAGTTTCACGAGATTGCGCCGTCCTCGTCGGGAGCACCCAGCTCAACCGGGTAAATCTGCTCGCCCAGCCTCACCACGTCCCCATTCACCAGCTTGCGGCCCCGGCGCGTCTCGACGGCACCGTTCACCATCACCTGCCCGTCTTGAACAAGCAGCTTCGCCTGGCCGCCCGTCTGGACGGCTCCGGCGAGCTTGAGAAACTGGTCGAGCTTGATAAAGTCAGCCACCGGCTCTCCCCTCAGCGATTCAAGATCGTCCGCGCCGCTTCACTGGCCAGTTTGCCGTCGAACTGGCCGCCGTAGCGCTCCTTGAGCTGCTTCATCACCTCGCCCATCGCCTTTGGCGATTTTTCGCCCAGATCCGCGACGATGCTTTCTATCGCCGCCCTCAACTCCTCAGAACTGAGCTGGCGCGGCAGGTAGCCCTCGAGAATCGCCTTTTCTTCTAACTGACCAGCGGTGTTCTTGCCTGCCTTTTGCAAGACGGCGATCGTCTCGTCGAGGTTTTTGATAAATTTGCGCACCACTGCCAGCACCTCCTCATCCGTGCTCGGGCGGTTGGCGGCGTCCTTGCCGACGCGGCTCGCCTCAGCGTAGAGCGTCCCCAGCAAACTGACGCGCCGGGTATGCACCCCCGGCTCCTTGCTGTTGCGCTTGCGCGCCTCCAGACTGTCCGCTTTGATCTGCTCCAGCAACATCGAGCTATCTCCTCGCCCCCTTCATCGGTGGGCATACTACCAGTGTATTATGCGCTTGGGATTGTCATTTATGGCATCCGTTGCGTTTATTGCGTTTAGTGGATAAACTGAGGTTGGGCTGCGGCTCCTGGCTGCACGATCCCTTTGCGGGAGAACAACCATGCTTGAGCAGAAGGCTTTATCGGGGGGCGTCGTCGCTTCTCAAGACGAGCTACCATCTCTGGAGCAGATAGACCGACTGCTGCATGTTCCATCCATACAGGCGCGATTAACGGGTCCGGATGGAGAGAGCGTTCCTCTACCGGACTCGGTTTACCGTCTGCTCAGCCAGGTCATTCCGTTACTTAAAGCAGGCAAGGCCGTAGAATTTCTGCCCCTCGAGCATGAACTCTCGACGCAACAGGCTGCCGCTTTGCTAAACGTCTCACGACCTTTCCTCATCGACAAACTTTTGCAGCCAGTCGGCAGTATCCCCTACCATAGGTCCGGCACCCATCGACGGATCTACGTCAAGGATTTGCTCGACTACAAGCAACAGCGCGACCGGCAGTGCCATCAGGCTCTAGATGAACTCACCCAGATGAGCCAGGATCTGGGCTTCTACGACTTGGAGGCAGTTGCCGGAGCGGTTCGCGAAGATGACGGTTGAGTATCCAGTTTTTCCCGTTGTCCTCGATGCCTGTGTTCTGTATCCTCTCCCCCTACGGGACACTCTGCTACGGGCTGCTGGAGCCGGAATTTACCGTCCTCACTGGAGTCTGGCCATTCTCGAAGAGGTAACCCGCAATCTACTGAAGCGAGGGAGGCTAAACCAGTTGCAGGCAGATGATCTCCAGCAGGCTCTTCAAAAAGCCTTCCCCCAGGCGATTGTCGAAGTGCCGATGGCTTTGATTGCTGCAATGACCAACCATCCTAAAGACCGGCATGTACTTGCTGCAGCAGTAAGAATCGGTGCTCAGGTGATTGTCACCACGAACATTAAGGACTTCCAAAAAGAGGATCTGCAGCCGTGGGACGTCGAGGCTCAACATCCTGATGCCTTCCTGTGCCATCTCTATCACATCGACCCGCAAGCAATGGTGCAGGCTGTCGTTCGGCAGGCTCAAGCACTCAAGCGACCACCCATGAGTGTGCAGGAACTTCTCGAGCGACTCGAATTGCAAGTACCGCAGTTCGCGGCACTTGTGCGTGAAGTCGAATGTCCGCCCGAGCGTTAGCTATCTGACAAAACGGCTGCTGTTTGCCCTTTTTATTCCAGATCGTTATCGACCTGATAGCGGGAACAGCGATTCTCAAATTTTGTGTATCGGGCGGCACGTTTCGTTAAAGATACAGCGTGTTTCTTGAGGGAAACGCAACCAGCAGATCCTTTGCGATGTCTGATTCCACCCAATTTACTTTCAAGCGCCGGGACGTACTTATCAGTGGAGCGGCAGCCGCCGGTTCGCTGTTTGTGCCCGGCTACGTCAGTGCCGCCGATGCCCCGGAGACCCCAAAGGCGCGGCTGGGCTTTATCGCCCTCAGCGACTGTGCGCCCCTGGTGATTGCCAAAGAAAAGGGCTACTTCGACAAGTACGGCATGAAGGAAGTCGAAGTGCTCAAGCAGGCATCCTGGGGCGTCACCCGCGACAATCTCGAACTGGGTGCCGATGGCGGCGGAATCGACGGGGCGCACCTGCTCACGCCGATGGCGTATCTGATCAGCAACGGCAACATCACCAAGGGCAACAAAAAAATACCGCTGTTTATCCTGGCCCGCCTCAACGTCAACGGCCAGGCAATTTCAGTTGCCAACAAGTACAAGCCTTTGAAGCTGACCCTTGACGCTGCGCCGATGAAGCAAGAAGCGCTCAAGGCCAGATCGAAGGGCGATCCGATCACCGTCGCTCAGACATTTCCGGGCGGCACCCACTGGGCCTGGCTGCGCTACTGGCTCGCGGCGGGGGGCGTCGATCCGGAGACGGATGTGAAGGTCATCACCGTCCCGCCGCCCCAGATGGTCGCCAACATGAAGACGGGCGTAACCGACGCCTTTTGCGTGGGCGAGCCCTGGAACCAGCAGCTCATCAACCAGCAGATCGGCTATTCGGCCCTCACCACCGGGCAGATCTGGAACCGCCACCCCGAAAAATCTTTTGTCTTGCGCGCCGACTACGTGGAGAAGTACCCGAAGGCGAGCAAGGCGCTTTTGATGGCCATCCAAGAAGCCCAGATCTGGGCGGACAAAGCCGAGAACAAGGACGAACTCGCCCAGATCGTCTCGAAGCGCCAGTGGATCGGTGCGCCGGTCTCGGATATCGTTGCCCGCTACAAGGGCATCTTCGATTATGGCGACGGCAGGCCCGTCGAGCGCAACAGCCCCCACGCCATGCAGTTCTGGCAGGGCTTTGCCTCCTACCCGTACAGGAGCCACGACCTGTGGTTTTTGACCGAGGACATCCGCTGGGGAATGCTGCCAGTGGCCACCGACACCAAAAAGCTCGTCGCCGCCGTCAACCGCGAGGATCTCTGGCGCGAGGCAGCAAAGGGCCTGGGCCAGCCGGTCCCCAAGAGTCCCTCGCGCGGCGTCGAAAAATTCTTCGACGGCATCAGCTTCGACCCGAACCATCCGGAAGCTTATCTCAAGAGCGTCAAGCTCAAAAAACTGGCGTAATTTGCATCGCTCACCCGCAGGACATTTATGACAACGACCAACGAGACTATGAGTGCTCCCGCCAGCCGCGAGGCGGACACCCCCCGCCCGGCCCTCCCAATCCAGGCACTGCTCGAACGCAGCGGGGTCTTTGTGCTGCCGCTGGTGGCGGTGGCGATTTTTCTGGGGATCTGGCAGGTGCTGAGCGCCGCCGGCCTCACCGGTACCCTGCCGGGACCGGCCCAGGTGGTGCAGGACGTGCAGCCGCTGGTTGTCGGCTTTTTTGACAACGGCGAAAACGACAAGGGCATCTTCTGGCAACTGGCCGCCTCGCTGGGGCGGGTGGCGATCGGCTACAGCCTGGCGGCGGTGGTAGGTGTCAGCCTGGGGATTCTCATGGGCTCGCTGCGGCCCTTTCAGCTCGCCCTCGATCCAATTTTCCAGGTGCTGCGCACGATTCCGCCCTTGGCCTGGCTGCCGATCGCTCTGGCGGCTTTAAGCCAGGCCAATCCGAGCGCGATCTTCGTCATCTTCATCACCGCCATCTGGCCCATCATCATCAATACTGCCGTCGGCGTGCGCTCCACCCCCCAGGACTACCGCAACGTCGCAAGCGTCCTCAACCTCTCAAAGGCGACCTACTTTTTCCAGATTCTCCTGCCTTCGGCGGCCTCCTACATCTTTACGGGCCTGCGCATCGCCGTCGGCCTCGCCTGGCTTGCGATCGTGGCGGCGGAGATGCTCACCGGCGGCGTCGGCATCGGCTTTTTTATCTGGGATTCTTACAACAGCTCGCGCATGGCCGACATCATCCTCGCCGTATTGTGCGTCGGCCTGGTGGGCTTTGCCCTCGACCGGCTGGTCTGGTACGCCGGTCGGCTCCTGGTGGCCTCCGAGTAATGCCCACCGTCCACTTCACATCCGGGAAATTTTGTTATGGCTTTTCTTGAAATTCAGAACGCCGGCAAGTGCTTTATCGGCAAAAAAGGTGAGCGCTTCGAGGCACTGAAAGGCGTCAACCTCCAGATCGAGGAGGGGGAATTCGTCTCGATTATCGGCCACTCCGGCTGCGGCAAATCGACGCTGCTCAACATGATTGCCGGGCTGAACCTGGCCACCAGTGGCCGGGTGACGGTGGCGGGAGTGCCGGTGAACGGGCCGGGGCCGGATCGGATGGTGGCCTTTCAAAACCACTCGCTGTTGCCCTGGCTCACGGTGCGCCAGAATATCGCCCTCGCCGTACGGGCCGTCCACGGCGAACGGGGGGCCGAAGAGCAGAAGCAGATTGTCGAGGAGCACCTGCAGCTGGTGCAACTCGTGGCGGCGGCGGACAAAAAACCCGGCCAGATCTCCGGTGGAATGCGCCAGCGCGTCGGGATCGCCCGCGCCCTCGCCACCCGCCCGAAGGTGCTCCTGCTCGATGAACCGTTCGGTGCCCTCGACGCCCTTACCCGTGGCCGCCTGCAGGAGCAGCTGTTAAAAATCTGGGAAGCGCACCGGATCACGGTGGTGATGGTCACCCACGATGTCGAGGAGGCGCTGCTCCTTTCGGATCGAATCGTGATGATGAGCAACGGCCCGGCGGCGCGGGTAGCCGAGGTGATGGGCGTCGAATTGCCCCGGCCCCGCAGCCGCATGGAGGTGATCAACAACCCCCACTATTACCGGCAGCGCAACGAACTGTTGTACTTTTTGAGCAAAGCGAAAAAAGCAGCCCAGGGCGGCATCCCCCGCCTCCAGCCCGCCACCTCTGCCAGCACCAGCTTAGAAAAAACGGCGCTCAGCCTTGGCTTTGTGCCGCTCTCCGACTGCGTGCCCTTCGTCGTCGCCCAGCAAAAAGGTTTCTTTGCCGAGCAGGGTCTTAATGTAACGCTCGTCCGCGAGCCGGGCTGGAAAGCGATCCACGAAGGGCTCATCGAGGAGCGGCTGGACGCTGCCCTGGCCGTTACGCCCATGGCTCTGGGAGAGAGTCTGGGCAGTTTTCGCCGGGCAGCGGTGCCCCTCATCGCCGCGATGCCCCTCACCCGCAACGGCAACGCCATCACCCTGCACCGCCGCTACTGGGAGCAGGGGGTGCGCAGCCGCGAGGACTTTGCCCGATTGTTGGCAGGCACCAGACGCCCGGTGCTGGGGGTCGTCTCCGCCCATTCGATGCACAACCTGCTCTTGCGCCACTGGCTTGCCGGGGCGGGCATCGACCCGGATCGCGACGTCGAACTGGTGGTCATTCCGCCGCCCCAGATGGTCGCCAACCTGCGCGCCGGAAATATCGACGGCTTTTGCTCGGGCGAACCCTGGAACGCCCGCGCCGTCCACGAAGGACTGGGCTTTGTGCCCGCCACCAGCCTCGATCTGTGGTCCGGCCATCCCGAAAAATCGTTGATCCTCAGGCAAAGCTGGGCCGACGCCCACCCGCGCACCCACCTGGCCCTCACCAAAGCGCTCCTCGAAGCCTGCCGGTGGGCCGCCGACGCCTCCCACCGCGAGGAGTTGATCGCCCTGGTAACGGCAAAAGCCTTTGTCAACGCCGATCCGATCTACGCGAGCCTGGGCCTTTCTGGTTCCTACGACTACGGCTTTGGCCGCACCGCCCACCTGGAGGACTTCAACCTCTTCGAGGGGGCGAGCACCAACCTGAGCGAGCGGCTCTGGATACTGGCCCAGATGGCCCGCTGGGGGCTGGTGCCGTTTCCGGTGGACTGGCAGCGGGCCATCGAGCGGGTCTGGTGCGAGGACACTTACCGCCAGGCCGCCGCCGAGCTGGGTATCGTCCTTCCCGAAGCCGGCTACCAGCCTCTGGCCCTGCCGGGGGATGCCATTCTCGATCCGGCGGACCCCGGTGCCTACCTTGCCAGCTTCGCCATCTCCCACCCGCAGCTTCCGGCGGCGGTTTGATCTGTTGTTTCACTGCCCATCGAGCCCCGATTATGACCCAGGCATTTCTCGAATTGAGTTTTATCACCAAGACCTTTGCCACGACCAGAGGTTCCTTTGTTGCCCTCAAAGATGTCGCCCTCAAGGTGCGCGAGGGTGAATTTGTCGCTATCCTCGGCCACTCCGGCTGCGGCAAATCGACCCTGCTCAATATCGTCGCGGGCCTGAGCGACGCCACCGAAGGCGGCGTCATCCTCGAAGGCAAACACGTGGACGAACCCGGTCCCGAC